>CAZBJP010000001.1:0-1317 GCA_964492205.1 uncultured Sediminibacterium sp.
AGAGCACCTGACTCATAATCAGGGGGTCCCAGGATCATGCCCTGGTGGGCCCACTGCCGAAAGGCAACATTATCAAGGGTTTATGCTGTTAAAAGCATAAACCCTTTTTGTTTGGGGTAATTCTCTGCCATGTTCCTGCCAGGTTTTGGGATTTTATGGTGTAAACAGTGGTGAATTTTTTACCATGTACATTCCGCTTCTGTTTCTACATTCCAAAAGGTTCCAGTTTTAAAATCACTTGTGATAAATTGAAATATTTTTTGAGCAGATTCTTCAGATGATAATCGTCCATGTATATTACTCTTTGCAATATTAGTTCTCACCCAACCCGGATGCACAGAAGCAACAAGTTGTTTACCCACCAGTCTATTACTTAAAATTTTGGTGTACATATTGAGTGCAGCCTTGGACATTCTATATGCAACTGAATCACTTTTTTCGCAAACATCAATTGAACCCATCTTAGAAGATATATTAATTATTTTACCTCCAACATTCATGTACTGCAGCATTTGTTCGGTAAAAAATGTAGTTCCTGTCACATTAACATCAAAAGTTTTCTTGAAAGAAATTTCTTCAGGCAATTCAAAATCTAAATCAGGACCGATACCTGCATTATTAATTAAGATGTCAACTTTTATATTTTCAATTTGTATGTTTTTTTCAAATGCAGCAATTGAATCCGAATTTGATAAGTCTAATGAAAAAGATTTGTAATTATTTTCATTAATATTATCAATACCTGTTGTATTAGTGCCAATAACACTATAACCGCTAATTAGTAATAATTTAGTTAATGCATGTCCAATACCTTGGCTTGTTCCTGTTATCAAAACCAACTTACTCATTTTGTAATTATAATTTTTACAAATATTATTTTTGAAAGATATAAATTACTGCTTCTTTATATTCTTAATCTCTTTCAAATCAGCAATATCCTGAATTCTGCCTGAAGCAGTTTTGTTCTCTACAAATTCTTTTAAACCTATATACTTTACTTCAATCCCATTTACATCTACAAGTAATTTATTTGGGAAAGCATCTTCAAATTTCACACCATCAATAGTGTTCAGAATGTCAATTCTAAGTGGTGGATATCCTATTTGTGTAACATAACCCTCTTGCATAAAATCAGATTTTGTTAATCCTAAACTTGCCAATCCGAATTCCTTTATTGCCATTACTAATTTTTCAGCATTCGCTTCTGAACGATTAATCCAAATATCTAAATCGCCTGTATGTCTTGGTTTACCATGAAATGCTAATGCGTATCCACCAACCACCATATAATCAACTTGGTGTTTATTAAGGAGTTTA
>CAZBJP010000001.1:1327-99660 GCA_964492205.1 uncultured Sediminibacterium sp.
AGTCTTCAAAATCTTGGGCTAAAGTCATGCTTTCAGTTTTCTTCTTACTACATGCGTTTTATCCATTCTGGTAGTTTTAAGATCTACTGTTTGTGATATTAAAAATGTCACAGCTTCAAGCCTTTTTACCAAAGGTTGTGCTAACCAATAATTTAAATCATTCATTTTTTCATCCAATGACTTAAGTGGAGCTTTATGTAAAACTGGTGCAATATTCATATTCAGAATTGACTACAAAGTTACTTAAAATAAGGCGTTTTTAGATTCTAAATCCCGGTCAGGTTCCGTGCCAAGTTTTCACAAAAAACGTGCTAAATGGGTGAAAAAAAGGAATATAAAACTATTTCAATCTTGTATCGTATTGATTATCAACTAAAGAAAAAGTATACCATACCGCTATAAACCATCATGAGAAATGTAGGTTCTCCCTAAATTTCATGATGGGCACACAAAATGAAGCATAAATTCTTCTCTTTTTTATATCGATGAATAATCGGTAAAGCTTTATCTCAATGATGGATTGAATTGTATTTGTGTTATTTTATATAGTTCACAAGCCAGTGTTTTGTATCTTCAACATTACAATCTAAATATGACACAAGAACATTACGATGTAGCAATAATTGGTGCAGGACCAAGTGGATGTGCTGCCGCTTTAACATTAAGAAAAAGTGGCTTAAGGGTTGTTTTGATAGACAAGTCGTCTTTCCCACGTGATAAAATTTGTGGTGATGCAATACCTATTAAGGCATTTAAGGGCATGGATTATATTGATGAACAGTGGGGATTGAACTTACGGAACATGCAATTAGGTTCAAAAGTAATATCAGCAGCTTTATTTACACCCAAAAGCTCAAAAATTATAAGAACTTGGTCTGCACAAGCATTAAATGTAAGGAGAGTAGATTTTGATGATTTTTTATTAAATCTTGTAAAATCAGAAACTGATACAATTGTACTTGAAAATAAGCGTCTTAAAAATATTTCGGTGAATAAAGATTATGCTGAATGTATTTTATCTGATGATTTCAAGTTTAGAGCAAACATTATACTTGGATGCGATGGTGCTAATTCATTTGTAGTTAGAAATTTAGCCAGTTTTGAATTAAGAGGGAAACATGTAATAACTGCAGTTAGAGCATATGTAAATGGAATAAGTGATTTAGAAGAAGGCGTTAATGAAGTACATCTATTTAAAGAATTTCCAACTGGTTATTTTTGGATATTTCCATTAACAAACGGTTGGGCGAATGTTGGCTTTGGACATTTTTCTGAAAAAAACGATCACCTTAACCAAAGAGCCATCATGCAACAAATAATTGACGAATCCCCAAATATAAAAAAGAGATTTACAAATGCAATATTTCAAGATGGAATAAAAGGTTTTGCGCTACCTCTTGGAACAGAAAAAAAGAAGATTTCTGGTGAAAGATTTATGTTATGTGGTGATGCAGCTACTTTGATAGACCCTGTTGGTGGTAATGGAATAGATAATGCAATTTGGAGTGGAATTTATGCTGCAGAACAAACAATAAACTGTTATCGACATGGAAATTTTTCATCAACATTTATGAAAGCTTATGATAAGCGGATTTATCAAACATTAGGGCCAGATTTAAGCAGAAACACTAAAATTATGCGTTTAGTAAACAGATTCCCTTGGTTATTGAATTATGTAGAGTTTGAATTTATAATTGAATATATAAAAAAGTTTATCCGTAAGTTTTCAAAAACTTCTTTATAGATACAGCTCTATTTTATTTAAGCAAGTCATCCCCCCAAAAAACCAAAATAAATTAGGGTAAGTTTTGGTCAGTTTAATTCCAGGTATTACGTTTTTTGAGTTATAAAGAGGATGAATGAAAATGTTTTTCGAGTTAATTGTTACTTTACATTAAAATTTATATCAGATAAAACAATGCTTATGAAAAGAAATTTAACTTTACTAGTTTTCATACTATCGATTAATTGTATTTATGCACAAAGCCCTGAGCAAAATTTAAAATCACTTGGCATTATTCTTCCACCAACAAGTGCCCCTATTGCAAACTATGTAAAATATGTTCGAACTGGTAATTTAATTTATTTTTCAGGTACTGGACCAAGCAAATCTGATGGTAGCTTAATAAAAGGGAAGTTAGGTAAAGACTTAAATATAGAGGAAGGTGTTGAAGCAGCGAGAATTACAGGAATCAATTTAATTGCAAGTATAAAGAATGCAGTTGGGGATCTGAGTAAAGTAAAAAAAATTGTAAAAGTTTTGGGGATGGTGAATTGTACTGAAAATTTTGTAGACCAACCAAAAGTAATCAACGGCTTTTCTGATTTGATGGTAAGCGTATTTGGTGAAAAAGGGAAACATGCGAGGTCTGCTGTAGGTATGAATTCCCTGCCAATGAATATGGCTGTAGAAATTGAAATGATTATAGAAGTAGAAGACGACTTATGAAATAAGGAAAATTAAGGCTATCAGATAATTTAATACATTTTCACCCGTATCTATATGACTAATTTGAACAATAAAGAATTAAAATCATGAAAATAATAAAGTTAATTATGGCATCTGCCATTTTATTATTTGCATTTAACCTAAATGCACAAACAAACTCAACTATTTCTAAGGTACTCAATTCATACATTGCATTAAAAGATGCCCTTGTTAAAACTGATGGCGCTTCAGCTTCTTCATTAGCAAAAGATTTACTTACATCTATTGATGCATTAAACATGAATGAGTTAGACACAACTACTCATACTGAATGGATAAAATTACTTAAAGAGTTAAAAGAAGACAATTAATTATTGGCGTTGCTTATGTTTTACCTATGCTGGTCACATTTCAAACAGAAATTTATCAAGATGGAAATCTAAGACTTCAATTAATGCGTGAAGACATTCCGTTTTCAAAAAGAATGCGCGGTGATTTTATGGTTAATACTGATAAGGAGTTTATGATTGGTGCCAGGTATATTTTAAAGAAAAATATGGGTATCAGAACCCATTACGATAGTGACATGGGTTTTGGTGCAGGAATTTATTTAAATTATTAAAACATAATTATGAAAAAGCTATTATTCAGTTTAATTACGCTATTAGTATTTAGTACAGCAAATGCACAAGACAGTGCAGGTAAAAAATTAGTATTTAACCCTAAAAATCCAACTTACGAAGTTGACGCAACTTGTGGCACTTGTATGTTCAACATGGAAGGCAAAGGCTGTCATTTAGCAGTTAAATTTAAAGGTAAAAACTACTTTGTAGACGGGACTGGCATTGATGACCATGGAGATGCACATGATAGTGCAGGATTTTGTAACGCCATTAAAAAAGCAAAAGTACAAGGATCAATTGTTGGAGATAGATTCCTTGTAACCTATTTTGAATTGATTAAACCAAAGCATTAAAAAATATCACCTATTATTGAATGAGGTTAATTAAAAGGGTATACAATATAAATGTTGTATACCCTTTTAATTAAGTATATAAATCTTATATTTGAGTTGCCCCCAAAGGATAGTTTAAATTTTTAAACTATGAAATATTCAATTCTAGATTTGGGTAAAACGCTTTCTTATAATTTAAAAAAGAAGCGTATTGTAACGATCCTCTCTGTTTTATTGACTTTAACTCAGTTATCAGTTAACGGACAATACCAAACTAGTATTAAGCTAACGAAGTATAATTTTAATTTAGTAGATAGTATTCCAAAGGAATATAAAACCATTTCAAGATTAAGTAAAAATTTACTTCAGTCTGTATGCGGTATTGTTTTATATACGGTTGACAATGTGGAACATTTAGTGGTAATTCCTGCGGATGATTCTATACCTGGCCCCTCTTTACATTTTATTAAAAAAAATAATAAATGGACTTATGAATCTTACTATAAAGACGTGTTACTAGATGGTGTTAGAAATTATTCATTTATGGATAATAAAGGTACTATTGCATTTGCTCAACATGGCACTGAGGCAATTCAGCCTTGGCCATTAGGTGATATCATTGTTATGAAAACAATAGGTGACAAATTAAAATGGCAAAAACTTTCTAAGAATAAAGCTTTCTTCCACTCTGTAGCAACAGGAGATATGAACAATGATGGATTGATGGATGTAGTGGGTATGCATATGGGAACTGACCAAAAAGGCTGGTGGGGTGTAGATGGATTTATTCCTTTTACTCAAAAATCTGATGAAACATTTGATGAAAATCAAGATATTATTTCTAACGCTGATTTAGATGGAACTTGGAAAGGGAACCATCAACAAGGAGCAATAATTTTAGCAGATGTAATTGGAGATAAAAGACCTGAATTAATTAAAGCCGACTATGGACAAAATCCTAATCCTCAATTTGCTTCTTTAAGATATAGTATCGCAATATATAAATTCAACCCGGCTATTAGTAAATATCAATTTTTAAAAGAAAATAAAGAACTAGGTGTATTTAAAATTCCAGAACAAGGAGCAACTTCTATCAAGGCAGCAGATTTTAATAAAGATGGGTTTGTGGACTTAGCAATTGCAAGTGAAGGGAAAACTGCTTCAGGTAAACCAGGTGGTTATATCCAAATTTGGGAAAATGATGGTAGTGCAAATTTTAATCCAATTCAAGCCATTGAATGTATTGAAGATTCATTTAGTTTTAGAGAATTTGAAGTGGCAGATTTGAATAATGATGGCTGGCAAGACATTATTATGCATGGGAAAGAACATCATTTAATTATTGGTAAAAATAATAGGACTTTATTAAACAAAGCCATATGGATGAATAATAAAGGCAAATTAGTAGCATTACAAAATGAAATTGAAATTAGTAAAAACACCACGCCGGACGGAAATTTATGGAACATGGGTTCGATCAAAGGATTTTTACTAAACGGAAAATTAACTTTTGTTGGATTTGAAAAAAATTGTACGACTAATAATTGTAATGATACATCTACCTCTGCATTTAATCTCTATGAAGCATCTATAACTTTTTGTAATAATTTAGTTAAACCAGCATTTAATACAAATAATTTTTCATTTTGTGAAGGTGATAGTCTTAAAATAAATATTACTAATGTAAATAAAGGTGATACGATTAAATGGTATTTTGACACAAAGTCAGATCTAACTAATGTAGTAAACAAATCCTTTACAGACAATAGTAAATTATTTGTAACTAGGACTGATAGTGTAGGATGTACAATTTCTTCGGACACAGTAACTTTAATTAAGTATTCAATTCCATCTACTCCCTCTATAAATAGGGACACAGCAAATAATTTAATTTCAAGTGCCACCATCGGAAATTTATGGTTTAAAGACGGTGTACAAATTACGGATACCACTCAAAAATTTAAACCAAGTACAGTAAGTTCCTATGCAGTAATGACGACTCAAAATGGATGTAAAAGCAAATTAAGCAGTCCTTACTATTATTTAGTGACTGATATAGTAAAATTAAGCACCGAGGAATTTATTAAACTGGCGCCTAACCCCTTTATTAGACAAATAAATCTTGACTTTGTACTTAAAAGATATAATCGATTAAATATGGAAGTTTTTGATATTGCTACTGGAGCTAAGGTTTCAAGTCAATTGAATATTACTGCTGGATCAAGTATAATTTTAGATCAAATACCTACTGGTACTTATATGATTAGATTGAGCTCAAATGACAATAAAATTGTACATCAATTTAAAGTAATAAAAATTTAGCATCATGGCATTAAACCATTTTATTCCACTGCCTTTTCTAAATCATGTATAATAAACTTTGACATCTGTAAAAATGCATAAGTAGCTTTTGGTGCTGTGACTGAATTGGTCATGTATTTACCTAAAACCGAAGGCACTACCTGCCAACTAACACCAAATTTATCTTTTATCCAGCCACATCTACCTGGCTTTCCTCCATCTGCTAATAGATTCCAGTAATAGTCAATTTCTTCTTGTGTATCTACTGTAATAACAAAAGAAATACCTTCGTTAAAACTAAATTCATGATTCGCAGAACTGTCCATTGCACCAAATGGCAAATCATTTAATTCAAATTGTGCATACTTAATATAACCTGTTATATCTGGCTCACCTTCTTCATATTTACTAATTTGTATTACTTTACTTTTTTCAAACATGCTTGTATAAAATTCAATTGCTTCTGCAGCTTTACCACAATTTTTACCAGTGAACATAAAGCTAGGCATAACCTTACAACTACTTTCATGCTCAAGCATCAATTGCCAGTTAACGCCAAACTGATCTGCACACCATCCATATTGAGCACTCCATGGATATTTTCCCAGCGGCATTAATGTATTTCCTCCTTGTATTAATTTACCCCAAATGTCTTCTATTTCAGATTGACTTGATGCACTAATAAAAAAAGAGATAGATGGATTTATAGGAAAGTCAGGGCCGCCATTTAAATGCATAAATCTTCTGCCAAATAAATTATAGTTAACAGCGAGAGGATTTTCAGAAACCAACTCTACCTCTCCAAAAACATCCTTATAAAACAAAAAAGCCTCTTTTGCTTTTCCATCAAACCATAAACATGTAGTTAAACGCTGTGTCATCTTAGCAATATTTTGTCATAAAGATAATTCAAGATTAATTTCTAATTTAAAACGATTTTGAATGTCTTTTAAAGTCCTGTTAATAATTAGATTTATTAGGCTAAATTATGATTCTATTGTAATTTCGTAACGAATATGCAAAAGATGAAAACAGATGTAAAAATACTTAAAACGATCAATTTTCGTTTTTTTGGGCTGCTATGCATCACTTTTCTATTACAACATCTTTCATTTGCTACTTTACAAAATACATTTGGATTTGCAAATCTAAACTCAAACATTACTCAAAATAGTTATTTTGAAAAAGGAAGTGCACATCATCATGATAGTGAGATAGACCTTTTCATTGAAGTTGAATCCGAGGATGAAGATGAAGTGCACAATGAACATGTTAATTGTAAAGGATACTTTTGCAGCAATTCAACTTTTAATGCATTTCAATATGCAGGTGCTATAAATACACTTTATCTAAGATTGGTCCTAATCAATCAACATAAAGTTGAACTGCCCTTTTTTGTACTCTACCATTCTTGGAAAAGCCACTTAGCTTAATCTTGTTTTAAATTAACGCAGTATTAATGCGTCAATGCTTACAGGCAACTACATGCCTGTACTTTTCTATTCTTGTATTAATCAACCAGTCAAAATAAATTTAATGAGACGACTCTTAATTACTGCCATTGGGGCAATCATCCTGTTTTTTTCATCTTGTTCACAACATGAAACTGAAAAAGAAAAAGAAACAACATTTATGGTAACAAGTCCAATTCAAACAGATACCACCATTTTTAAGGAATACGTAGCGCAAATTCATTCAGCAAGTCATATTGAACTTAGATCACAGGAGAAGGGCTATTTACAAAAGATATTTGTAGACGAAGGACAGTTCGTAAAAAAAGGTCAATTGATGTTTAAACTTATGCCTGCGATCTTCGAAGCTGAGGTCGGAAAGGCTAAAGCTGAGCTCAATTTTGCAGAAATTGAATTCAAAAATACCAAGGGATTAGCTGACAATAATGTCGTTTCTAAAAGCGAATTGTCAATGGCTAAAGCAAAGCTTGACAAGGCTAAAGCGGAATTACAACTTGCACAAGCACATCTTGCTTTCACTGAAATTCGCGCACCCTTTGACGGGATTATGGATAAATTCCATACACGTCTTGGAAGCTTAGTTGATGAAGGTGAATTACTTACAAGCCTTTCTGATAATAGTAAAATGTGGGTATATTTTAATGTGGCAGAAGCCGAGTACCTGGATTATATCAAAAAGGTGAAGTCAAACGAAAAACAAAAAGTGTTATTAAAAATGGCCAATAAGGAACTATTCGAAACAAATGGCTATGTAGAAACAATCGAGGCAGATTTTAATAATGAAACAGGAAATATTGCTTTTAGAGCCGCTTTCCAAAATCCAAAAGGCATTCTTCGTCATGGTGAAACCGGTAATATCATGATGCCAATACAATTAAAAAACGCCATTATTATTCCGCAAAAATCAACCTTTGATGTGCTTGATAAAAAATACGTATATATAGTTGATGAAAAAGGCGTGATTACTTCAAGTCAAATTACAATTGCGCAAGAAGTTCCACATCTATATGTGGTTGCATCTGGATTAAAGCCAACCGACAAAATTCTCTTAGAAGGATTAGGCAAGGTAAAAAATAACGAAAAGATTAAGTACAATTTTGTTTCACTTGAAAAAGAATTGGCAGGAATCAAAAACATTCACGCCGAGTAAGGGCACCTAAATCAAGCAAACATGTTTAACAATTTTATAAAAAGGCCTGTATTAGCCATTGCTATATCTTTAGCAATTGTTTTTACAGGTATCATTGCAATCACCAAATCTCCGATTGCACAATTTCCAGAAATTGCTCCTCCTAGAGTAAATATTTTTATTGAATTTCCCGGATCAAATGCGGACGTATTGGTAAAATCTACCCTGACCATTTTAGAGCGAGCCATCAATGGTGTGCAGGGCATGCAATACATGCTTTCTGATGCTACAAGTGCAAGTGAAGCAAGTATTGAAGTTATTTTTGAACCAGGAACAGATCCAACACTTGCCGCAGTAAGGGTTAAATCTAGGGTAGATCAGGTGATGACAAACCTCCCACCACTGGTTCAACGTGAAGGTGTGATTATTTCTCCATTGCAGCCAAGTATGTTGATGTACCTCAATCTTTACAGTAAAGACAACAGTGTAGATGAGAAATTTTTATTCAACTACGCCAACACTTTTATCCTTCCGGAACTGCAACGTATTAAAGGGATGGGATTTGCCCAAGCAATTGGAAGTCGTTCTTTTGCTATTCGTATTTGGCTAAATCCTGAACGCATGAGGGCTTATAATATCTCTGCAAAAGAGGTATTAAAGTCAATAGACGAACAAAGTGTTTTAGCTAGACCAGGTCGTGTCGGATTAAGTTCGGGAAAAACAGCCCAATCACAGGAATATGTATTTACATATAAGGGTTGGTATAATACGCCTGAACAATACGACAATATCGTAGTGAGAGCAAATTCAGATGGCGAGATTTTAAAACTTAAAGATGTAGCAAAAGTTGAAGTTGGTTCTGAGTTTGTAGATATTTATTCTAATAAAGACGGACATCCATCTGCCTCACTAGTATTAAAACAGAATCCCGGAAGTAATGCAAGAATTGTTATTGATGATGTGAAAGAAAAACTTAATGAATTAAAAAAAGACTTCCCACCAGGAGTTGATTATGAAATCAATTATGATGTATCGAAATTTGTAGACGCGTCTATCGAAAAAGTATTACACACATTGGTTGAAGCTTTCTTGCTTGTTGCTTTTGTTGTGTTTGTCTTTTTAGGTGACTGGCGTTCTACTATCATTCCAATTCTGGCAGTGCCGGTTTCATTGATTGGTGCATTTGTAATTATGAACGCCTTTGGTATCAGCATCAACCTCATTACCTTATTTGCTTTGGTACTCGCCATTGGTGTGGTCGTCGATGATGCCATTGTGGTGGTCGAAGCAGTGCACGTAAAAATGGAGGAAGAAAATATATCTGCATATGCAGCAGTTCAAAAAGTAGTAAAAGAAATTAGTGGCGCCATTATTGCCATCACTTTAGTAATGGCTTCTGTATTTATTCCCGTAACTTTTATGACCGGCCCAGTAGGTGTACTTTATCGTCAGTTCTCTCTTACAATGTCCAGCGCCATTATCATTTCTGGATTTGTTGCCTTAACACTTACGCCAGTTTTATGCGCTATATTACTTAAAAATACACATGGTCAACCAAAGAAAAAATCACCAGTAAATCTTTTCTTAAACTGGTTCAATAAAACTTTCGACCGTGCTACAGGTAAATATGAAAAATATCTGAGTTTAATTGTCAATAGAAAAACATTGACCTTTGGAATTTTAATTGTGTTTGGATTTGGCATCATGGGCGTGAATAAAGTACTTCCTGCTGGATTCATTCCGAATGAAGACCAGGGACAAATTTATGCGATTATTCAGACGCCTCCTGGTACTACTTTAGAGCGTACTAATGAAATTTCAAGAAAACTTCAATTGATAGCAAAAGAAATAGAGGGCGTGTCTTCTGTTACTTCCCTTGCTGGTTATGAAATTCTAACAGAAGGTCGTGGTTCAAACGCTGGCACTTGCTTAATTAATTTGAAAGATTGGTCAGAAAGAAAACACTCTGTAAAAGAAGTAATTCATGAGCTAGAAGAAAAATCTATTGACCTTCCAGCAAACATCGAATACTTTGAACCTCCAGCAGTACCTGGTTATGGAACATCAGATGGTTTCTCATTACGTTTGTTGGATAAAGGAAGTGATGTAGATTATCAAGAATTTGACAGGGTTAACGCTGAATTTATGGATGAGTTAAAAAAACGAAAAGAGCTCAGTGGATTATTTGCATTTTATTCTGCAAAATATCCGCAATATGAGATTTTTATTGATAATAATTTAGCCATGCAAAAAGGTGTTTCAGTGGGCGAAGCAATGGAAAACTTAAACATCATGATAGGAAGTACTTATGAGCAAGGTTTCATTCGCTTTAACAATTACTATAAGGTTTATACACAAGCCTCGCCAGAATTCAGAAAACAACCATCAGACATTTTAAACATGTACATAAAAAATGAGCATGGAGAAATGGTTCCTTATTCTGCATTTATGAGCATAAAAAAAACGCAGGGGCCAAATGAGATCTCTAGATACAATCTATATATCTCATCATTAATCAATGGTGTGCCTGCAAAAGGCTATTCTTCTGGTGATGCCATCGAGGCTATTAAAGAAGTGGCTAAGACATCTTTACCTAGAGGGTATGATATTGCATGGGAAGGTATCTCTTATGATGAATCAAGAAGAGGCAACGAGGCACTCTATATTTTCTTAGTGGTGATCTTTTTTGTGTACCTCATCTTATCAGCACAATACGAAAGCTTCATTTTGCCGATGGCTGTGTTACTTTCGATTTTCCCTGGCATTTTTGGATCCTTCTTCTTACTAAAAACTATGAACTTGTCTAATGACGTGTATGCACAGATTGGGCTGATCATGCTTGTAGGATTACTAGGAAAGAATGCAGTGCTGATTGTAGAGTTTGCAGTACAAAAACACAATCAAGGTGCAACTGCATTAGAAGCTGCTATCGCAGGTGCAAAAGCTCGTTTCCGTCCAATCCTGATGACTTCATTTGCATTCATTGCTGGCTTGATTCCACTTGTATTAGCAAAAGGTCCTGGCGCAGTTGGAAATCATACGATCGGTGCTTCTGCACTTGGTGGAATGTTGTTCGGAACTGTTTTTGGTGTCATTGTCGTTCCTGGGCTTTATTACATTTTCGCAAAACTTCAGGAGGGCAGATCGCTTATCAAAGGCGAAGATGTAAATCCATTAACAGAGGATTTTGTAGAAAATAGAGAAGATTCCGCCCTGACTAAACAGATTAAAAACATCATTAAAAGAATAAGGAGGCATAAAAATGAAATTTAAATATATACTCTTGTTGGCTATTGTTGGCTTTACTGCATGTAAAATACCTACACTCATTACCAAAAAAGAAGACAAAACAGTTCCTGCATATTATAATGCAGATCAAGACTCAGCCAATATTGCATCCTTAAAATGGCGTCAGTACTTTACAGACCCTTTATTAATTTCCCTCATTGATTCAGCCTTAAAAAACAATCAGGAATTGAATATTGCACTTCGTGAAATAGAAATTGACAAAAATGAAATTCAAGCACGACACGGAGAATATTTGCCTTTTGTATCCATTAGTGGTTTAGCTGCACTTGAAAAAACAGGTAGATACACTTTTGATGGAATCTCAGAAGAAGACTTAAATGCCAATCCAGAAAAAGGGCCAAAGCATAATGGTGACTTTAGAGCAGGTGTTTACGCATCTTGGGAATTGGATGTTTGGAAAAAATTAAGGAATGCAAAAAAGTCTGCAGTCATTAAATATTTTTCGACCATAGAGGGAAGAAACTTTATCGTTACAAACATGATTGCAGAAATATCAAGTGCTTACTATGAACTATTAGCCCTTGATAACATGATGTCAATAGTGCAACAGAATATTGAATTGCAGAAAAATGCGCTACAAATGGTTAAGCTAGAAAAAGATGCTGCAAAAGTTTCTCAGCTAGCAGTAAATCGATTTAATGCGCAATTATTACACACCCAAAATCTGCAGTATGACATACAACAGCAAATTGTAGAAACAGAAAACAAAATAAATTTTCTAGCTGGCAGATTCTCACAGCATGTTGCAAGAACAAATACTTCTTTAAATGACATCCCTGTTGAAATGGTACAAACTGGAATTCCAACTCAACTATTGTTAAATCGTCCGGATATTCGACAAGCCGAATTAGCATTAGCCGCCTCTAAATTGGATGTGCAAGTTGCTAGAGCAAATTTTTATCCATCTTTTAGGCTAAGTGCTGGTTCAGGATTTACTGCATTCAATCCTAGCTTTGTATTCAGACCAGCATCATTGCTATATAGTTTTGCAGGAGATGCCGTTGCACCTTTGATCAATAAAAATGGAATTAAAGCGGCTTATAAAAATGCCAATGAAAAACAAATAATCTCGGCCTATCAATATGAACGCATCATTCTGAGTGCTTTTATCGAAGTGGTCAATCATTTATCGCTGATAAATAATTATAAAAATAGTTATGAGACCAAATCTAAAGAAGTGGAAATTCTAAACCAGTCTATAGACATATCTAACAAATTATTTATTTCAACTAAAGCCGACTATATTGAAGTATTGCTAACACAACGTGAAGCATTAGATTCAAGAATAGAATTAATTGAAACTAAATTAAAACAATTAAAAGCAAAAGTCAATATATACCGAGCTTTGGGCGGTGGTTGGAATTAAAAATAAGTTGAATTATTGTACTCAAAAAAGGCCTCTATTTTAGAGGCCTTTTTAATTATGGTCAAACCAAAATGATTACTTAGCAGCAGGTGCTGGAATAGGTAAATCTGAATTAAAAATATCTCTAAAAAAAAGTAATTTTCCATCTACATTTTTCCAAAGCACTAGGTATTTTCCTTTATCAAGTAAGCTACCATCCTTGGCAAAAATTTCAAACTTACCTTCTTCTGTAATATAGTTTTCATCTCCCCAAGCATCTGTTGTTGATAATTTAGCCCCGCCAATACCTGCTAGCAAATCCCTACCGAACTTGCCCACTAAAGCTGCTCTTCCCTCTATAGAAGGAGCATTTGGATTCATCCACTTAGCATCAGTCGTATACATGCTTGCTAATCCAGTTGAGTCGGTCTTGCTTACATATTCTTCAAATTTTGCATTGTTTTCAGCGATTTGTTTTTTTGCATTTTCTAAATCAAATGTAGACTTAGTTTCAACATTGTTTTTGCAGGCGAATAGTGAAGTGGCTACAAAGGCAAATAAAATTGTTTTTTTCATATTAATTAGTTTTAAATGAGTAACAAAATATTGCTATTAAAGGATGACTGTTCATGTTGGAAGTTAAAATATGTTCCATTAAGCTATAATGGAACATATTTCTGCATAACAGCTGGATTATAGTGATTTCATCTAGATATTTTTACAGACTTGAACAATTTTGAACTTATTTGATTGGTTTTTGAACTAATTAAAACGTTCAATATCAAGACATTGCTATTGTTGAAATTAAATTTGTCATCAAACTAAAACAAACTTGAACATGAAAAAAAACATCTTTTTATGCTTTGTACTTATTGCTTTATTTGCTAGTTGTTCGCAACCTGCTAAAAATGAATCTATTGTAGGCGTCTACAATATGGATAAGTCAGTTGTTTCTAATGGAACAACCGAAACTGTTTACCTTGCTTCTGAAGGGAATACACAGTATAAATTATATACCCCTGAAGCGTACTTCTTTATAGCTCAATCAAAGGATTCATCAGTTGGATTTGGTGTTGGAACATACACCTATGCTGATGGGAAAATTATAGAAACTAATATTTTCAATACTAATACCTTAGATACAGCACAAAACGTTAGTTTAGACATCGTTAAAACTGATAAAGGCTATATTCAAACAATTCCTGAAATGATGGTTGGAGGTCAAAAATTAAACCTTAAAGAGGAATATAGTTCAATTGCTTCTGACGGAATATCTGAATTAGATGGTGTTTGGCATCAAGTTAAAAATTTAGAAATTAACGGTCAAGACACGGTTGACAGAACGTACAACGAGTATAAAGTATTCCACGCTGGTCAATTCATGTGGGCTGCAAGATACATTTCTGACACTGCAAACAATAAGTTTGAAAAGATTATTGGCAAAGGTAAGTTTAAACTAAACAAAGAGGCATTAACTGAAGATCTAACTTTTTCTAGTAGAAAAGATATCTTAGGTAAATACAATATCGTTGTAACATTTAATGGAACAGACGAGTTTACACAAAAAACTGCTGATACTTCAGCAAAAGTGGTAGGATTTAAAACCTACAAACGCGTCAACAAATAGTGGATCGAGTTTTAAGTTAGGATGAATAAAAAAAGCCCTGTCAGATTAATTTGCCAGGGCTTTTTCTTATCTTGATACCCATATAATAGCAATCAATTTTATGGCTTTATTTTTCCCTTTGTTCGGTATATTCACATCCTTTATTTTAATCTATTATCTAAGTTCTTTAAATAGATCTAATATTTTCTTAGCACTCTTTTTTTTGTGTTGTAACTTAGTAGTCTTAGTTTATTATGGACTTCATTTTACAAAAGATATATTCTGGGAGGGTGTATGTTTCGTGCACTGGCTACCACTGTCCTATTTATTAGGTCCATTATTATTTTTTTATGTTAAGACAACCTTAGCAGATAACAATAAATTAAAGAAATGGGATTTGTTACATTTGCTACCGGCAGTTCTAACTATAATCAATACCCTCCCATTTACAACCCTGCCATTTGATCAAAAAGCACAAATTGCTAGCGAAATTGTTAATATAACGGAAAATTACACACTTGATTTTTACTTTGCTTCTTTTGAATTTATATTAATATCTAGATCTTTTCACTTATTTATTTATGCCACTTTTTCAATACTTTATTTTTACATACATAAAAAAAGAACTTTAATTAGCTATGGTAAGCTGCCCTCCAACCATGCTATTGTAAAAAAATGGATATACACATTATGTTTCATACAAATTATTATTGCCACTAATAGTATTGGCCACATGACTACATTGTATGAAATGAATTTTTCTTTTTTTGGTATTCCATTTACACAAATTTTTACAGATAAATATTATTTTAGAATTTGTGGTGGTGGATTTTTTATACAAAATATATTTTTATTCCTATTTCCTAAAATTCTTTATGGTAATGTATCTTACACAATTGAAAAAGGAAAAGATAACATCATTGACGAGATTAAGTCAAGTATGCCTAAGAAATTCAGAGAAACTGCAGGTACTCAAGATTTTGAAAATATAATTACAGAATATTTGAATAACAACCCATTCGTTCAAAAAGAATTTTCAATTTCACAAATGTCATTTGATTTAAAAATTCCGGAAAGAACCTTATCGAATTATTTCAATAAAAAAATGGATATCACATTCAGTGAATGGAGAAAAAATTTAAGAATTGATCATGTATGTAAAATGATTGAAGCAGGAGAATCTAAAAACCTTACGATTGAGGCAATTGCTGCTAATGCAGGTTTTGTTTCTAGATCCAAATTCATTGACGCCTTTAAAGAGCGAAAGGGCGTTACCCCTTCCGCTTTTATAAAAGCTATTACTATTAAGGAAGCTTAGCGTGCCATTAAACCCAATTGTCTAAAAAACTCAAGATTGTCCATAAAATCTTGTTCTTCTGTAATTTTTCCATTTACGATAGTTGCAATGGTACAGCCTATTACATCCACTTCCTTGTTTGTTGGTGGTATACCAAAGAAATTTCCAGTATGCTTGCCTTTAAAATTCCAGTATTTAACAAGCTTATCTCCTTGTGCAAAGGAAGTTTTTACCGTAAATTGTCTATTAGAGAAGCCCGCAACATAATTAGCATAATAAGCGATACAATTTGCTTTCCCTTTCGTCTCAGGGACTGTATGCAAAACTGCATTTTCAGCGTAAGCTGTATCTAAAATATTAATTCTTCCTTCATTGATCACCACATCCCAAACGTGGTTGTAATTTTTTATATTTTGGGTTGCCACATCTACTTTTTGTGCGAATACAGAGGTTGTAGATAAAATGAGCAATGTCAGGACTGGAATAAGAGATTGAATTTTCATTAATTATTTTTTGTTGAGCAACTAAATTATTGCCTAACAAGAAAAAATTAAAAATACGATGCACAAAAATTGTTCCTAATAGGGATTAGGGAACATTTTAATTAAGTATCTAATGTTTAAGTGGCTTTTTCTTAATCATCCCTCCCTTCGTATCTTTTACACTATGCATTGCCACAAAAGCGTTTGGGTCAATTCTTTCAATTTCTGTTTTCATTTTATTCATCTCTAGTCTTGTCACTACTGAATATAAAATATTAACATCGGCCATCTCGCCTCTTGAACCAAAACCACGCTCTCCTTTATAAACCGTGATGCCCCTCCCCATTCGGTTGATTATCATTTCTTTAATTTCTATATAGTGTGTAGACACAATTGTCACACCAATATACTCATCAATACCTTCTATTATAAAATCAAGGGTTTTAGAGGCTGCTAGATAAGTAACCATTGAAAACAATGCAATCTCAACTGAGAGAAAATACATAGCTGCAGAAAAAATCAACACATTGATAACAATAATAATATCTCCAATAGTCGTTCCTATTTTTTTGCTTAAATAAATTGCAAGTATTTCAGTCCCATCAATCACCGCACCACCTCTTATTGAAAACCCTATACCAGCTCCTAAAAAAAAGCCTCCAAAAATAGCTACTAAAATATCGTTATTCGTCACATTCGGAAATTCAACATTGGCAACACATAAAGCCAGACCTAATATTGATAAAGAGGTCTTAATGGCAAATTGTTTACCTATAATATGATAACCTAATATGATAAAAGGAATATTAATGACAATCAATAAAATATATAATGGAGTTTCTGTTAAATTTGAAATTAATAAGGAAATGCCCGTAGCACCACCATCAATAAATTGGTTAGATAGTAGAAATCCCTTAAATCCAAAAGCAGCAGAAAAAATACCAATAGTAATCAATAATGCGTCTTTAATATTACTCTTTATGAGTAATATTAAGTCTCTATAACCTTTAGCGTAAGAATAACTAGAAGCGACATGGGTATCCCTTTTTTCTACCAAGCTTGTTTTGTCTAGCAGTTTCTTTAGTAAATTATTCATATTCAAATTTACTAAATAGCAGCTAAATAAGGTTTAAATAAAAAAGTATAAAATAAGCAAATCAAGCTATATTACTTACTTATTATTGATCGTATCAACTTAATAAGTAATGTGACACTAAAAAATAATAATATAGTAATGGCCCAAATGGCTAATGAAGCAAGAAAAAAATCAATTATAAAAGTACGATAACTCATTATTTGATCTGTATCTAAAATGGATAGCAATGAAGTAACAGCACAAGAAAAGAGGTATAATAAAAGTAGTTTCGACTGAACTTTCATGTTTTTTGATTGAAAAATAAGCCACCAGCAATAATTTACGAGTGGCTTATTGAGACGAATTAGAAATTCTTAAAAAAATACAGACTTCTTATACCTGTCCCCCCCCGAGCACAGGTACAAGGCCTGTAATGCTATTACATAAACAGCATAGATCATAATCCAAAGATTAAAATCTTAATCAAAACTAAGTAATGATGTTTGGCTGACAATAGACCATAAGGCCCATATTTTCATTAAATATCTGTATTATTTGCAGCCCATTTTAATAAACTGTTTTTCTCATTAGTGAGGTTCAACTTATGTATAATATTATGACGATGGTTTTTGATAGTTTTTTCTGATACAAATAATGTGGCAGCAATTTCTTTACTACTCATCTGTTTAGAGATTAGTTTTAAAATTTTATATTCTGTCATTGTGAGTGTCTCTAAAATGGCATGCTGCTTCTGTTTACTTTGTATATAATTAAAAGCCATTTGAACTGTTACTTTTACTTGTTCTTCTTTCCATGGCTTGACAATATAATTCAATGGGTTTGCTTCTTGAGCCTCTAAAATTGTAGCAGACTTTGTTACTGCAGTAATAAAAATAATTTCTAAGCCAGCTTTAATTAAATTCGCCGCTTTAGCAAAATCAATGCCAGTTTTGTTGTTTTTAAGATTAATATCACAAATGATTAATTGAGGATCAAAAGAATTAATCAGCTGAATACCTTGCTGAAAATTATCTACTATCTGTGTTATATAGCCTTCTTTAGATAAAAATTCACTTAAATCTAAGGCTTGTAATAGTTCGTCTTCTAATATTAAAATTCTTTTTTCTTTCATATTTTAAATACTAAAAATGATAACGTGGGTTACACCATCTTGATATTTCATATCGTAATTTGCTTCTAATTGTTGGCACATTGTTTGAATCAATTTAAGTCCAAGACTATTTTCCCTAACCTGCTTTAATTCAAAGCCAGGGCCATTATCTTGTATTTTTAAGGTACAATTATTGTTATTAGTTTTTAAACTTATAGTTACTTGAATTGTATTGTCTTCATTTAATGCATGTTTAAATACATTAGAAACAGTTTCATTAATAATTAAACCAAGTAAAATAATTTTTTCTAGTGAAATTGAAACAGGATCAATCTCATAAGCAAAAGATATGGACTGATCTTCTTTTTGAAAAGTGTTACAAAGATGGTCTACTAATTTGTTGGTGTAGGTATTAAAATTGAGTAACTCTATATCGTCTTCAGTATATAAACTTTCGTGAACAATAGCCATAGAGTTGATTCTGTTTTGAATAGAAGTAACAAAATCAATTGTTTTTGGGTCTTCGATTCTTCTTTTTTGAATATTTAACAGACTATATACGTTTTGTAAATTATTTTTAACTCGATGGTGTAATTCTTTAATTAATTGCTCATTGTATTGACTTTTTTGCAGATTTTTTTGCGCATAATTTTCTAATAATTTATTTTTTGCTTCAATTAGTTTTCTACTTTTTTCATTTTGTTTTAGATTTCTGACAACTAAAACGATAATGATAAGAAAAGAAATTAATCCTGCCACTGATAAATATAATTGACCTTCTTGTATACTTGATGCAAGTTTTGTTTCCACTAATTCATTTTGAGTTAAAACAAGCTCTTTTCTTCTTTTTTCAATTTCCATCCTACCTGTCAACAAAGAGGATTGATTTTTTAAAATGCTGGCAAATGCTGCCTCATTATATTGGTTGTATTTTTGAAGGTAAAAAAGCGCTGAATCGGTATGACCTTTAGCTTGATAATATTCAGATTTATATTTAAAATACCTAAGCTCTCCTTTACCAATTGTTCTTCCAGCAATATAAAATGCAACGCTATCTAAACTATTCTTAGCTTTTTGTAATTCTCCAGTTTTAATATAACAAATACTTAATGGAAAATAACTATTCAATCTATATTCTCCTTTACTTAGACTCAAATAGTATAAGAGTAACTTTTTTGCATTGACATAATCACCTCGTTCAATAAAACAGTTGGCCAATAATCCATTAAACCATCCCTTCCAATATAAAAAATCACCCTCTTCTTTTACTTTTTTTTCTGCAATTAATCTAATGAGCTCATCAGTTTCTTTTAACCCAATTCGAAAGTATTTTTCTGCACTATCCAAGGCTTTTACTTCTAAAAACAAGTCTCCTAATCTTACATAATAGGCGAGTCGTTTTTTTGAATAGGCTGCTGGTAGCGGCTCAAATAATTTATAATCATTGATTGCTTCTTCATACAATCCGCATGATGCATATATTTCCCAAAATGTTTTAATAAAACCATTTTCAATTCGCTCATTTCTAATTCTTAAAACCTGGTTCATTTCGTTAAAAAATCGATATTCTTCCTCCAACTTTATTAAAACAAGCTCAAAAAGTTGCCTGTTTAGTTTTTGCTTATTGACATATAAATAATTAAGTACTGGCAGGCCCTCTTTAAAGGCTGATCTAGTATGATAGACGAAGGACAAAGGATAAGCAATTTTCAATCGCATTACATGATCCTTTTTTTGAATTGCTAATTGATATCGTTCTTGAAAAATCTGTTGCCATGCTATAGAAGGAAGCTTATCATAAATCACATTGTGGTGATTAATATTCAAGCTGTCCCAGACATGAATTAATTGCAATGTGCTTCTTGTAGAATAGTCATCTAAATGTCTTGTTAAACCCAGTTGCTTTATTTCAAGTGCATAATTTTCATACAGTTTGGTGCTAATGTCTTGACTCTGAGATGGCGCCGAAAACAAAACTGCAAAGAGCATTAAAAATAAAATAGGCATTTTTGTTTGGAGCATAAGTTAAGTGTTCAAATAGAATCTATATAAGCTTTATGTTTGAAAGTTCAGCAATTCATTTGTTTTTAAAAATAGGGCTTTTTAGTTATTTTTATGAAAAGATTTTATGCCTCTTCATCTATCTTAAATAACTGCAAATGAAAATTCACTTTTGGGTTGCCTTTTTATTCTTTTTATTCAGCCTTAATCCATTAATGGCACAAAATGGTTTTAAGATTATTCCATTAGGAGTTAAAGGTGGACTAGATGAATCCAATTTGTCCTCCTACCTTGTTGCAGCAAAAGGTAGCGATCAGTACATTTGTATAGACGCTGGCACTATATATAAGGGACTGGAATTAGCAGTTCAAAAAAATATATTTTCAGAAACAAACCCTATCATTATTCAACAAAAGCAAATCAAAAGTTATTTGATCTCTCATGCACACCTTGATCATACAGCAGGATTAATCATGAATTCACCCAGTGATCTTCCAAAAAATTTATACGGCCTGCCTTCTGTGCTAGAAGTTTTTAAAAATAAATATTTTACCTGGTCCGCTTGGGCCAACTTCGGTAACGAAGGAGAAGCGCCAATTTTAAAAAAATACACTTATAAAAAATTAATTGAAGGTGTTGAAATACCTTTAGAACATACCAATTTACATGTTACACCATTTGTATTAAGTCATGTAAAACCCTACGAAAGCACTGCCTTCTTAATTAGAAATCAAGATAGCTATTTGTTGTATCTTGGAGACACAGGCGCTGATGTTGTTGAACAAAGTAATCAACTCGATCAACTTTGGAAAAGTATTGCTCCATTAATCCTAAGTAACCAACTCAAGGGTATTTTCATTGAAGTATCATTCGATAATAGCGTTCCTGAGAAAGCGCTTTTTGGTCATTTGACTCCTAAATTACTTATGCGGGAAATGAAGCAGTTAAATAATTATGCGAGAGGTCTTCTAAATACGGTGCCCCTATATGTTACACACTTAAAGCCTTGCAACAATTGTGAAGTAAATATTAAATATCAACTACAAGCTGCAAATGAACAACAATTAAAAATAAACTATCCAGAACAAGCATCTGTAATTGAATTGTACTAATAATTCAATATCTTTAAATGTAAAAAAAAATAAACAATGTCAACAAAAATTACAGTAAACAACAACGGATCATTAAAGATAGAGGGTGAATTCACTATTGTAGATAGAGAAGGAAATACTTATGATTTGGGTGGAAGAACAGTGCTAGGATTATGTAGATGTGGACTTAGTAAGAACAAACCATTTTGCGATGGTGCACATAATGGTCAATTTGAACATCAAGCTACTGCATTCGCTTTGCCTCCCAAAAAAGCTTAGTACTATCAATTCAAACAATAATTTCAAAACATGAACAGAAGAAATTTTTTAAATAGTGCAGGAATTTTAACCATGGCTGGCATGGTCAATACCAAGCAATTGTTCGCGCAATCAGGATTAATAGATAAAGTTGGCTTGGGCTTATTCTCGATACCTAGCATGTTAGATAAAGATTTTAAAGGCGCTTTTGAGATGCTTTCTGAAATAGGTTTTACTGAAATCGAACCATTTGGTCCTTTTCCATTTAGTACCGAAAAAGCTAGAACCACCTGGGATGCAATTACCCCTAATCTAGGTTTTAAAGGCAGTGGTTTTTTTGGCAAGCAGCCATCTGAATTTTTAGCAATAGCCAAAGCAAATGGAATTAGTATTCCAGCAATACACACAGATTTGGACACATTATCTACTAAGATGGGGGCATTAGCAGAAGCCGCAAATCAATTAGGAACTAAATATGTAATATTACCTTCAATTCCAGCAGAAAATAGAAAAAATCTTGACGACTATAAACGCACAGCTGCACTGTTTAATAAAATTGGTACAGAAGCAAAAAAATATGGAATTCATTACGCTTATCATAATCATGGATATGGTTTACAAGTAAGTGATGGAAAAATGCCATTAGATATAATTTTCGATGAGACAGATTCAACATTGGTCTATTTTGAAATGGACTTGTATTGGACTATGGCAGGTGGTGCAAATCCTGTAGACTTATTCAAAAAACATCCCGGCAGGTACAAAATGATGCATGTAAAAGACATGAAAGAACAAAAACGTTTTGCAGGTGACGGTGGCGACCCTAGTCAATGGATTGCCATGTTCCCTTATATGACAAGTGCTGGAGAAGGTGTATTTGATCTTCCAGGTATTTTAAAGACTGCGAAACAAAACGGTGTTGACCATTTTTTTGTAGAACAAGATAGAGTTGAAAATCCATCAGTCGCACTTAAGAAAAGTTTTGATTATTTAAAAACTTTATAAAAACTACATCTAACGAATTTTAAAAAGGGACCTAGTTATAGATCCCTTTTTAATTTATGTATCAAACATTATAATATCTATGCGGCGCCAGCTTTTAATACCGCCACTACTTTTTCCATTTCTGTTACCGTACCAATACTAATTCTCAGCCAACTGCTATTTTGTTCGAAAGGTCTTGCACCCATTATATTATGTTCCAACAAAAGCGCTGGTATATTTTTTTTATACGTTGCAGTATCAAAATACACAAAACTGGTATAGGATTTAATATGTTCAATACCAAGGTCCTCAAACCCTTTGTATAAAACTGCTTTTGCTTTGATATTTTCTTTCTTACAATAATCAACAAATGCTTTATCCTTGATTGCAGCCAATGCACCTTGCATGGATACCGCAGAGGGTCCTGCATTGGCCCATGCTTGAAACTCATTTAATTGCTTTATCGTAGCCGGATGTGCCAACACATAGCCTACTCTTGCTCCAGCCATTCCAAAAGTTTTAGAAAACGTCTTTGCAATGACTAAATTAGGATAAGTGTCTATTAAATTAGACATAGATGGGGTGTCGTAATAATCTGTATATGCTTCATCTAATAATACAATTGTTGAACTTGCCACTTTTTTAATAAAACTTTCTAATTCAGCTTGCGGACTAACCGTTCCTGTAGGATTATTGGGATTACATAAATACACCATCTTGGTTTGTTCATCCATTGCATTGATCATACCATTTAAATCATTATGCTTTGTAGTAGTTAATGGAACTAACTTAGTTGGCAAGCCCATCCTTCTGGCAGCTGGCATCCACAATTTGAATGTAGGCTCAGAAGCAACTACATTTCCTTTTTTATAGGCCGCCCATAATGAAACGATGCCTAATAGTTCAGAAGATCCTGCACCTAAAGCAATATGCTCTTTGGTGTGTCCGGTCATTTTAGCAATTTCAGTTTTTAAAAGCACATTCATATCCCATTGGTAACGATTTGAAATACCCACAGCTTCTATCATTGCTTGTTTTGCTAATGCTGAAGGTCCATGTGGATTTTCATTGGACCCTAATCGAATCATATTATTTTGAACAAAAGATGTGGCTTGTAATGACCCATTCATATAGGCACCTGATTCTGTGGCAAATAACTCACGTGAAATTGAAAAAGCGCCAATGGCAAATGCTGCTTGTTTTAAGAGTTTTCTACGTTCCATAGATAAATTTTGAGGTTACTTAAAGTTAAGTTTTATTTAATTAAAGAAAATGCATTAAAATGCTATTAATTGTTAGCTTTGCGGTTCAAAATATAACCCAATGTTTTATAAAATCCTTACTGTAGCTGGGCTTGCCACCTTTGAAATATATGCTGCAATCCCTGCAGGATTTGCCTTTAAACTTTCCCCCATTGTCATATTTTTTGCCAGTATAGTAGGGGGTTTGGTGGGCGTATTTGTAGCTGCTTACTTAGGGGATAAAATAAAAACATGGATAGCTAAATTTAGAAAGCCCAAGGCAGAAAAAGTTAAAACAGAACCAGGTTTTGTTTTAAAGATATGGGAAAAATATGGCGTAGTTGGCCTAGGTTTATTAGGTACTATGTCTGTGGGAGCGCCAATAAGCATTGGTGTAGGAGTTGGCTTTAATGTACCAACTAGTAAAATGGTTTTTTGGTGTAGCCTTGGTGTATTAATTCGTTGCGCACTCTTCACCACCTTGGGACATTATAGTCTTCAATTATTTTAAAATTATACTACCAGAACTTTATATACAATGCGATGACCACGCCTAACACTAATACAACCATTGCTAAATGTGCGTTGGATAATTTGAACTGGCCCTTATCTTCAATTATTTCGTTTTCGTGCTTTTGTCCTTTTACATCCAATAAGCTAATGAGGATGATAGACAATGTAGTAAAACAAAACACCCAGCCCATTTGTATTAAATAAGGAATCTCAAAACTACCTGATGCAGTCTGATAAGCAGTATATAATAAAGTGTCATTTCCCATCCAACCTGGTAAAAACTTATCAAAAACAACGGATAATACAACACCTAAAAATATACCTGTGATAGCTGCTTTTGAAGTTGCTTTTTTCCAGAAAAAACCTAAAAGAAAAACAGGAAAAATCGCTGGAGAAATATAACCCGTATACTTTTGAATAAACTCAAAACCGCCTTTACCTCCAATACCCAATGTGTCTTTCCAGTTGATTACAATGGCAATCAATAATGAAAGAATGATTATCACCCTTCCGGTAGTTACAATCTTAGTATCGCTAGCCTCTTTGTTGATATACTTTTTATAAATATCTAATGAGTAAATGGTAGAAATGCTATTTGCTTTACCTGCTAAGGAAGCCACAATTGCTGCTGTCAAAGCAGCCATAGATAAACCTTTAAGTCCAACTGGTAAAAAGCCAACTACAGAAGAATAGGCATTGTCTTGATTTAATACTCCATTAGTCATCATCTGAGTTTGCAAACCACCATTTTGATATAAAACATAGGCTGCTATACCTGGAACTACGACCAAAATAGGCATCATCAATTTTAAAAATGCAGCAAATAAAATACCAGTTCTTGCTGTCTTTAAATCTGCCCCTAAAGCTCTTTGTGTAATATATTGATTACATCCCCAATAATTTAAATGTGCCACCCAAATACCAGCTACCATCATAGCAATACCTGGTAGACTTGAATAGTCTTCAATTTCTTTTTGTGTAGACCCTGGACCAGGTTTATCAAATATCATTTTAAAATGATCTGGTGCGGCTTGCATTAAATGTTTGAAGCCTGCAAGGACATCCTTACCCATACCAAATTGTTCACTCACTACAGTTAATGCAATATAAGAAGTGATCAATCCACCAACAGTTAAAATCAATACCTGAAATACATCTGTATAACCAATCACTTTCATCCCACCTAATGTGATAAATAATGCAAAAACCGCCAAGCCAATCATGATCAAATGAAAATGCGCACCACCTGTTAAATTATTAATTGCAATTGAACCTAAATATAATATAGAAGTAAGGTTTACGAAAATATACAAGAACAACCAAAAGATGGCCATGATCATTGCTACTGTTTCATTATACCTTGTTTTCAAAAATTGCGGCATGGTATAAATGCGGTTCTTTAAATACACTGGCATAAAAAAAATTGCTACCACTACCAAAGAGACTGCAGCCAACCATTCATATACTGAAATAGCAAGCCCTAATCTAAATCCATTCCCACTCATGCCAATAAACTGTTCTGCAGAAATATTCGATGCAATTAAACTAGCGCCTATTGCCCACCAAGTCAATTGACCTTCGGCCAAGAAGAAATCTTTGGTATTGGTTTGGGCGGATTTCTTTTTTCTATAGATCCAAATTCCATAAGAGGAGATTAAAATAAAATACAGTACAAATACAATGTAATCATAGGTTTGCAATCCTTGGTTCATAAAGCTTCGTTTAGTCAACTAAAATTAAGGTTTATCCATTATATTTAAGTACAATTAAAAGGCCATGAACCCTAATTTTGACAAGTTTAGTGCTTTAATAAGCCATCCATTTAAATTTCGCTTTTTTTTACTCCAACAATTACCTGCCGCGTTTTTTGCTGGACTCAGGATTGCACATTATGATGCAAAAAGCTGCACCGTAAAAATCAAGTACAGCTGGTTTAGTAAAAACCCTTTTAAATCTATTTATTTCGCAGTGGAAGCGATGGCAGCTGAAATGTGTTCTGGCATGTTGGCCTTTGGACAAATTTATCAACGCAGCCCAAAAATTAGCATGTTGGTAGTGAAGCTTGAAGTACATTTTATTAAAAAAGCAACAGGAACGATCTTATTTACTTGCGAAGATGGCGCTGCCATTCAGCAAGCTATTAATGAATCTGTTGCATCTGGAGAAGGTCGCACAATTGTTTGTGTATCTAAAGGAAAAAACTCCGCGAACGAAACCGTTGCGGAGTTTTTTATCACTTGGAGCTTTAAGGCTAAAAGTTAAAATGTTTTTGAGCCATTTGGTTGATAAGCATATCTAAAAGTATAATAACGTTGTTTTGTTAACTTATCTGCATCTGTTGCAGTAATTGGCAAGGTGATACCCCCTTTGTAATAATTAATGATTTCAATTTTTGCAAATTTTCCACTAGCTGTTCTGATCACTAAAACACGTCCAGCAATTGGATTAATTAAAGTTGATGCTCCATCATAAGTGTACCAGCCTTTTCCACTTCCCAATGGAATAGCATAGGAAGATGCATTAGCATTGTCTGTTGCAAAGGTAGAGTCTGCAGGGATCGTTTTTAATTCATCAAATAAACCCTTGAAAACAAAAGCACCTCCTAAACCAGGACCACTTGTTCCTCCATTGATTAAAATTTTAGTTGAAGAAAATGCAACATCCCATTTAGTGGTAGATGCATCTGTAGTAGCCACTATTTTATTATCTGCTAAACTGTAATAGGTAATTGTGTTAGCACTTTGAGGTCTGCCATCTGCTCCAACTCCGGTTACTGTATCAGCAGCCAAATCTTTTACGGTTACTGCAGAAACAGGAACAACTATAGTTTCTTGATCTTTTGAACAAGCGACCAACGCCACTGCTAATCCCAACATCATTGCCGTTTTTGATAAAATTTTTCTCATGATTTATTTGTTTTTATTATTCTGAAATTGATATTTAACACTTGCATAAAAAGTTCTTCCTGGTAAATTAGGTAAGTTGGTGGCATCTACATAATTGCCAATATTGTCTATTCCAATTTGTGTGCCCATTCCATTCTTGAATGTTTTGCCAGCAGCACTGTTTAGTGCAACATAGCCACTAGCAAATACATCACCATTGTCAAAAACTTCATTGCCGTTATTGTTATTTACAGCCCACCTGCTTCTATAAATGGCTCTTACATTCAAGTAATAACCCTTGGGGGAATTATAATTTAATTTAACTTGTAATTTATGTTTACTGGTATTAGGCAATCCCACATATTCGTTTAGCCTTAGTAATCTACTATACCCCTGATTGTTTTTTGTATAAACAGTACCGAATTTAATTTCAGCAATTTGATCCTTATCACCTGTTACTAAAAATTGGTACCCTCCACTTATAGTCCAATGGGTATTTAATTTATGTTGTCCTTCAATTTCAAATCCAGTAGTAAAAGCACGTCCTATATTTAAATAACTAAATATTTGTGCGCCAGAAATATAGGTCCCTACTTGTTGGGATTCAATTAAATTTTTAATGTCATTTCTAAATAGCTGAACGGATAAAGTTGAAGATGCATTTATTTTCCAGTCCCAAGTAAAGTGAACACCATTTGAATATTCTGGTTTTAATGCCTTTAATTGGTAATAGTTGGGGAATAAATTACCTATTTGCCCAAGTGCGTCTAACTTAGCAATCACCTGCTGTGCTTGTGCGACACCAAAGACACTATAGCTTCCAGCCGCTGCATTTGTAAAGTCTAGAAATAATTGTCTAAAATCAGGTGCTTTAAAACCTTGTCCAACACTTAATTTAAATTGGTGTTGTTGATTTACTTTATACAACATAGAAATTTTGGGACTAAAAGCAGAAGCAAACTGACTATTGTTGTCAAACCTAAGTCCACCAATTATGGTGAATTTTTCTGAAGGTTTCCATTCCCATTGTGTAAAAGCATATTGAATATCATTTTGCTTTCTTAATTTCTCACTATCATATCGACTACTTTTTACACCCTCCCACACCGCACCAATCCCAAAAACAGCTTGTAGCTTTTTATTTATATCCCAATCGGTTTGATTTTCAATTCTTTTGAAATTATGGTTTAGAAGATCTCTATAAGGCAGGCCATTAATGGTTAGCAAATTTTGCACTGCATCATACCTGGTATTATACGTTCTTAAACTTGTTTTAATGCTGTTGGTAAATTGATGATTTAAACTAGCAGATAGATTAAGGTCTTTAATATCTTCCTTACCAATTGAATAAATTGTAACCCCATTATTAGCAACGGCTATTTCATTTTGAATTTTCTCTTGTGTGAACCTAGTATTAATTACCATATTAGTTCTTGAGCCAATATGCCATTTTAATTGCTGATTTGTAGCATACCTGTCTATAGGCGTTGTGACTCTACTATTGCTATTTGGACGAATACTATAACCATCTGTATTATATACGTTATAGAATCCTTGGTATAATAAATTTTTAGTATTAGATTTTGTTTCTAGATGCGCATCTAAAGTATTATAAGTACCGTACCTCAATCCTAAACTTAAAGGAGCGCCATTGGTTGCATCGGTAATAATGTTAATCACACCTGCCATAGCCTCACTTCCATATAAACTCGAAGAAGGTCCTTTTACAATTTCAATTTTTTTAATATTACCTAAGGCAATTCTATTCAGGTCTAATACCCCTGCTGTTCTTCCAACTAAAGGCTCCCCATTTATAAGTATGATGGTATAATCTGGATTCAAACCTTGTAACTGCACCCCGGCTCCAAAGCCACTTGTTAAATTTAAACCCGTTTGTTCTTTTAAGATATCAGTCAACCGTAAGGCACCGTTTTGTTGAATTGTCTTAGCATTAATAATGGTAACTGGAACGGTGAGGTTGCTCAATTTTCGCTCTGTTCTAGTAGCCGTGACCACTACACTGTCCCCATTGACCTTCAATGTATCTTTTGTAATAGGAATTTGAGCAAGCAAATTTGTAGAGGCAATAAGCAGGGTAAAACATAATATGGCGCTTGCTTTTTTCATTAAGAATGCAAAGGTGCTACTTGTCCATAAAAACTTGTACTTGTACCTTGCTTTAATCACCATTTTAACCCATTTTTTTACAATCTCATGACATTTGAAAAATTGACAGAAATAGCAACTGATTTTGATCATATTTAACCGAACTTGCCTTTAGTATCTTTAAACAAATTAATATGATGCAAAATTTTATACTCAAAATTCCAAAAATTAATTACCAAAATTCAGTCGACGAGCTATATGCTCAAACCACAAAAAGTGGATTAGGTTCGATAGCAGATAATGGGGCACTTTGTGTTAATACAGGAAAATTTACTGGTCGCAGTCCAGAAAATAAATTTTTTATCAAGGATCATATTACTTCAGAAGTGGTAGACTGGGGCGGCTTCAATCATGGAATGGAAACAAAATATTTTAAGCCTTTACGTGATAAAATGTTGGCTTATTTAGAACAACAAAAAGAAATTTGGGTAAGAGATGCATTTGCTTGTGCTGAGGTAGACTATCAGCTGCCTTTAAGGTTGTATACTGAACTGCCTTGGAGTGCATTATTTGCCTATAATATGTTTATTAGACCAACAGCATCACAAATAGAAAACTTTGAACCTGAATGGCAAATCATTCACGCTCCTGGATTCAAAGCTGACCCAAAAATTGATGGTACATTAGCTGAAAATTTTTCAATTATTTCATTCAGTGAAAAAACAATTTTAATTGGAGGTTCTGCCTACACTGGAGAAATCAAAAAGGGCATTTTTTCAGTCTTAAATTTTATACTACCTCATTTTAAAAATGTTTTAAGCATGCATTGTAGCGCTAATGTGGGCGATACAGGTGATGTTGCTTTATTTTTTGGATTAAGTGGCACAGGTAAAACAACACTAAGTGCAGATCCAAAAAGAAAATTAATTGGAGATGATGAACATGGTTGGACAAACCATTCGGTATTTAATTTTGAAGGAGGATGTTATGCGAAGACCATTAATTTAAGTGCGGAAAACGAGCCTGATATTTTCAAAGCGATTAAAAAAGGTGCATTACTAGAAAATATAGTATTTATTGAAGGAAGTAATAAAGTTGATTATACCAATTCGAGCATCACTGAAAATACAAGGGTAAGCTATCCTATAAACCATATCCAAAATATTGTTCAACCTTCGGTTGCAGCACAACCAAAAAATATATTCTTTTTAACTTGTGATGCTTATGGCGTTTTACCTCCTATAAGTAAATTGAATGCAGCACAAGCAATGTATCAATTTATTAGTGGCTATACAGCAAAAATTGCAGGTACGGAAGAAGGAATTAAATCACCTAAAGCAACATTTAGTAGTTGTTTTGGTGCCCCCTTTATGCCATTACATCCAGGTGATTACGCAAAATTACTGGGCGAAAAAATTGAAAAAAATCATTGTAAAGTATGGTTGATAAATACGGGATGGTCAGGAGGTGCGTATGGTACTGGCAATAGGATGTCCTTATCAAATACAAGAAAAATGATTCAAGCAGTATTAAATGACACGATCGACCAAGGTGGCTATGAGGATTTCCCGGTATTTAATTTTAAAGTGCCGAAACATGTTGAAGGGGTAGATCCAAACATTCTACAACCCATTAACACTTGGGAAGATAAAGCTAAATACACAGAAGAGCGCATATGTCTAGCCAATCTATTTCAGAGAAATTTTAAAAAATTTGAACCCGGTGTGGATACTTCAATTATAAATGCTGGACCAAAAGTTTAATTTTTCTCCATTAATTTTTGTACTGTCTTTATTTCAGATGGAGTGATGAAGTATTCAAAGAAACGCTTATCATCTTCCTTCCGAATACTGCCAATCAAATTGACATCTCCTTGGCTGAGAAATAAATATTTATCATTAATGGCATTAATGATATCGCTTCTTACTTTTTTCTGTAAGCCTATATTTTTATCTTTTATACCCAACACATGATTAATGTCTGCTATTTCTACATTGTGCTTTGACTCATTTGCATTTAACAATAATTGAATTAGGCTCATTTCAATTTCAGTAAAAGCTTGGTTCATTGTTTTTGTTTTTAATGCTCTTAACTGCGCTTTTTCAATTTTCTTTTTTACACTTCGTTTAAAAATTAATGCAAGAAAAACAATGAAAATAATAGCCATGCAAATGCCAATAACAATAATTAAGTCGGCATAATCATTATCCCAAATTGGATAATCTAATAATTGAAAATCATTTATATTAAAATCCCAAGTTTTAAAAGTTTGCTCAATTGGCTGGTACTTATAAAATTTACCATTATAAAAAAAAACTGTTAGATCATGTGCACTTCGTATAAAAAACTGATTGAAGTCTGCTCTTTTAGATTTGTAAACTTTATTATTTATGTAATCTAATAAGTAAGCCTCGTCATTGTATATGTATATCTTGCCATTTTCATATAAATAATTTATAAAATTATTCTTCTGGTCAACCAACTTGATGACTTCCTCTGACAACCTTCCTATTTTAATCCAGTCTTTAGTTTGGAGATCTAAATAGTAGCTTTCGTATTTGAAATAAATTTTTTTGCCTTCTTTGTTTTTGATTCCTGCTTTTTCAAATTTTTGAAAAGGCACATAAATTCTGCCTTCAGCTGGAGAAAACCAGTCATATCCTGATGAAATTATTTCTTGACTTGTGGGCTCGATATCCCACTCCTTATCCACTTCATTGAATTTTCTTAAATGACCAAACAAAGTCCAAAAACCATACCCGCCATAATTGTAGATTTGATCCTTATATATAAAATTATTACAATCTATGTTGTAATTAATATTGATCGTATTGTCTATCTTTTGAAAAATTACACTATCTCCAATTGGTTCAGACATCTGAAAAATGAACCCAGTTTGTAATAAGAATACATAAATTTTCCCCTTATATTGGTACAACTCTTGACCATTTGGGGCAAAACTTGTGCCAGCCATAGGCAATATTCTACTACTAATGCCTAAGTTAATTTTACCATTGTAATCTGATAATTGCTTAATTTTTTGTAAAAAAGGACTATAAGGTACTTTATATGTTCTTTGGCAGGGGATAAATTGAGCTGATATAGATGTGAAAATCAATATAAATGAGAAAAGAAGGCAAAATTTAAAATTTTTATAATTCATTGATATTCAATATTAAATTAGGAAAGTAACTTAGTTTTTTATTTTTCTATTAAATAAAAATAAGAAATAACCTATTACCTTACCCGTTTATTTACTTAATAATTGATAATTGATTCTAAATGGTTCATTTTCGTCAAAGCTTTTGGGGGAAAGCTATGGATTTTACAAGGGAGCCAGGAAACTGACTCCCTTTTTTGTACCCTTAGTTGCCTGTTTGTATCTTAAAAGTATCATGTTATTATACCCCCTAAAATCCTTTTGGTCTATATAAAAGCGCTTTTGTTAACAATTTCGTAATATAAGGCTAGTAAGGTTTAGTTGAAATTACAAGAAATTTACATTTACAATAAATATCAAAAACATTCTTATGGACTTTAACTCAATTATGAAGATATTCTTACCCAAAGACAGGGTTTTCTTTCAACTTTTTGAAGAAGTTGCTGAACATGTGTATGAAATGGGGATTAAATTAAAGGAAATGGTGAACGAACCTGATGCCGATGTAAGAGCAAAAATTCTTGCACAAATTGAAAATCTAGAACATAAAAATGATGAATTAACACATAATATCTTCACAGAATTGGGTAGAAATTTTATTACACCTTTTGATCGCGAAGATATTCACTACCTAGCAACTTCATTAGATGACATTGCTGACTATATCTACGCGTCGGCTAAAAAAATTAATTTCTACAAAGTTAACCCGAACGACACGGGCATTCATAAATTAGCTGAATTGATTTTGCAAGGTACTCAAGAAACCAAAAAAGCAGTGCTTGGTTTGCGTAATATGAAAAATATTAAAGAAATGACTGATGCAATGATCAAAATAAACAGCATCGAAAACCAGGCCGATGATGTTTTTGATATGAGTATTGAAAGACTCTTTGAACAAGAGAATGATTTTAAAGAAGTAATTAAAAAAAGAGAGATCTACCAGGTATTAGAAATTGCTACTGATAAAATTGAAGATGTGTCTAACGTGATCGAGTCTATTATTATCAAGTACGCTTAATTTAATTTACAATGACTTTATTAATCATCATTATCGCACTTGCGTTAATATTTGACTATATCAATGGTTTTCATGATGCAGCCAATTCAATTGCAACTGTTGTTTCAACCAAAGTATTGACACCTTTTCAAGCAGTATTATGGGCAGCACTATTTAATTCAGTTGCTTTCTGGATTTTTAAAGACCACGCTGTAGCAAATTCAATAAGCAAAACAGTATATAAAGAATTCATCACCTTACCTGTAATTTTTTCGGGGTTAATAGCTGCAATATTTTGGAATTTATTGACTTGGTGGTATGGTATTCCTTCTTCTTCTTCACACACTTTGATAGGAGGGTTTGCTGGTGCCGCTATTGCACACGCCTTATCAGAAAAAGGAATAAATTATTCTTGGGCTAAAATTGTAGATGCAGACACCATCATAAAAACAGTTTTATTTATTTTCTTAGCACCGATTATTGGCATTGTAATTTCAATGTTTATTACCTTGGTAACGATCATGCAGAATATATGGTATAGACTAGGTATCATCATTGGTATAACTATTTTAACTGCTTTTTTATTCGATCATTTTGAAAATAGTAAAATGAATGAAAATGCACAGAAGTTTTTTAGTATTGATAAGTATAAAAAAGAAATAAGTATACTGACAACTCAGTTGGAAGAAAAGAAAAATGACAGTATACTTTTAAGTAAAATTGAATCAACTCAAGAAAAGCTAGATAAAGCAAATGCAAATTTTGATCGCATTCATCCTTACATCGAAAACTTTGATAAGACTAGCGCAAACTATATAGCTAAGATATCAAAAGATAGTGGCTGGCTTAATGAAATCGCAGTAAGTAAATTAAAAGATGCAGTTAGGAACGCTAATGATTTTTTAGTACTTGAAGCTAAAGCACCAGAAAATAGTTCTGCAAAGAAAGAATATGATGTTGCTAAAATAATTACCGAAGAATACAAAAAACCTTTAAAAGCGTATTTAGACGGAACAATGAGTGTTGATTCGGTGATTACTGAAATCAATAATATTTATCCAATCCAACCAAAAAATTTGGATAAGGTTAAAGCAAAAATTAAAAAGTTCAATATAGAAAAGTCATTTGCTTCAGAAATAGACAAAGCTGATAATACGATTATAGTGAATGGTATTTTTGGTGCTTCCTTAATTTTTATGCTCATCTATATTTACGTAGAGAAAATTAAAACACCAACTGCTTTGACTGTAGGTAATATGTTTAAAAAATTACAATTATTTAGTTCTGCTGCATTCAGCATTGGACATGGAGGGAATGATGCACAAAAAGTAATGGGTATCATTGGAGCTGCCTTGATTGCAAGTGGTAGCATACAAGACTTTGCCTCTCTTCCGAATTGGGTACCTGTTGCCTGTTATTTAGCTATTGGTTTAGGTACCATGAGTGGAGGATGGAAAATTGTTAAAACAATGGGTTCTAAAATTACCAAAGTAACACCTTTAGAAGGTGTAGCCGCTGAAACTGCAGGTGCTTTTACATTATTCTTTACAGGTCAAATGGGAATACCCGTTTCTACGACTCATACGATTACTGGATCAATTATTGGCGTGGGTGCCACTAAAAGATTAAGTGCAGTCAGATGGGGTGTAACCACCAATTTACTTTGGGCATGGATATTAACTATCCCGGTAAGTGCCGTACTTGCAGCAATTACTTATTATATTGTAGCATTCTTCCACGGATAAAGTAACATTCAAAATATGCAAAAAAAGGCTCCGAAATTTGGAGCCTTTTTTATTTACAACGTTTGCGGAATCATAATGGTTGTTCGTTAGTAAAAATATTATAGTAGTATCCTTAATAATCAATATTTATAGGGGTTACCTTTAATCAAGACTTGTATTAAAGAGTAGAATAGTTTCATAATATCTCAGTTACTATTCTTTTAAAATAAAAATTATGATAGAAAAGAAATATTACAAAACTAAAGATTATTGTAAAGTAAAATTCACTGTGAATACTGAAGCTAAAAAAGTTGAAATTTTTGGGCTTAATAATGAATGGAAAAAAGGTATGGCTTTAGCTAAGAAAAAAGATGGAGGTTTTGCCTTAGAAGTAAACATTGATAAAGGCACCCAACACGAATTCAAATATTTAGTGGACAAAAAGACTTGGTTAAACGATGACCAAGCAGATGCACAAGCGCACAATATTTACGGCACCACTAACAGTGTAGTCATTATTTAATTACTTGATTGATTAAGGGTTGATTACATGGATTATTTTTTGACGTCCGTCAAGGTATTCAAATGATTGTCCATTAAAGAATCCATTTTGTTCAAGTGCAATTCGTACAGGCTTGTTCCATCCATTTAATGTATGCATGGCATTCAATTCAATTGAATAGCAAGTATTAGGACGTAATGCATAATCTCCTGCACCAGGCACACCACCTTGCATATCCCACATGCCAATTGTGGTACCGGCAGCATGGCCATGAAAACCTATTGGATGGGTATAGATACTCGGCTTAATGCCTTCTGATAAAGCCTGTCTAAGTGATGCAGACAAAATTTGATTACCAGTCTTACCTGTTTTAAAAGTGGATGTAAGTATATCTTGTAATCTATTTGTTTGACTAAAAGCTGCCGCTAAATCATCAGGTATAGTAGGCTCATTAGGCAATAAAACATATGCATGTTCTTGGACATCTGAATTTAGTCTTAAATAGGTGATGCCGAAATCAACATGCAACAAATCACCAGGACGGATAATCTCATCCATTTCATTACTTACCCTTCTTTGTATTTCAACGGAAGGGTGAAACCAAGTTGACAATCCAAGATCCGAAACTTTTTGTCTAAACCACCATACTAAATCATTCGTACTTGTAACATTAGGTTGGATTACTTTATTACTAAATCCCTCTTTAATAATATTATGTGAAATTGAAAGTAGCGTTGGATAAAGTGCCATTTCTTTTTCAGTTCTAGTTTCAAGCCATGCAACTCCTAGTTTTTCAGCAGAAACAATTTTTTTTACTTGACTAGGCGCCAAAGTTTTTTTAAAGGCCTCATACTCAGTTAAATTAATTCCATCAGCATGTCCAAAATCTATTGAAGTATTAATCCCTATTGTTAATGGATTTAAACGTTCAATTAATTTTGACAATGCTTTCCATTGATTTGGTTCTTCATTTGGATTCCATGCAGCTTTGATACTTTTCCCAACAGGATATCTGGCAACGGCATAACTTTCAATGTTCTCTTTTCCTTGCTGCTTATAAAACACTAGAATAGTTCTTCTTCTAGCAGAAAGCCATTCTGCAGGTAAAAATGTTTTTAAAATGGGGTCTTCATTATATTCTCTAGAAATAATTACCCAACAATCTATATTCGCTTCGTTCATTAATTTTGGAAGCAGGTGATTTATTCTATCATTTAATAAATCATTGACTATAGCTGCTTGCTCTTTAACTGTGACTACTTGTGCATCAGAGACAAAAACAAAAAAAGAAAGCGTAAATAAAAGTAGAATACGTTTCATAATGGGCTTATTTAAAATTGACAAGAATATAATGTTAATTCGAATCAAGAGTAAATTAACTATTAAATTTGCAACTATGCAAATACATTCTAGATTTTTACTTTTTTTGCTGCTAAGCATCCCGATATTAACCTTTAGTCAAGATACCTCCTTTAAAATACTAGATAGCAGTTTATATACCGTAATCGTGACCGCAAGCAAGTCAAAAGAGAAAAGAATTGAATCCCCTATCGCAATCAGCCTGTTAAACAATCAACAAATCCAAGAGGCTAAAGCTACTAGGATTGACTTTTTACTAAACAAAGTGAGTGGTGTATTCATGCCCACTATTGGCAACGAACAACATATGATGTCTATAAGGCAACCCGTCTCCTTAAAGGGCTTATACCTTTATTTAGAAGATGGCTTACCAATTAGAACAAGTGGATTATTTAGTAATAATGCCTTAATCGAAATCAATACCGCAGCGATTCATCAAATAGAAATAATCAAGGGGCCTGCTTCCGCTTTATATGGCGCTGAAGCAATTGGTGGTGTAGTGAATTTCTTACATCTACCAAGACCTCAAAAAAACCAACTATCCATTAGCAATCACGTTAACAACAATGGGCTATTGAAGTCCGATCTTCTTTGGAATAAGGCTGGAAAACAATCAGGATGGTCCTTGAGCTTAAGTCAGATTGGACAAAAAAATGGAGTCCTTGAGTATAGTAATTATACCAAAACCGCCTTGAGTCTTAAGCGAGATTTTTCATTTAAAAAGAATTGGACTGGCTATCAACAGTTTCAATATATTCATTATGATGGTCAAATGACAGGCACTGTAGATAGCTTAAAATTTCAGGCAAGAAATTATTCGACACAACAAAGCTTTACCTTTAGAAAACTTGACCTAATTCGACTTAGACAAAACCTTTCCTATCAATGGAATGAGGAGCAAAAAACAACTATTAATTTTCTGTATCGTAGCAATACAATGGATCAAAACCCAACCTATGCGATTGCATCCACTTTAAACCCAACGAAATTTAAAGGTCAGATTAATTCAAACCATTTTGATGCCTATGTAGTTGACTTACAACATCAGATTAATTTGAAAAAAATAAAATCAAAAATATTAATTGGCGGCTATATAGATGCAACAGTACAAGGACTAATTGCAAACTATATTGATATTTTAAAAGATACGGCTATCAACAAATTTACAAGTTTTACAAAGCCTTCAAAAGACAGTTTAATCACGCACTACAAAACAAATATTTTGAATAAGGCAATCTATTTTAATTGGATTCAGCCAGTCGTAAAAAACATTCGTATCAATGCCACTATTAGGTACGATCATTTCAACTATCAATTTAATAACAGATTGAGTAATGGCACCCCTAGTACTAATAACATTTTTACTAATTGGGCACCAAAATTAGGTGCTACTTACAATCAACCCAATTGGGGTGGCTACTTCAATTACAGTAAAGGTTTTGTACCGCCTCAGATCACCGAAATTTACAATGCAATTCGCGTACCTTATCTATTGCCACAAAGCTTTTCGAATATAGAAATTGGCAATTGGATTCGTATCCCTAATGGTTATATAGAATGGTCAATTTATCAATTAGATGGTAAAAATGAAATTGTATCCGTTCGTCAACCTGATGGTGTAAACCTCAATCAAAATACTGGACAAACAAAACACTATGGTATAGAGTATCAAGTTAAATATAATTTTAACCCACTGCTTCAATTGAACTTTAATGGAAGTAATGCAAAACATAACTATATCAATACCATACTAAAAGGCACAGACATCAGTAATAAAGAAATGGTTGCCGCTCCACATTTTTTTAGTAATCTAACCATATTAAGTCAATGGAATAAAAACATGAGCTCATCTATAGAATGGCAACATCAATCCAGCTATTTTATGGACGAAATCAACACGACGCGTTACCCAGGATTTAATGTACTGAACCTTAGGGTCAATTATACAATTAAAAAACACGAGCTATGGTTTCATTGCATGAATATTACAGATCAATTTTATGCCACCATGGCAACCAAGAATTTTAGCGTAAAGGGCAACAATGCTTATGCTTATTATTTAGGTGACAACAGAACTTTCGCATTGGGCTGGAAATGGAACTTGATTCAATAAAAAAGGGACGCAATTTGCGTCCCTTTTTTTAGGTAGATTAAAAATCAATTTCCTCCAATTCTAATCCCATTACCCATTCTTATTCCGCCACCTCTTTGCATATCTTGCATCAATTTTTGCATGTTTTCCTGGAATTGTGCTCTTGTCATTTTTTCACCCTTAGTTGGTGGCACCAACTCCTTCTTTGGATATTTCGTACTTACTTCAACTGCTGTGGTGACCGATGCGCCATTGTCTGAGTCCATTTCCATAATCACCCCAGGCAACCCGCTATAATTATCTGGACCTACAGATACTGGAATATTTTCTGCATACCATACTACAAGTTCTGTTTCTTTTGGCTTCATTGGTGTATTCGCTGCTGTATCTGTATTATTCTCTCCTGCTCTATTTATACGCATGCGCATTTGTGGCGCGGTAATCATAGTAGTCGCTTTTTTACATAATTGGTTAGCAATGGTTTTAGTCTCTTCTGACAACTTCCATTTGTATTGTTTTAAGGAATCTACAATCAAGAATTCTTTTTCAAAAAATGCACGCTGTTCATATTGTGTTTGCTTTGCAATATCCGTATAAGTAGTTGTAGATGGCATTCTAAAATTCATCACACGTGCACCACCTCCACCACCTGCATTAGCGAATGGATCTGGTGCTTCGTCATCTACAACAGATCTATATAAACTAACAGACTCATTAAAAATCAATTCAAATTTGTCCGTTCTGAACTCTGGGATAATGGATTTCATTTGTGGATCTGGAATATTACGATGCATGTTTATTTTACGCTCGTAACTTATTTTTCCTTCTTTGATCTGTGCCATAGCTATCGAAGAAAATCCAATTAGGATGACAAGTAATAAGTTTACTTTTTTCATTTAGTGTATTTTAATTTTTAATTAAATATATTTTGACTGTGTTATAATAAATTTTTAAATAGTATGAATGGTTTAATTCATTCTTATCATCACTGGTCTTGGACCACCACTTGAACCTAAACCAGATTTTTGTAAACTATAGGTAAAGCTCAATAAAAAATATTGATTGATTACATTGTAAGACCTGTCTACAATTTGATTTTGCAAAACATTTCTACTAATGCCAATGTTTTTATTTAATAAGTCAAATGCACTCACCTTAATTTCTGCTCTTTTGTTTTTCATAAAGAATTTTGAAAAGCTTGCATTCCATATAGGTATGGCAGTATTGAACCCTTCAGCACGACCCGTATTGATTGTATAATTTAAAGATTGATTCAGCACAATATTAAAAGGTAAATAATTGGTCATATCTGCCCCAAATACTTTCGTTAAAAAATTGGTGTTGAGCGTTGGATTCACCTCGTTGCTTGTCTTACTAAATGAATAGCGAGCTGATAGGTTTATATCAATAACATCCTCCAGTATATAACTATAGGTCAAACTTGGACCAGTAGATTTTGTCACAATAGTATTTAATAAACCATTGGCATAAGAAATATTATTATTTAAACCTGCATTTAATCCAAAGTTTAATCTAGCGTTTAACTTCTTAATGCCAAATCCGTAATTGACTGTGCCATTCACTCTATAGGCACCATTCACATTGACTGGTTTAGAAAGAATTATTCTGTTGGGTAACACGCTGTCATAGTTCACTATAGAATTGTTAGTTGTTGAGGCGTTTAAAGTAGAGAAGAAGTTTTTACCAGCTAATACTTTAGATGAGAAAAAGCGAATATTTAAATTGTGCACATAGCTTCTTTTTAAATCTGGATTACCTATTACTTGTCTATTGATATTGCTTTGATCTAATACTGGTTGTAACTGCGTAATAGAAGGTTGATTAGTCGAGGTACGATAATCAATATTTAAGTTTTTTGTCTGAGAGAAATTATACTTAAAATTGGCATTAGGCAAAATATCTTGAAAGCTTTGACTCAACTTGGTTTTAGCACTAATATTTTCTCCATCTAACACTGCGTTTTGTACAGAAATTCCTGTAGCAAAATTAAATTTCTTTTGATTGGACCTATAACTCATCCCGCCACCTGAATAAGTATATTCACTATTGAACTCATTAGTCAAGCGATTATTCAATAGATCATAAGCATCAGTTATATTATTTTGATCAAATACTTTTTTACTAGAAGATCCAATTGTCTTACTTAAATAAGTATTGAACTCTATTAATGCTCTTTTGCTTACTGGCTCGGTATAGATAATATTTGCGGAATAACTAGTTGAATTCCCCTTACGAATATTTTGTTGGTCCAAAATAGAATCCGTACTTAACAATCCACCATTATAGTTAAATTGACCCGTATACTGACTTCCAGTTGAATTAGACTGATTATAACTCTGTGTAATATTAGAAGAAATTGTTCTACCTTTTTTTGCAAATTTTTTCCGTAATAATAAATTAGTAGAAGCATTAATTGCGTCAGATATACTAGAGGATATGGTGTTGTTGCTATTTGTTAATACGCCATTTGGCAAATAGGTCATTGTTGAATCTTCACTTGTTGAACTTGATTGTTGCCATCCTAAGCTTGGTGTAAATTTATAAGAAAAGGATTCTGACACTTTATGGTCAATGGTGCTTCCAAAATTTTGCTGTTGGTTTCTAGTAACTGAATTTGATTTAGACTCCCTATTAAATAAATTGCCTGGGATTAAATTCTGAGTAAAAGATCGGCTATTATTGTGTCGTTCAACATCACTGATTGCTGTGTTGGCATTGAACTCAATTTTTTTACTGTTAAAGAGATTAGAGTAATTACCACCAATAGAAAGGGTTTCAGCAATGCCTTGTGCATTTGCATCTGTCTCACCTGAGCTACCACCACCAATATTAATCGTAACCCCTGCACCTGCACCAGGTCTTACACCACCTCCACCAGAAAAATTTATAATGCTTCTATTTGAAAAATTTTGACGATTAGTATTATTTGCTGTTCCGATTGCCGAAAATTGCTCGTCATTATTGATCACATTAATGTTACCCTGTGCATCAAAAACACTTGGCGTACCCGCACCTCCATTGACTTTTCCAAATGTTGATCTATTGCGATCCTTCTTTAATTTTAAATTTATTGCTGTTTCTTCTGAGCCATCATCTATCCCTGTAAACATTGCTTGATCCGACTTACGATCATATACTTGAATTTTATCCACTGCGTCGGCTGGTAAATTTTTAGTGGCCATTTTTGGATCCCCCGTAAAAAATTCTTTCCCATTCACAAAAACCTTCGTAACAGTTTTCCCATTCACTGTAATTCCCCCAGACTTATCCACCTCAATACCGGGCATTTTTTTTAATAAATCTTCTACTACAGCATTCGGGGCGGTTTTAAAATTCTCTGAATTAAATTCAATTGAATCTCCATTAATTACTACCGGTGGTCGTCGAGCTGTAACTGTTACTGTAGATAAATTATTTACATCATTTAAATAAAGTATCCCCATGTCAATTGTATTACCAACATTAGTTGAAGTAACTGCAATCCACTTTGGCTGATATCCGACATAAGACACTGAAATTAAATACGCACCCGGTGCGATGTTTTTGAAAACAAAATTGCCAGTTTCATTGGTTCTAGCAAAACCTACTAGAGAGGAATCATTTGCGTTCACCAAAGAAACAGTTGCTGCGTTAAGTGCACGCTTTGCAATACTATCCCTAATAACTCCTTGAATGCTCCTGTTTTGTGCACTTACCATGTAACTAATTAATAATAAGCAACTTATAAATACAAATTGGACGAATTTTGTTCTATTCATGATTTAAAAATACGATTGAGTTCGTAAACATAAGGCAAAATCAACAATTCCTACCTAAGTTTTTAGTTAAAATTATAGAAAAATTTGATGAATGGCAATCTTCAATCTACTCATTTTCTTTAAAGGACTATTTGATTGATGTAACTTTCAAAAAATAATCAATATGAGAATATTCGCTTTGACTTTATTCATTGGCCTTGGTTTAATCAATACGCAAGCACAGGACAAGAAAAGTCCTAAAAAAGACAGCCTGAGCTTCACTCAATTTAAAGGCCTCCCATTAAAAGCCACAAGATCGATTGATTTTACAACCAACGAAGGAAGTTGGACTTCATTGGCAGTGAGCCCAGATGGTAAAACCATTTTATTTGATTTGATGGGTGATATTTATAGTATCCCAATGGAAGGTGGAAAAGCGACTGCCATCACAAAAGGCATGGCATTTGACAACCATCCTAGCTTTAGTCCTGATGGCAAACGTATTCTTTTTATATCTGACCGATCTGGTGCTGAAAATCTATGGTATATAGATCTAGAGAAAAAAGATACTATTGCTTTAACAGAAGAGCAAAACAACAATTTTCCTGGTGCAGTCTATACACCCGATGGGAATTATATCGTGTACACAAAAGGACGTCGTAACACAAAATTATATTTAATGCATAAAAATGGTGGTGCGGGTACCAGCTTAATTGAAGCACCTGCAACATTAAAAACCATTGACCCTGCAGTCAGTGCTGATGGACGATATATTTACTATAGTTCAAGAAACAGTGCATGGAACTACAATGCCATGTTGCCACAATATAGTATTGGAGTATATGATAGAGAAAAAGGTACAACAAGAACAATCGCCTCTAGATATGGATCTGCTTTTACACCAGTATTATCTAAAGACGGAAAGTGGATGGTTTATGGAACGCGTTACGAAGATAAAACTGGATTGGTCAAAAGAAATTTAGCGACAGGTGAAGAAACCTGGTTGGCTTATCCAGTTCAAAGAGATGATCAAGAATCTATTGCTGTATTAGGTGTTTTACCAACAATGGCCTTTACGCCAGATAGTAAATATTTATTGGCTTCTTACGGAGGAAAGATCAATAAGATCAATATTGAAACTGCAGCACAAACAGAAATTGCATTTACAGTGGATGCCAAAATAGAAATGGGACCAGAAGTATTGTTTAAATATCCTATAAAAGATACGGTAGCTACTATGGCCACTCAAATAAGAGACGCTGTGCCTTCACCTGATGGAAAACAATTAGCTTTTACTGCGTTGAATAGATTGTATATAATGGATTATCCGAGTGGTACACCAAAACGTTTGACCAAAAATGATTTCACCGAAGCACAACCAGTTTGGAATCATGCAGGCAACGGCATCTATTTTACCACATGGAATCCTGATGGTGGTAGTATTCGTTTTTTTGATTTAACAAACAATACAGAAAAGACCATCACTAAAGAAAATGCTTTATACCAAGGTGTGGCGATAGACCCTACAGGTAAAAAATTAATTTACAATAAAACTAATGCGCAAAAATTCAAAGATGCCATTGAGCCAACTTATGATGATGCAGAAGATGAATTAGCATGGATAGATCTAACTACTGGTAATGAAACAATTATTGACAAAGCAAATGGAAGATATAATCCACATTTTGCAATGAATGATAATCGTATCTACTTAAACAATCGAGGGAGATTGATTTCGATTCAATGGGATGGAGGAGATGAAAAAGAGTTAGCGAAAATTTCCGGTATCACTACTTTTGGTAGTATCCCAGAACATCGTGGTAAACCAGTCGCAGACCCTTGTATCATTCCTGAAGTTTTGGAAGAAGATGACGCTGCTAAAGAAAACAATCCGCCTTCTAATGCCAATACAATCTTATTGTCTCCAAAAGGCGCTGCTGCAATTGCACAAGTCAATAACAATATTTATTTTGTTACTTTACCAAAATCTGGCAAATCGGTTTCGATTTCTGTTGCGGATGCAAAAAACGCGGCATTCCCAAGTAAATTATTGACTGAAATTGGTGGCGAGTTCCCTAGTTGGCAAGCAGATGGTAAAACAATTCATTGGAGTTTAGGCGCAGCGCATTTTACTTATGATATTGATGCTGCTTATGCTTTTGATGATAGTTTAGCTGTTGCGAAAAAATTAGAAGCAGCAATTAAAAAAGACACGACAAAAAAAGATACCACCAATCTTGCTAAAAAAGAGGATAAAAAAGAAACACCAAAATTTAAAGCAACTGAAACTTGGGTGAAAGTATATTATGAAAATGACATGCCTAACACCACTGTTTTGTTAACCAATGCAAGAATCATCACTATGAATGGTGATCAAGTAATTAGCAATGGAGATATTTTGGTGATAAAAAATAGAATTCAAGCAGTTGGAAAGTCAGGCTCATTAAAAGTACCTGCTGGTGCTAAACGTGTGAATCTTGCAGGAAAAACAGTCGTTCCTGGATTTGTAGACACCCACTCACACATGTGGCCTAGCTGGGGCATTCATAAGAACCAAGCTTGGATTTACGCAGCTAATTTAGCATATGGGGTGACCACCACACGTGATCCACAAACTGCTACAACAGACGTTTTAACTTACAGCGACTTAGTAGAAGCAGGTAAGATGGTAGGGCCAAGAGTTTACTCTACTGGTCCAGGTGTAGGCTATTGGTCTTATAATTTAAAAGATTCAGCTCAAGCTGAATCAGTATTAGCTCAATACAGCAAATACTTTAATACTAAGTACATCAAGATGTATTTAGTAGGAAATCGTAAGCATAGACAATGGGTCATTCAAGCAGCAAAAAATCAAAAATTAATGCCAACAACAGAAGGGGGATTAGATTTTAAATTAAATATGACAAACTTAATTGACGGCTACCCTGGTCATGAGCACTCTTTACCAATTTATCCTTTATATAATGATGTAATAAAAACAATTGCGACTTCTAAAATGGCCGTAACACCAACCTTATTGGTATCTTATGGTGGCCCTTGGGCAGAGAATTTTTATTACGAAACTGAAAATGTGTATGGTGATGCTAAAATGCAATACTATACACCGTATGAAGAATTAGCAAGTAAGTCACGTCGTCGCGCTACTTGGTTCTTACCAGAAGAACATGTCTTCCAAAAGCATGCAAAAAGCATGAAGCAATTGGTAGAAGCAGGCGGACTTGCTGGTATTGGAAGTCATGGTCAATTACAAGGTTTAGGTTACCATTGGGAACTTTGGTCTATGCAATCTGGCGGTATGCGCAATATAGACGCTTTAAGGACTGCGACAATTTTGGGTGCAGAAAGCTTAGGTTTAGACAAAGACCTTGGAAGCATTAGCGCAGGTAAATTAGCCGACTTGATCATTTTAAACAAAAATCCTTTAGAAGATATAAGAAATACCAATAGCATCCAATACATCATGAAAAATGGTCGCTTATACAAAGGCGAAAATTTAGATGAAACGGTAACAGGTAATTCAAAAGTAGATCGTAAAGAATATTTGGATAAAAAGCCAGTTAAAAATACCAAAGTAGCAGAATAAAAAGCTATTCATTAAAGGAGTTGATACAATCAACTAGATAAATTTAAGTTAGTATTTACAAAAGAGGCGGACCGTGGTCCGCCTCTTTTGTTTTTTCGCGCACATCCGCGTGAAATTTTGTAAGTTTAAGTATTCAATCAAACGCTATGCAAAATTCAAGAAGAAAATTTATTCAAAATAGTGGAATGGCATTATTGGGCATCGGATTTGTGCCAACAGATTTATGGTCAAAAAAATTATTAGCGGATACTACAATAAAAATAGGTATTCAGTTATACACAGTGCGTGATACTATGTTTAAAGACCCATTGGGCACTTTAACTGCATTATCTAAAATGGGTTATCAATATGTAGAGCATGCGAATTATGCAAACAGAAAATTTTATGGTTACAGTCCTATTGAGTTTAAAAAAATATTAACCGACCTAGGTATGCAAATGCCAAGTGGACATACTGTAATGAATACAAAGCATTGGGATGCTTCAAAAAAAGAATTTACAGACACATGGAAATACACAATAGACGATGCGGTGACACTTGGTCAGGAATACGTGATTAGCCCTTCGATAGATGAAAAAGTAAGAACTTCCTATGACGCATTAATGCATCAGTTAGAAATTTTTAATTTATCAGGCGAATTATGTCAAGAATCAGGTATGCGCTTTGGATACCATAACCATAATTTTGAATTTGTTGAAAAAGTAAATGGTCGTTTAATTTATGATATCATCTTGAAAGAAACTGATCCAGAATTAGTCATTCAACAATTAGATTTTGGTAATTTATTCGGTATTGGTGCAAGAGGTATGGATTGGATTAAAAAATATCCTGGAAGATTTGCTTCAGTTCATGTGAAAGATGAAATCAAAGTAGCGGTTGGAGAAATGAACGACGGACACGATAGCACCATTTTAGGCAATGGATTGGTAGACCCTAAGGCAGTATGCTTATTGGCAAAAGCCATTGGTGGAACAAAACATTTTATCATTGAACAAGAATCTTATCAAGGCATAGCACCATTAGAGTGTGCTAAAATTAATTTAGAACGTATCAAGTCTTGGGGATTATAAAATAATTTATATGAAAAAAATTGCACTCCTATTTTTCTTTGTCTCTACAAGTATTTCCTTATTGGCACAAAAACCAACCAGCATAGAAATCGCTAGATGGAAACAACACGCTAAACAAACCACCATCATTCGTGATGAATGGGATATCCCACATATTTATGGAAAGACTGATGCTGATGCAGTATTTGGATTAATGTATGCGCAATGTGAAGAAAATTTTCCTCAGATAGAAAAGAATTTTTTAGAAATGCTAGGTCGCCGTGCCGAAATGGAAGGCCCTAAATTGATTTATCAAGACTTGATGATGCAATTGATTCAAGATAGTGCCGAAGCTATAAAAGATTTTGAACGAAGCCCATTATGGTTTAAGCAATTATTAATAGCGCATGCAGACGGGATTAACTATTATTTATCAAAACATCCAGAAGTCAAACCAGTGGTACTTAAAAAGTTTAAGCCATGGTACCATTTGATGTGGACAGACGGTAGTGTTTCACCAACAAAGTCGGCAGGGATCACTGAAAAACATGTTGAAGCCTTTTATGGTCAGCAATTATACGCCAATCAGAATGCAGTGAGTGCAAATAACAATTGGCCATCTCCTCTACCCCTTTTTGAACAGCCTAGTTATGATATGGAAGACAAAACCTTAAGAGGTTCAAATGGATTTGCTATTGCACCAAAACATAGTGCAAGTGGAAACGCCATGTTATATATCAACCCACATGTACCTTTTTATTTTAGATCAGAAATGCATATGGTCAGCGAACAAGGCTTAAACGCTTATGGTGCAGTTACTTGGGGACAATTTTTTATCTACCAAGGCTTTAATGAACATTGCGGATGGATGCACACCAGTAGTTATGCTGATGTAGCAGATGTTTATGAAGAACAGACAGAAAAAATAAACAATGAATTGTTTTATACCTATGATCAACAAAAAAAGAAAATTGGACAACGAAAAATTACTATCCAATTTAACGACAATGGTGTTTTGAAAACAAAAGCCTTTGATACTTACTTTACGCATCATGGGCCAGTGATGGGGATGCAAAAAGGAAAATGGTTGAGTTTACAAGAAAACAATCGATCCTTAAATGCTTTAATGGAATGCTGGACCAGAACAAAAGCTAAAAGCTTAGCAGACTATAAAAAAGCAATGGAGTTATTGGCCAACAATAGCAACAATACGGTTTATGCTGACGCAGCGGGTAATATTGCCTATTGGCATGGTAATTTTATGCCAAAGCGCAATCCCAATTTTGATTATACCTTACCTGTGGATGGCACTACTAAAGCAACAGATTGGCAAGGCTTACATCCATTAAGTGAAATTGTTCAAAGCATCAATCCAGAAAATGGCTGGTTACAAAATTGCAATGCCACACCCTTTGCTGTTGCAGGAAAAAATAGCCCTAAAGCAATTGACTACCCAGCTTATATGGCACCAGATGGAGAAAACGGAAGAGGTGTGACTGCAGTAGCACTTTTATCAAAAATTGATAAAATCAATTTAGATGAACTCATTGCATTGGGTTATCATAAAAAATTGAGTGCATTTGATATTTTATTACCTGGCTTTATTCAAACTTCAAAAACGGCAAAAATTTCCCAAAGAACCAAAAAAGCTATTGACTATTTAGCGAATTGGGATCATTTTGCAGACACCAATTCTATTGCGACAAGTATCGCCATTGAATGGGCTACTAAATGGGCGGCGGAAATTCCACCTGCAAACACTGAAGAAGCAGCTACACAAGCCATTGTAAAATACAATCGCATGGACCAAGAAGTTGCGTTTGAAACTAAAATAAAATTATTAGAAGCCACTTTAGATCAATTTGAAAAATGGTATGGTGGATGGGAAATTAAATGGGGTGACATAAATCGCTATCAAAGAGTTGCACCAGGTGCTAATTTTGATGATAATCAACCAAGCTTAGCAGTAAATCAGGCCTCCTCCAAATGGGGCGCTTTGCCCTCTTTCGAAAGTAAACGTTACCCAAATACAACGAAACGTTATGGCTACACAGGTAATAGTTTTGTAGCCGCAGTCGAGTTTGGAAAAAAACTAAAAGCGAAAACCATCGTTACTGGCGGACAAAGCAGGTTTGCAGAAAGTACACATTTCACCGACCAAGCGATTGGATTTTTACATGGACAATTCAAAACCATACACTACTACAAGGAAGATGTTTTAGCTAATAAAAAAGTAGCATACCACCCTGGATTTGCAAGATAGTGATCGTATAATTTAGTGATTAAGGCAATCTTGACTAAGCCTGCTACATTTTTAACTGCGAGCATTTGCATGAGTCTGGTTCGATGGCCCTCTATAGTTCTCTTACTATGACCAAGTTCCGCAGCAATTTGTTTACTAGAGGCTTCTTCACAGATACGTATTAAAATGTATTTATCATACATGTTTAGGGCATTAACACGCTCTATTAAATTAATTTTATCCATAGACTGAGTTAATAACAAGACTCTTTCTGAGGTATGATTACAGAAATACACTTTGTTTTGACATGCCATCACAACTGCTTTATTCCATTCAGCACTAGACATATTTCTAGATACAATTACTTCCACCTCAAGGTCAATTAATTGATATAATACATAATCTGGCGTGTCTTCATTTAAAAGTATGATAAGGGGAAATTCTTTCTGCAAATGTTTTATTTTATTACAAACAGCCAATGTCTCAAAATCAAACATGGCACAATCAATAATTAGTAAACCTTCCGACAATCCCAATCCAATATTAGCTATATCATCTAATGAAGTAAGAATGGTATAGCCATTACAAAGTGGGTGGTCCATTACTAATTGGCTACAACCAATTGCATAAATGCTTTGTTGATCACAAATAAGGACTTGTTTTTGATCTTGCTGGTTATGATAGTTATTTCGCATACTTAAAACAACATCATATCAATTATATTTATACTGCTAGCCGCATATTTTTTACTATTGGTCGTTTTTTTCATTGCAAATACCCCCTTCAACAGTAATCTAAATCTTTACTTTACTACCTTAGTCGATAGAATATACCCAGAAAGAATTAAATTGTGCCTCTTACAAGTTTACTTAACACTTGAATAATATTATGCAATTTGAAAAATCAATTACACTAGCGACCTTTTCACCATTATGGTGGGAAAGTATTTTGTTCATAAGTGTAAGTATTTTATTGATCATTCAACTACCGAAGTTTATAAAGAAAATAAAAATTAAACAATACGACTTATTTATCGCCATCTTATTAATGGCCAATTTTATCATTGAACAATCTTATAATTATTATAACGGATTATGGAATATTCAGCAAAATATTCCAGCACATTTATGTAGCATCAGTAATATTTTATGTATCCTCTACTTATTTAATAAAAATCAACTACTAGGCGAATTCGTATATTATTGGGGGCTTTTGGGAGGGATTCACGCCTTACTCACACCAGAATTTAATACAGGTATCATTGGTTATAATTTTTACAGCTTCTTTATTGGACATGGTGGATTATTGTTAGTGGTATTTTATATGGTCAAGCACAATGGCTTTAGACCAAGGCCGAAATCCTGGTTAAGAATATTTGGCTATTCTCAATTTGTGGTCTTATCAGTAGGTGTTTTAAACTATGCCATTGATACAAACTATATGTTTTTAAGGGAACGCCCTACGGCCAATAATCCATTAATTATTGGTGACTGGCCATTTTATTTGATCACTTTTGAACTAGCTGCAATTTCACATTTTTGGCTTTTTTATTTACCCTTTGCCAGAAAAAATAAAAGGGCCGCATTGGCCCTTTAAGAAAGATAAAATTTTCATGAAGGTTTATAACTCTTCTATGCGCTTTGCTTTGTCGTCAATCACTAAATCGAAATTGGGTTTCACAGCGCCACCATTAGGACAATAGCCAGTAATTAAATCATTGAATTTACAGCCCCATTTAGTCAATTGTTCCAATGTCAAGGGTCTTAAATCTCTTTTTGAACTTTCGCCTCTTCCTGTCCAATACGTAATATGCCAGCCTTCTTCATACAATTTATTGATCTTAGTAATATTTTCAAAATTAGGCTCAGCCAATTCATATACTCGCTTATCAGAATAGAAACAAATAGTTTCGTCGATATCAATTAATGCTTTTTTAGAACCGAATCTTTTTGACTCTATCATTGTATGTTTGTTTTAAAATAAATAATAAAGATAATACTGCTTTAAATTTTATGTAGCTTGTTTGAGTAATTAAAAGTAGAAAAATATTTTTATAATCTAGCTGTTACAATTGATCGATCTAAAAACGCCTTCGTATCATACACAACACTATCAGGATTTGTCTTCAAACTTGAAAAATCTAATACCTTAAAAAAATCATGTGCTACTGCAAGTAAAATTGCATCATACTGACTTAATGATGTCACTAATTTCAATTGATGTTTTTGAAACACTTCCTCCGCATTGGCAAATGGATCAAAGGCTTCTACATTCGCTCCTTTCTCTTTTAAATAAGTAATGATTTCAAACACTTTTGAATTTCTAATATCTGGACAATTTTCTTTAAAAGTGACGCCAAGTAGTAAAATCTTTGCTTTTTGAATTTTTTTTCCTGTCTGCTCGATTAAACGAATCAATTTATCACTCACAAATAAACTCATTTGATCATTGACATCTCGTCCTGATAAAATTACTTGTGGATGATAGCCTAATGCTTTTGCTTTATGCGCTAAATAATAGGGATCAACGCCAATACAATGGCCGCCTACTAGTCCTGGTTTGAAAGGCAAAAAATTCCACTTTGTACTTGCCGCTGCTAAAACCTCATGCGTGTCAATCTCCATCCGATCAAATATCAACGCTAATTCATTGACAAAAGAAATATTAATATCTCTTTGCGCATTTTCAATTGACTTTGCCGCTTCTGCTACTTTAATAGATGGTGCACAATAGGTTCCAGCTGTAATGATACTTGAATACAATTGATCTATATATAAAGCAATTTCGGGCGTAGAACCTGATGTAATTTTTTTAATTTTAGTCAAAGTATTGACTTGATCACCCGGATTGATTCTTTCTGGTGAATAGCCGCAATAAAAATCAACATTAAAAGTTAATCCCGATATTTTTTCAAGTAATGGAACACAATCCTCTTCTGTACAACCTGGATACACCGTACTCTCATAAATAACAATATCTCCTTTTTTCAAAAAGCTGGCAATATCTGTTGTAGCTTTTAATAAAGGTGCTAAATCAGGGGTTTTATCAGCATGCACAGGTGTAGGCACCGTAATAACATAAATTGTAGCTGCTGCAATTGCTGCTATGTCATTTGTTAATGTCAATTGATTATGCTGGATAAGTTCCTCAGCTGTAGTTTGCATTGTTATATCGGTTCCCATTTTGAGCGCCTCCACCCTTGATGGGTCTAAATCATATCCAATTACTGTGTGCCGCTTTGAAAATGCCAAAGCCAAGGGTAAGCCCACATATCCTAATCCGATGATGGCAATAATGGGTTGATTGGATGGAGTCAATTGATGCATTTGTCGCCAAAGTTAATGGAGACCTTAATGATGTCCATATTTTTTTTCTCCTGCAGGAATAGCAATAGTTAACCTATTTTGAGGTGGTGGTAAAGGGCAAGTAGCAAATTCAGTAAACGCACAAGGTGGATTATAAGACTTATTAAAATCAATATAGGTTTCCCCATTGGCGTCAGGCCTATCAAGTTCAATGAATCTTCCTGATCCATAAGTTGTTTTACCTGATGTGGCATCTGCAAAAGTCACAAATAATCTTTGTCCACCTTCATCAATAGCATCCAATCGATAGGTTTTACCATCTATCTCAAATACTAATTGTCCACCGTGTTTTTGTGCTGTATTTTGGCCCAATACATTCATAATCATCAAAGGGTTTTGGTCTTGTGGAATCACTTTGGCTTTGATGCGCCATTTTGAATCTACTGGAAACCTTTCAATACCATTAAATTCAAGTAATGTTTTTGCCTTTAAGTTTCTAAAACGTACACCTACTTTGTCTTCTCTTTTAATCACTACCCAAACAAAATCCTTCCATTGGCTTGTGTATTCCCCTTCCTTGTTAGAAAGTAAATTAAGGTTAGTGAAATCTACTTTAACTTCACCTGCAGTATTTTTAATTATCACTTTGTCTTTCGTATTGTTTTGCCAAAAAACCTGCTCTCCGTTGAAGAAAAAACTACCTAAATATGCCGGGAAATCAGGGTTATTATACACTAAATCATTGCTGGCATCAGCGCCAAATTTATTAACGCCCTTTTGCAACCAAAATAAACCCTCTAAATTTAGCCACCCATCCGGCTTTTTTAAAGCTTCAATTCTTTCAATATGCCAGTTGTCAATTGCCGATAAATAAGCATTTGGCTGCCCAAAACTAAGCATTGTGATGAACGTTAATATACATGCAGTAGCTATTTTTTTCATTGTTTAGTTTTATTATCATTTTTTCAATAAAGATTGGCTTTGTTGAAGCAATTAAATTAGAATAGATTCTTAAAATTAGACAATTTTATTTGTCTATCAAATTAGTAGGAAGGTATTTTTTTGTTGCCTTCTCAATAGTTTAAGTAAATTTACAAGGATTAATTTTAAATTATGAAAAAGCTAGTATCTATCCTCTTTTGTGCTGTCCTTTTTTTTGGATGTAAAAAGGAAACTGTAACACCAACAGTAGCAACCACAACTCCAACACCAGTGAACCCAAATATAGCTGCAAACACTTGGATCTATGAAGCAATGAGTTACTACTATTTATGGAATACCCAAATGCCTACTTTAGCAAGTACAAATACCACTGCAAAGTCTACAGATTATTTTTATACTTTATTAAATGATTATGGTAAGACGGATCGTTTTTCCTGGATTGATGAAAGTTATACTAATTTACAGAATCAATTAAATGGTATAAGTACTGTTTTAGGGATAAAAAACAATGCATTTTATACTGATGATTCAAAAGCAAGCCTCGCCTTTGTCTTAGCCTATGTTTTAAAAGGAAGTCCTGCTGAGAAGGCAGGTTTAAAAAGAGGTGATATTATATTAAAAGTAGATGATCAAACCATCACGCCTTCAAATTATACGACCATTTTGTCCAATCAAACTTTGAAACTTGGTCTTGGTGAATTTACAAATGGGGCATTTGTTTCCAATGGTAAAACTGTAACGGTGACAAAAGTAGAATTACAAACTAATCCAATATTAGCGGATACCATTATAGAGTGGTCTGGCAGAAAAGTGGGCTACCTTGCCTATAGTCAATTCTTAAACAGTTTTGATGATAGTATCAGGGCCATTTATGGTCGATTCAAAACTGCGGGTGTAAATGAATTAGTGCTTGATTTCAGGTACAATGGTGGTGGATATGTAGTTTCAGCTGACTTAATCACCAATTTAACGGTAAAAGACGCTGCTGCCAGAGTGGGGAAATTGATGAATAAAAAAGTCTACAACAATACTTACACTGAATATTTAAATAGAACCACCGGAGCTAGTGCGTTTGAAACCTTATTTAAATCAGAACCAAATAACCTAGGCACACTCAACAGAGTATTTGTACTAACTGCAGGTAATACCGCTTCTGCAAGTGAATTAGTGATCAATAATTTGAAGCCTTTTATGGAGGTCATTTTAATAGGAGAAAATACCTATGGGAAAAACGTAGGTTCTTTTACGCTAACAGATCCAAATAAAAGATGGGATTTTGGACTTCAACCCATCACTTTTTTAACCAACAATGCAAATGGTGAATCTAATTATGGTACTGCTAGCGGCTTTACCCCTAATTATTTAATAGCAGATAATATACTCCCTTACAAAACCTTAGGCAATCCTTTAGAAACTTATTTCAATAAAGCATTAAGTATTATTGGCGGCGTTGCATATAAATCTAGTTCAACTGAATTTGTACAGAAATATACCCGAACTTTGATGAGCAAGGAATCTTTTTCTGATAATAAATGGCTGGATAGAAAAGAAATGTGGATGGACCCAAAATAATTATTTATGAATTTAAAGATTCAAGTTTTTGTAACTGGTGGCACATTTGATAAAGAGTATAATGAATTGAATGGTAATCTTTATTTTAAAGATACCCACTTACATGAAATGCTTGACCTTGGCAGAAGCAGACTAGATTTATCTATTGAATCATTGATGATGAAGGATAGCTTAGATTTTGTAGAAGCTGATCGTGCGTTAATTGCTGCTGCATGTAATGCAACAAAAGCAGAAAGAATTTTGATCACGCATGGCACCGATACCATGACCACTACTGCATTGTATTTACAAAAAACCTGTCCTAGTAAAACAATTGTACTAACTGGTGCAATGATCCCATATAAATTTGGCAGCTCCGACGGGCTATTTAATTTGGGTAGTGCACTTGCTTTCACTCAAATACTTTCTGCTGGCGTGTACATTGCCATGAATGGAAAATACTTTGAAGCAAACAAAGTCAGAAAAAATACAGAGAAGGGTGAGTTTGAATTAATTGATTAAAATATTTGACTTAAAACTAAACACTTACTTATACCTAGTATCAATTAAGTATTGAATTCTCCAACCCTCTTTTAATTTAACTAGTTGAAAACTATTCACTCCTTTATGTGAATATTGTCCTTTGTAATAAAAAGTGTAAGGTGTCCACACTGTTGCCATCAATGGCTCTATATTCACCGCGCCAAATTCAATTCTTTCGTCTAAGGCATTGGGCATTTGCTTGCCAATACTTTGAATAAACTCTTTTATTGATTCTGTTTTAACAACTACACCCTCTGGTTTATTTTGTATAGTTTGAAAAATGACACTTTCAGAGAAGCAATTTTTTAACAAAACTGTATCTGAATTTTTCATTGCAGTAAACATATTTTGTATGACTTGTTTCACTTCTATTTCAACATCAGTTGGACTGGTAGTCATTGATGCTTGAGCTATCGACACAATAGGTAAACTGCAAAAAAAGAAAAGAAAATAAACGATTGATTGACGCATAGTTAAGAAGATTTGATACAAATGAATAACAGTAAATTTTTAAATCTGGCTTGTTATTACTAAATTGATTGTAATTTAAAACCAATTTTCAATTTCGCACCATGAAAACAACTAAAATAATTTATTGGGTAACAACAAGTATTATTTGTCTATTTGCTTCTACTGCTATTTTCATGAACTCTGAAATGGCTATCGAAGGAACAAAACATTTAGGTATTCCTCGTTGGCTTGGACTCGAGGTAAGTATTGGACAACTTGTTGGACTTGTTTTATTAATAGTTCCTGCAGTGCCTGCTCGTTTTAAAGAATGGGCTTATGTTGGATTTGGCATTATGTATCTCACTGCAGCAGTAGCACATATAGCAGTTGGAGATCCACTCAACAATACAATCATGGCTGTTTTATTTTTTGGATTATTATTAGCTTCCTATATCAGTTTTCACAAATTATTGAGGCAAGGAAAGTAATACTAATTTTAAAAACCCATCAATTGATTTATCATCCATCCACTTGATTACGGCAACTAAATCATGTTCTGGATCAACATAGATTGCATTAGTGCCATTCCCAATATGTGCATAAGCAGAAGCAGGTGCGGATGGATACATTTTTTGATCTGTATTTAAAAAATAGTTCATGAATCCATAACCTGTATTCACAGCCGTTGGCGTAGTCGCTTTTTTAATCCAATCTTCTGATATAATTTGTTTACCATTCCAATTTCCTTTTCTTAAAGTAAGTAAACCAAACCTAGCCATGTCATAAGCATTAATAAATAAGCCTCCACCAAAATGGCCGCCTCCACTTACCGATTGAACCATTTTGCCATCCAATATAATCCATGCGTTCTTATACCCAGTCCATGCCCAGGTGTTGGATGCACCAATCGGTTGCATCACCTGCTCTCTTAACACTTCTGGCAAAGGTTTTCTCCAAACTGAGGTGGCTGCTAAAGCCAACGCATTCACCCTGGTATCGTTATATTTATAGACTGTACCTGGTTCAAATCGCTTTCTTGTAGTCCACTCTTCTGATTTTTCAGAAGGACGGTCAGCCCAGTCTGGTTTACCCCATAATACTCCCTCCCAATCACTGGTTTGTCTTAATAAATGCTCCCATTTAATTTTTCTATTGTGATCAGTTTCAAATGGATAAATAAAAGAAGTTTTTACAATTGGATTTTGATCTAAACTAGTAGCATCCTGTACTAATTCAATAGGGGGTAGATAAGTAAATACATGATCGTCAATAGAACGAATCAACCCCTTATCCACAGCCAAGCCAATCACAGTAGATAACATACTCTTGGTGACACTATTCACCATTTCCACTGCATTAGGATTGCCCCATTCTGCAATAATATAACCTTTATAAATAAGCACCCCTGCAGCAGGACCACGACTAGTCATGGGTCCTATGGGATCCGAATAGGGTTCTTTCCCAAACTGCATCGCTTGTGTGAGCATTAAGTTTTTAGGAAATTTTGTTTCGTGACCTAGCGCATATTGAATCGCCTGTTGTATGAGCGTGGTATCTATCTTAAAAATAGTGGGTGATTTTCTTTCCCAGTTAACTGCACTAGGATAATAGGACTTTACCTGCGCACTCAATGTAAAAGAAATAGAAAGTAGTATTATTAGGAATTGCTTCTTCATAAAATTTGATTGCATGTTTATTATTTTAATTGTGTGGTATCTACTCTGCTTGGTGTGTCTTTTCCTGCAACAATAGACTGCGCACTTAAAGCAATTGCTTTGATAATTTCATTCATATTGTCAAGATTCAAGGTTTCAATATGATCAGAAGCTTTGTGGTAATTGGGTTCTACATCCATTTTAGAAGTAGAAATTGTATGGGCTGCAACACCAAGTCTAGCAAGCGTTGCATTGTCAGATCGATAAAATAAATTTTGCTCAGAATAAGGGTCGGGATAAAATTTAAAATTGGATCCATCTAAGTTTTTTTGTAAGATAGCACCCATATTTGTTTTCTCATAACCAGTAATATAAGCGCTGTTTTTTCCCCACTTACTTTCTGTGCCGATCATTTCAATATTAAACATAGCTACCACTTTTGATGGGTCTAATTGCTTTGAAAAATATTGAGCACCATAGCCACCCACTTCTTCCGCAGTAAATGCTGCAAAAAGGATCGTTCTCTCGTTATTATTTAAGGCTTTATAATACTTTGCGAGCATTATCATAGCGGTAGTTCCAGCTGCATCATCATTCGCACCATTGTATATAGAATCATTATTTATCATGTTTTTAGTATTGATTCCAAGATGATCATAATGTCCAGAAAAAATTACTATTTCGTTTTTTAATGATTTGCCTGGTAGCATCGCCACTACATTCGCTAAGGGCATTTTTTCTACTTGATGTATTGCTTGAATTACATATTTGCTTGGATTAGTATTTGTCAAGAAAAAAATAATATTTGATTGATTATCTGGCAAGTTGTTTTTAAATCTGATTAGCCTGCCAAAGTTTTGAACATGCGCTTCGTCTACTAAAACAATAGTTGGCTGATTAGCGCTAATAATTTTTGCAGCTGCCTGATTTAAATTTTCTGTGGCTGCGATTTTTGTAATTATATACCCTTCGCTAGAATTGATATTAAGTTCTGGCTGCAATGTTAATACTATTACTTGTCTTGTATCTATGCTAACGCCGTCTAAACTTGCAAAAAGACTTATAAACTTGGGCCGATTGATCGAGAATTTTTGTAAAAACTGGTCATCGCCCTGTAAAGACTTAAGGCCAGAACTTGCAAATTCATTAGCAATAAATGCTGCTGCTTTATCAATGCCAGGACTAAAGGTTCTTCTTCCCTCCATAGCATCTGATGCCAACATTCGCTCTATTCTTTCAGTTTCAGATTTACTAATAATTTTATCTATTAGCTGGCTTTTACCAACAAGCGGAAAAAACAAGACTAAACATACTATTTTAATTAGATTCATTTTAAGGTTTTATGTATTGATTTAAAGATAATTTCATTTTTGATACAAATGTAAAAAATGATTTGGTTGTGCGTTCATTTACTTAGGTGTATTAAACCTTTTGATTTATTATTGGTCTAACTTCAAATCATATGACTGATCAAGCGCTCATTATACAATTTCAATCTGGCGACTCCAAGGAGCACGCATTTACACAGTTGTTGAAAAGACATCGCGAACCTATATTTTTTCAGATAAAAAAAATGGTGATTGATCATGCAGATGCTGACGATATTGCACAGGCGGTCTGGATCAAGGTTTGGAATAAATTAGATGGCTTTAAGCAGGAAAGCGCATTTAGTACCTGGCTCTTTAGAGTGGCTTACAACGAAACATTAAATTTTATAGCACAGAAAAAGCGGATCCAAGGTCAAACAAAGCAAAATTATTTAAAGCAGGCAAATGAACATCCAATCACCCAAAATGGACTCAAAGAAACCGCTATCCAGATAAAACTGGAGCGCGCAATTATAGAATTACCTGAGAAACAACGCTTTGTATTTATGTTAAGGTATTATGAAGGCTTTGATTACGAAAAAATTGCAACTATAACAGGCACCACCGTTGGTGGTGCAAAAGCCAATTATCATCAGGCAGTAAAAAAAATGACTGAAATAATCAAACAAGATTAAACAATTGAACTTAAAAGATGTCTAAATCATACTATGGAAAACGAAACTATTTCAAAAGAACTAGAAGCTGCTTTAAAAGGTTTTCAAGCAAAAAATAATCAGGTGCCTGAGGGTTATTTTGACCAATTTGAGCTGGAACTGTTGCATAAAATTCAAACTGATGCAAATGCACCTAAACAAGCAAAGGTCTATTCTTTAATTGCAAAATCAAAAAAATACCTTGTTGCAGCAAGTTTAGTTATTGCCGTTGCTACCGGATACTTTTTTTACGATAATCTGAAAACAAATGAAATCACTCAGGATGAGTTTGTACAAATTGAAACACTGCCTGATTTAGTGATTGAAACTTATATTAATAATAATGAGCTTGTAGCAGAGGTCGATTGGAATTCCGCAATTGAAACTGAAAGCGCTTCAATGCAGATAAATAATAATTAACTGCTAATTTTTTAAAAAATCATTTAGAGTTAGATTAAACTTTCAAATTAAAACATAGTCCAATTTCAAATTATAATTTTATGAAAAAAATACTTTTTCTATTTAGTTTTCTTTTATTTTTTGTTTTTGCTCAAGCGCAACATAGACCAATGCATGGACAAGATAGAATGATGCCACCTCCAATGGAGCGTTTAAGTAAAGAACAAAGAGCACAACTCGAATCCTTTAGAATTCAGTTCATCACTAAAAAGCTAGACCTAACACCTGCAGAAGCAGAAAAATTTTGGCCAGTGTACAATGAACAAAAAGAAAAAAGTCGAAAAGTCATGCAAGAAAAAATAGAGGACGAAATTGAGTTTCAAGAAGCTATGTTAGCGGTAAGAAAAAAGTTTAAGAAAGACTTGATGCCTATCCTAAAATCAGAAGAAAGAGTGAATATGGCTTTAAAAGTAGATAGGGAGTTGTTAAATAAAATGCGTGATGAAATGATGCGCAGAAAAAGACCAATGCAATAAGGTTGAGTTGGTAGCATAAAAAAAGCACCGGCTGAGAGACTGGTGCTTTTTTAATATTCATTATAAACAAGAATTATAAATCTGAATAAGCCTTTGCGCGCATTAAAATAATATCTGATTTTGAAACTGTATTCAAGTATTCAGGCAAGTTACTCATATGCTTCCAAGCAGGTGATTCTCCAAAACTTTTCCAGTGGGCCTCTCTGTCAGCAATATTTTCAAACCTTGTGATATAAATTAAATTAGGCATCCTACTACCAGCAATCACTTTACTATAGAACAAAGCATTGAAATTTAAGGTAGTAAACAAATCTATTTCTTTGCCCTCATTAAACATATGTACTTTTTTTAGAAACATTGCTTCGTCCACACTTTCATAGCTTCTAAATTCATAAATATTTTCAGGAGATTTTTGAAAAGTTGTATTTTTTTGAAACTGTCCATGAAATTTAAACGACTTAGAAATGGTTGTTTCTACTCTATTATAAGGCAACATACCCTCAGTTGTTGATAAACTCAATAAAGGATTAGACTTTAATGGGTCAATTGCTTCTTTTAATTGATCTAACTGATCTAGTTGTTGTAAACGTTTTAAAGGAATCCAAACTAGAATAATTTTATCTTTTGCCGTATCATTATTGATAGGTTCAAATACGCCCACATTGATAATACCATTTTGGTGTAGATGAGGTAGGTATATCTCTTTCAAATAAACATCAACTGCAGCTATCTGTCTTTGTGTGCTACAATGGTACACTTGTGTTACATAATAATCGCGAGGCTTTGTCTTTGTAGCAGCATAACCACTAATATGGGTTAAAAGAATTAAAATTAAAAATAATTTTTTCATAGGTTTATTTATTTTTTGATTGATGACCATTCCATCCAAAGAAAGCTACAATTAAAAACGCTAAAAATGGTATAATATAACCAAACTGTATATTGGCAGTTGCATCAGCAATCATACCAAAAAATCTTGGTAAAATTGCACCTCCAACAATAGACATGACGATTAAACTACTTGCCATTTCTGTATCTGCACCCAAATCTTTAATACCTAAAGAAAAAATAGTGGGGAACATAATGGACATAAAATAACATATTCCAATAAGTGCATAAATTGTGATCATGCCTTTACCAAAAATAGCCACTAAAGATAATGAAGCTGCTGCAAGGGAAAATAAAATCAATAATTTATTAGGTGCAATCACTTTCATCATTGCAGTGCCTGAAAAACGACCTATTAAAAATGCTAAACCGCCTAAACTTAAATAATCTGCAGCTTGTACTTCGGTGAGGCCTGCAACTGCTATCCCGTAAAGTATGAACAAACTCAATACTGAAACCTGAGCACCTAAATAAAAAAATTGTGCAATTACTGCCCATTTTAAATGCCTATGCTTAAATGTTTCTAGAATACTAGATTTAATTTGATTATCCTTTTCTCTAATATCAGGCAATTTTATAAAATAAAATAACACAGCAATAATCAATAAGATGATACCCAAAATAGTATAGGGTGTTTTTACCGAATAGGCTTCAGCTGCCAAAGCTGCTTTTTTTGCTGTAATGGTCATCGCACTTAATTCACTATCAGTATAACCTTTGGTTAATATAATTCTAGCACCAATGGCTGGAGCCAAAGCCACTGCAAGGCCATTAAATGATTGAACCATATTTAATCTTTGTGTTGCAGAATTCGGATCGCCCAATGCAGCTGCATAAGGGTTTGCTGCGGTTTCAAGTATAGTTAATCCAGATGCAATGACAAACAAAGCAAATAGGAAATAATTATAAGACTGATGATTGGCTGCCGGAACAAACAAAAAAGAGCCTATTGAAAATAAAACTAAGCCAGAAATAATGCCCCACTTATAACCCCATTTTTTCATGATAAATCCGGCAGGAAGCGCCATAAAAAAATAAGCTGCAAAAACTGCAGAATCTACCAAAGTGGATTGTGTAGTCGTTAATGTAAAAGATTTTTTTAAGTGCGGAATTAATATAGGATCTAAATTATGTGCAAAACCCCATAGAAAAAATAAACAAGTAATTAATATAAACGGAATTAAAGTGTTTGCTTGTTTTTGCATGGGTTGATTTTTATTTTAAAATCTCATTGAATTCAATTCTTTCACCATCTGGACCAAGTATATTGAAATATTTGCATCCCTTTGTCCAAAATGATAAAAAAACTGGTGCAGGCTCTTGAACTGCATAGCCATTATTAATCATGTTCATAAAACAGGCTTCTACATTATCTACGTCAAATGCAATATGATCTATATGCCCATTTCCTCTGGCTTTTACAGCTGGCAGTTCAGATGATGGCATTTGATATAGTTCAACAATAACTTCCCCATTTTGCATCATAACCACCTCTCCTTTTTCATTGTTCATATCAAATTGAGCTTGCATACAATTAGAAAATCCAAGACCTTCATAAAAAGGAACAGAAATTTTTAAATCTGTGACAGGTATACCAATATGTTGTAATTTATTAATTTTCAGTTCCATGTTTTATTAAATTAAATAGTTTGATTATGGTCAAAATAGTTGTTTCAATTACTATTTAACAAGTGCTAAATGATACTCTTGAATCAAAGCTGGATTTTCTGGACTCAATGTAAAACTTAATTTTAGATTTTGTTTCGATCCTTCCAAAATACAAAAGCCTCTCAATTGATTTTCTGCAACCATTTTCCCAATTGTTTTAATTGCCCCAGCTTGTTCGAATAATTGTTTTGCCTCAATCTTCAACTGATCAATTAAATAATCATCAAAAAAGTTTTCGGCAAAAATAGAAGGCATATTTACCCAGTTAGGTAAAATTTGAATAAGTTCTTTTTGGCGCTGCTCTAGAATAGGAGATACTGCCACTATTCTTGGTTGTAGTTTAGCAATTTGAACTAAAGTATCCAAGACAATCAAATTCATCGTTGAAGTTGGCGCATAAGTATGATTGGCAAAAAAGATCACACCTAAACCATACTCAGGCAAAAAGCGCCAATTGCTTCCAAAACCAGGCAATCCACCACTATGGCCAATACTAGTTTTACCCTCTGCATCATGCATCCAATTTAATCCATAACTATAACTTGTCGTAGTAGCAAGTTTTTTCCCAGATGGAAATTGATAATTGGGGTTTAAACCAATAAAAGAGTAAGGCTGATGCATCTCTCTTACGGTACTTCTTTTAATCACTTTGTTTTCTGGATCATTTCTTTCCGGCCATGCAGCTTGATGCAAGGCGACATATTTTGCATAATCGCTGATAGATGTAATCATCCCGCCCATGGCACCATAGATGCCATCTTTAAGCAATGGTACATTGACCCAATTACCATTGATGGTTCTGTAGCCCTTTGCTAAATTTTCTTTTGGAATTTTTGTGTATTCGTAAGTTGTATGATTCATCCCTAAGGGATCTAAAATGGACTGCTTAATATACTTATCATAGGACAATCCTGATACCTGATGAATAATATAACCTAACATGGCAAAACCAAGATTACTATATTCATAATAAGCGCCTGTAGTATTTGAAAACGAAAGACCTTTTTCAATCAAGGCAATTAAATCGGCTTCAGAATCAGATAATTGTCTGTCGCCCCATGGGTTGTCTTCTGGAAAACCAGCTTGATGCGACATTAAATGCCGAATTGTAATTGGTGCTCCATCTTTGGTTAAAACCTGACCTTTCATTGACGGAATATATTGGTCAACAGGATCATCCAACTTCAACTTCCCAGCATCTCTTAATTGAAGGATTGCCATTGTTGTAAAACTTTTAGACATAGATGCGATACGGAACATGGTCTCCTCATTTGCTGGAATTTTTTCCTCTATATTGGCCCAGCCTCCTACATTTTTATATAATAATTCACCGTCTAATATAATAGCAAATGCATAAGCAGGAAGATGATTTTTTTCTGCATAAGACTTATATAAGGCATCCACTATTGGTATTGCTGCCTGTAATTTTACCTTTCTGTTTTCGTCTGCAAATGCAGCAGGTTTGAATTGAAGAGCAGTTTGCGTAAAACCAGTCGTAAGCATAAACTGTGTTACAAATAACCCTATTAATAATCTTATTTTCATGGTATTGTATTCATCACAATTTAGGTTTTAATTGAAAAAAATGAAGTAATTTTCTTTACTTAATTAACAGCTATGCGTAAACAACTTTTTTTAGTATTATTTGCTTTCCCTTTACTCATTTTTGGTCAACAGAAGGCCAACTACGACCTTGCGGCAAGATTCTCTCCAAAAAAATTGGAGAAGATGATATTCTCTTTATCTGTAGATCCCCATTGGCTTAAACAATCCAACAAGTTTTGGTATGTCTACGAAACTAGTGAGGGAAAACAATGGATGATTGTAGATCCTACAAAAAACGAAAAGAAGGCCATGTTCGACAAAGAACAATTAGCTGCTGCTTTAACAAAAATTATAAAAGACCCCTTTGATGCTCAACATCTTCCAATTGATTCTTTGAAATTTATTAAAGATGAAAATTGGATTCAATTTGAAGTAAAAAGTAGTATTGACATTGATAAGCCAGGTGCTACCAAAAAAGATGGTAAGGCCGAAAAAATAAAGAAAATATTTTATTTTGAATACAACTTGAACACTGCTCAACTAAACGAACTGGTTGGTTTTACAAAACCTAAAAAGAAACCAAGCTGGGCTAATATAGCACCTGATCAATCTAAAGTTGTATTTGGCAGAAATTACAACCTCTATTATATGGACAAAGCGAATTACGAAAAAGCGTTGATCAATGAGGAGGATAGTACAATTGTAGAGACAGCTATTACAAAAGATGGTATTCAAAATTTTAGTTGGCATAGTGAAGGTGGCGCTGGTGGCGGGGGAGAAACCAATGTAGATGCTGAGAAAAATAAAAACAAAAGAAAGCCAGTATTTGGCTATTGGAGTGAAGATAGCAAACAGCTTTCCATTGTAAAAGTAGACAATAGAAAAGTAAAAGATCTTTGGGTAATTAATAGTATTGCTGATCCAAGACCAACACTTGAAACTTACAAATATTGGATGCCCGGTGAAAAAGAAGCACCGATAGATCATTTGATGTTAGTAGACATGATTAATTATACCAACAAAGAAATCAATGTATCACAATACAAAGACCAAGACATTTCTTTGTGGAATAAGTCTGCGGCAGTCAATGCCAGAGATGATGAATTTAAGCCAATGGTTTGGTTGGGCACCAATGATCAGTTATATCTTGCAAGAACAAGCCGTGATCTAAAAAAGATTGATCAATGTGTGGTTAATACTAAAACAGGAGAAGTAAAAGTTGTTGTAGCAGAAGAAATGAATACTTCCATTGAAATAAAAAAACCATTTTTGATAAAAAATGGTGTTGAATTAATTGAGTGGAGTGAACGTGATGGATGGGCTCACCTATATCTATATGATGGACAAGGAAAATTAAAAAATCAAATTACACAAGGTGCATGGCATGTGGAAGAAATCATTGCAGTAGATGAAGCGAAAAGAGTGGTGTATTTTTCTGCAAACGGAAAAGAAAGATTAGCTAATGGAGATAAAGAAGATCCCTATTACTTGCATTTGTACAAAATTAATCTTGATGGCACAGGATTACAATTATTAAATGTGGGCAATTTTGACCACAGCTTTAGTTTAAATGACAATAAAACTTATTTTGTCAACAATGCTTCAAGGGTCAATACAATTCCAGTTGCAAGTCTATATAATATAGATGGTAAAAAATTAATGGAATTAGAAACTGCCGATTTAACTAGTCTATTTGCAACCGGCTATAAATTTCCAGAAACTTTTAAAGTAAAAGCTGATGATGGCATTACAGATTTATATGGTGTCATGTACAAACCATATGACTTTGACAGTAGCAAGAAGTATCCAATTATAGAATATGTGTATCCCGGCCCTCAAACAGAGTCAGTAAACAAAACATTTAGCAAAGGCATGGATCGTATCGATCGACTTGCTCAATTAGGTTTTGTGGTGGTGACAATGGGTAATAGAGGAGGACATCCTGCAAGAAGCAAATGGTATCATAATTATGGTTATGGCAATTTAAGAGACTATGGTCTTGCAGATAAAAAAGTAACAATTGAGCAATTAGCAGACAGGTATTCATTTATTGATCGTAACAAGGTGGGCATTCACGGTCATAGTGGTGGTGGATTTATGAGTACTGCTGCTATGTTGGTCTACCCAGATATATTTAAAGTAGCTGTAAGTAATGCAGGCAATCATGATAATAGCGTGTACAATAGATGGTGGAGTGAAAAGCATCATGGTGTAAAAGAAACTATTTCTGAAAAAGGCGACACGACTTTTAGTTATATGATAGATAAAAATCCAGACCTTGCTAAAAACTTAAAAGGAAAATTATTGCTGATACATGGAGAAATCGACAACAATGTGCACCCAGCCAATACTTTAAGAGTGGTGAATGCATTGATTAAAGCAAACAAACGCTTTGATATGTTAATCTTACCTACACAAAGACATGGCTTTGGTGATATGAATGAATATTGGTTCTGGAGAACTGCAGATTATTTTGCCAAGTATTTATTAGGAGATCATACAGAGCGATCGGTGGATATAGAAGAATTAATTAAAGATATAGAACAAAAAAAATAGTATTTCTAATACTCCGTCTAAAAATGCCCCGATAAATTGGGGCATTTTATTTTATTAATCTTTCGCATTTTTTCCAATACCCAAAGAAACTTGGATAATAGCCTGACACTTCTGGAAAGAGCCAATCTCTTTGTTCTTGAGTACCTTGATAATGAATTGTTGTAGGGTGCTCTTTGTAATAGATAGTTGGTACCGGATTTTTTACAGTTTTAATTTGTTGTAATAAAGATTCAAAATTTCCAATAAATACCTGAATTCCTGCAATATTTTTTTGTGCCAAATCAATAATAAATTGCAAAACATTTTCAGCTATAGGGAACTTCACATAATGATTTGGTTCTAACAATAAAATTCGATTTGCTTTTTCGGTGGCATACCATAGTGGATCAAGGTTAAAACTATTGTAAATACAAAACGGTAAACTATTATCGATTTTATTTAGATTGAATTTTTCAAGTCTGTTAGTTTGTTGTACTTTCTCTAAAATTTGCAAAGTATTGATTTCGAATATTTGATCTCGCGACTGTGTTAAGCTTATACTATGCCCAGTTTGAATTTGCCCAGTATTGTTAAAAATAGCTTCTGGTAGTTTTTCATAAGACCTATCCAAAAATGTGTCTTGCTGTTTTGTATTAGTATATTTATTGATATTATCTTGATTAGCTACATATTGCTTACTGCTGAATGTGCCTGCAACCCATTGCCAACTTAAAAAATTGGCTGCAGGATCATGATCTAATAAATAGGCATACATCCACTTTGCGCCAGGCAGCCAAGCTGCTTTAAAAATATTGGTGTGCAGCATCGAAATATACATACGCAAATGGTTGTGTAAATAACCTTGCTCATATAATTGTCGAATAGCATCATCAATAGCTAATATACCAGTTGAAGCGTTCGTGATAACATTAGGAGGCTGCGCTAATAGTACATTCGATTGAGGTGATTTTAGGTCCTGTAAAATTAAATCACCTTTTACTTGCCATACTCTTTGAAAATATTCCCTCCAAGCCATTTGTTGCATGAATCCTATCCATGCTTGTTTCTTGTATTTGCCCCTAAGCGTATCCATGATCAATAATGGACTCAAAAAGCCTCTTGAAATATAGGGGGACCATCTAGTAATAGCTCCATTGGTATAATTTCTGGTAGCATGATAACTTGATGGGTTGTAAGCATTCAATTGATTCAATAGCCGGTCATAAGTCATATGCATTGAGGTAGAGTATTATAACTAATCAATGAACAATTTTGACTCAAAAATGTTTAAAATACATGCAAGTTCAGCTCGTTTTTCCTCATCAATTATTCAATCAATCTGAATTGATAGCCAATAGTGGTGATTTTTACCTCATCGAGTCAGATTTGTATTTCTTACAATATCAGTTTCATCAACAAAAAATTTTGTTTCATAGAGCCACTATGAAATACTATGCAGGTTTAATTACTCAGAGAGGATGCAACTGTCACTATATTGAGGCACACGATCCATTTGCTAACATTCAGAATTTAGTAAAAATGCTAGCAAATAAGGGTATAGAGAAAATTAAATTGTATGACCCTTGTGACAACTGGTTGGATAAAAAATTAAAAAATGCCTGTTCGAAAAACAATATTGAATTGATCTACTTACCTAGTCCCAATTTTTTAAACAATCAATCAGATGATATAGAATTACTTGGTCATAAAAAAAGCTATTTCCAAACGAGTTTTTATACTGAACAAAGAAAATATAGAAAAATTTTAATTGATCAAGATGGGAGTCCAATTGGAGGACAATGGAGTTATGACGTAGAGAACAGGAAAAAAATTCCAAAAAATACAGCTATCCCTGCCATTCATTTTTTTGAAGCAAACCCTTTTATCCTTGAAGCAACTGATTATGTAAAAGCAAAGTTCAAAAATAATCCGGGAAAAAATGTGGCGCCATTTAATACAGCAGATAAAGGCTTGTATTATCCTGTAACACATGCTGATGCAAAAAAAGCGATGGAACTGTTTATTGAAGAAAAATTAACAGTATTTGGAATATACGAAGATGCCATGTTAGTGGCAGAGAAAACTTTATTCCATAGCGTACTTAGTCCCCTAATCAATGTGGGATTGATTCAGCCAAATGAATTATTAAACGCACTAATAAAAGCTTACCAATCAGAAAAAGCACCTATTAATAGTATTGAAGGAATTATAAGGCAGATTATCGGATGGAGAGAATTTGTGCAATTGACCTATAGAAAAATTGGAAGTCAACAAAGAACAAAAAATTTTTGGGGCTTTACCAAAAAAATGCCTGCTTCCTTTTATAACGGTACAACAGGAATAGCGCCAGTAGATATTAGTATCAAAAAATTGCTTGAATCAGGCTACAACCATCATATTGAAAGATTGATGGTATTGGGTAATTTTATGTTGTTATGTGAAATACATCCAGATGAAGTATACAAGTGGTTTATGGAAATGTATATAGATGCTTATGATTGGGTAATGGTACCTAATGTATACGGTATGTCACAATTTGCAGACGGCGGAATGATTACGACTAAACCCTATATCTGCGGATCAAATTATTTAATGAAGATGGGGGATTTTCCAAAAGGAGCATGGCAAGAAATTTGGGATGGCTTGTTTTGGCGTTTCTTATCTAAACAGCGTGTCGTTTTTTCAAAAAATCCAAGATGGGCCATGTTATTAAGTACGTGGGATAAAATGCCAGAAGAAAAAAGAGCTGTACATCTGAAAAATGCCGAAGACTTTTTAAAAAATTTAAAATAGTAAAATGAATAGTGTCTCAAAGATTATTAATAGACCCACAGATCCAATATTAAAATCCGACTGGGAAGAAAAAGACAGGGATCGCATTATTGAGATGGCTTGGGAAGACAGAACACCTTTTGAAGCAATTCACTTTCAATTTGGATTGAGCGAAAAAGAAGTGATTGAATTTATGCGAGCCAATTCTAAACCTTCTAGTTTTAGGATGTGGCGTAAACGCATGGCATCCAGAAAGACAAAACATGCTGTGTTAAGAAATACAGATGTGATAAGATTCAAGTGTAGTAGACAGAAAGCGAGTGGAAATAAAATTTCAAAAAGATAGCGCGACTTATTGAGTCGCGCTATCTAAAAAAATAGAAATAAATTTTTAACTGTACGCCTTGTAGATGTGTTTTTAATTAAGCTTGCTGTTTGGGTTTGTGTTTTTTACAACCCTCACTACAATACTGTACTTCCTCCCAACACCTTTCCCATTTTTTGCGCCAACTAAATGGACGCCCGCAAGCTTTACATATTTTTTCAGGCAGATCTTGTTTTTTCACACCTTTCATACTTAGCTTACAATAGGTTGTTGTTCTTTTACCCATTCATTTATGCCACCGCTATAATTTGCAATATTAGTATAACCTTCTTTTACTAATAAAGAATAACCAATAGCTGCCCTATCACCACCTTGACAATGAATTATGACTGGCTTATCTTTTGGTACTTTATCCAAATTTTGTAACAGTGTGCCAACAAATACATTTTTAGCCCCAGCAATATGACCACTGTTATATTCTGCAACCCCTCTGATATCAATGATCTCGGCCGTCGTATTCGCTTTTACTGTATCAATCGTAACCATTTTAGATTTTTCTAATGAGCCTGTGTAAACTTGGGCAAGTTTAGTAGCATCAACAAAGCCAAATATATTATCTAAACCAATGCGCATTAATTTTCTTGTTAAATCATCCATTTGACTTGGCTCTGCAATTAATATAAATTGTTCATCGTACGTTACAAACCAGCCCATCCATGTTGCAAAGGAGTTGTTTCCTTGAATATTGATGCTACCTGGGATAAAACCATTCTGAAAATCTAATTTATTCCTTGTATCAATTAATTTCATGCCCTTATCTAACGCTGCTTTTAATTCAGCTCCTGACAATTCTTTAATCTTTGGCACTTCTGTTAATAAAGGACGATTCACTTTATTCAATTCTTTCATTTTTGCAAAATACTTAGGTGGCTCAGGTTGATCCGTTAATAAGAATTGAACGAATCCTGCTTTATCTGCACCATATTGAAATGCCCAATTTCTTTTTTTCTCATAACCCACTGTAGTACTAGGTACTGCGCCCAATGCCTTGCCACAAGCAGATCCTGCACCATGACCAGGCCATACTTGAATAAAATCAGGCAAATCAGAAAATAAATTTATTGATTGATACATTTGCTCAGCACCTTTGTCTTGTGTCCCCACCAATCCTGCCGCTTTTTCTAATAAGTCAGGACGACCAATGTCTCCAACAAAAACAAAATCGCCAGTAAACAACATAACAGGTTCTTTACTTGCAGGTGTATCGGTTAATAAAAAGCTGATACTCTCTGGGGTATGTCCAGGGGTGTGTAATACTTGAATTTTTAAATTGCCTACCATCACTTCCGAATGGTGTTTCAATCCTTCGTGTGGAAATTCATATTCCCAGCCTGGACCGCCTTCGTCGGATAAATACATTTTAGCACCAGTCACAGCAGCTAATTCTCTTGATCCAGTTAAAAAATCTGCATGTATGTGCGTTTCAAAAATATGCGTAATCTGCATATTGTTTTGTTTCGCAATATCTAAATAAGTGTCTATATCTCTTTTAGGATCAATTACTGCAGCTATACCCGCTTTTTGACATCCAATAAAATAACTCGCTTGCGCCAAAGTCTTATCATAAACGTGTTGAAAAAACATAAATTTTAGTTTTAAATATTTTTAAATTAGGTACATGACCTTACTCATGTAGATTACAAAGATGTATTCTATTAAAGTTAATTATGGTGACAAAAATCACAATCTTTGCTCAAGCACCTTATTTTAACAAATTATACAGGTAATTCATTGATTTGTGCTACTCCAGAGTCAATAGCAGCTTTGGCCACAGCATAAGATACGACCGACAACAATCTATTGTCAAATGGTTTTGGTAAAATATATTTAGGGCCAAATTCAATCGGCGCACCACCATAAATATCTACTACTTCTTGAGGCACAGGTAATTTAGTTAATTCAGCCAATGCATGCACAGCAGCTAATTTCATTGCTTCATTAATTTTTGTAGCCCGCACATCTAAAGCACCTCTAAAAATATATGGAAAACCAAGTACATTGTTTACTTGATTAGGGAAATCACTTCTTCCTGTTGCAAAAATGATATCTGGACGAGCTGACATAGCCCTATCGTAACTAATTTCAGGATTAGGATTGGCTAATGCAAATACAATACAATGCTTAGCCATGGATTGCAACATCTCTTCTGTAAGTATATCCGCTTTTGATAAACCCAAAAAGACATCGGCACCCTTTAAGCAATCTGCTAAACTGGCTGATGCTGGCATATGCTGATTAGTAAACAAAAGCTTTCGTCCATCTAAATTGTCTCTATCACTGTGAATTAGTCCTTTTGAGTCAAACATATACAAGTTATCTCTTTGCACACCTAATGCCAAATAGATACTTGCACAAGAAGTAGCAGCAGCACCTGCTCCATTGATAACTACTTTAACATCATGTATTTTTTTACCTGTCAATTCAAGAGCATTTAATAATGCTGCAGCACTCACTATAGCTGTACCATGCTGGTCATCATGCATGATAGGTATATTCAATTCGGCTTTTAATCTTTCTTCAATTTCAAAGCAGTCTGGCGCAGAAATATCTTCTAAATTGATACCACCAAATGTAGGTGCTAATATCTTAACTGTTCTTATAAATTCTTCTACGTCTTTTGTATCCAACTCTAAATCAAATACGTCTATATCTGCAAATATTTTAAACAGCACAGCCTTTCCTTCCATAACGGGTTTACTTGCCAATGCGCCAATGTCTCCTAGACCCAACACAGCAGTGCCGTTTGAAATCACAGCTACCAAATTACCTTTTGTTGTATAATCATATACCTTGCTAGCATCTGATTCAATGGCCAAACAAGGCGCAGCCACACCTGGAGAATAAGCCAAGGCTAAATCCTTTTGTGTTGCGGTTTCTTTTGTAGGTACAACTTCTATTTTACCTGACCTACCTTTTGAATGATAATGTAGTGCTTCTTTATCCATATGCTTTTAAATCGTGGGAAAGATAATAAATAAAAAGAAAACGCAGCCAAATTGGCTGCGTTTAATATAACTTAGTCGATTTTATTATAAACCCGCTTTTAGATAACCCCATCCTGCTTCTTGTTTTAGTATCAACTCAGCTACCCCAGAAGGTACTGTGCCAGCAAATGGAACCAGCATAGTCTTATCAATGCCATATTTATGCATTGTATTTTCACAAGCATTAAATTTGACCCCCTTTTTTGTCATCAACTCAATGTCGTCTGTCATATGCGTTTTTGCTGCAACAAGAAAATTCAAAGCTTTACCATGAACTACAACTTCTATTTCAACTTTCCCAGGCCATATTTTTTGAAAATTTCTAATATTGCCCATAACACTACTCCAAGCTGCTGTATCAGCTGTATTTAACTGCATCACAACATGATGTACTTTTTCCGAAGTATTATCTTGTGCATTTACATTTATACTTAGTCCAATTATTATGGCAAATAAAAAAATTTTAACTTGTTTCATGTTGAAATATTTAGATGAGTCTGATTCAAGTTACAACAAATTATTAATTTTTAGCCAAATTCATCATATCAAATATTCCTCCGCCATTATAAACCTCCGTTACACCTTGTTGACTAAGAATTGTTTTTGCCATACCACTTCTATTCCCACTTCTGCAATAAACAACAATAGGTTTAGACATATTTCCAATTTTTGCTGCTTCTTCCGCAATGATTTCTAATGGGATATTAATTGCGCCTGGAAAATGCTCCATGTCAAATTCCATTTGACTTCTGACATCAATTACTGTTGCTTTTTTTGCTTTGATTTCTTGTATAATATTTTCCATATGTTTTAATTAAATAAGAGGCAGTGCTGCTCTAAGTTTTTGTTTTAAATTGTATTTAAATTTTTTGTGCTGATTATAACATGGTAGATGGACAAACGTAATCAGAAATTTTAAAATTTCCACTTTCTTTTAAAGCTTTGAATCCGCCTTTAATATCAATTAAGTTATCAAATCCTCTTGCCCTTAAGGTAGAAACAAAAATCATTGATCTATACCCTCCAGCACAATGTACATAATAGGTTTTCTTTTTATCAATTTGTGCCATACTATCATTAATAAAATCTAAAGGTGTGTTTTCACTACCCAAAATATGTTCACTAAAATGTTCAGATTTTTTTCTCACATCTAATATAACAGCATTGGTATCTTTTTTGATTAAATCTGCCAATTGATCTGCGCTAATTGAATCAATCTTATCTACTTCTTTACCAGTAGCTTTCCAGGCAGCAAATCCACCTTTTAAATAGCCAATGGTAAAATCATATCCCACCCTTGCTAAACGAGTTACAACTTCTTCCTCTCTGCCTTCATCTGTTACTAACAAAATTTCTTGTTTGATATCGGGAATCATCGCACCCACCCAAGGAGCAAAATTACCATCAATTCCAATATTGATTGAATTTGGAATAAATCCCTTTGCAAATTCTTGCGCATCTCTTGTATCTAAAATTAAAGCGCCTGTTTCATTTGCAGCAGCTTCAAATGCAGCCGGGCTTAATGCATGTTGTCCTCTCTCTAGTACCTTATCAATGCTATCATAACCTTGAATATTCATCAATACATTTAAAGGGAAGTATCCTGGAGGAGCCACTAAACCATCTAAAACAGCAGCTTTAAATTCATCTTTAGTCATATCTGGTCTCAATGCATAATTAGTTTTCTTTTGATTGCCTAAAAGATCTGTTGTCTCCTTGCTCATATTTTTACCACATGCAGAACCTGCACCATGAGCAGGATAAACAATAATATCATCTGCTAATGGCATAATTTTATTTCTTAAAGAATCAAATAAATGACCCGCTAAGATATCTTCTGTCAATTCTGCTTTTACTTTTTGTGCTAAGTCTGGACGACCGACATCACCAATGAATAAAGTGTCGCCACTAAATAAAGCAGTTTCTTTTCCATTTTCATCTATCAATAAATAACATGTACTTTCCATGGTATGACCAGGAGTATGTAACACTTTAATTTTTACTTTACCCAATGATAAAATTTCTCCATCTTTAGCTGAATGAATTTTAAATAATGGTGCGGCTGTTGGTCCATAAACAATTTCAGCACCAGTTTTATTTGCTAAATCAATATGACCAGAAACAAAATCAGCATGAAAATGTGTTTCTAAAACATATTTTATTTTGGCGCCATTTAATTCAGCTTTTTGAATATAGGGCGCGACTTCTCTTAGCGGATCCACTATTGCAGCCTCACCATCACTTTCGATATAGTATGCACCTTGCGCTAAACATCCAGTGTAAATTTGTTCTACTTTCATAATTTTATTTTTATTTTTTTAGATTATTTTGATCACACAAATTTGAAATTATTTACTTCTATTACTGGTGATAATTGTCACACTGAATAAAATAATCAGCATAAACAATATGATTTTTATCATTAAATGTAACTTCAATTTAGCTGTGTGATAATTGTCACTAAGTCCCATACTACCTCTAGGTACTTTTATATTATAAATTCATACTATGAGCTTAAAACATCAAATTGTAATCATTGGCGGCGGAAATGCTGGCATTTCTGTAGCAGCACAATTGTTAAGAAAAGATAGTAGATTAGATATTGCTATTATTGATCCAACAGACAAACATTATTATCAACCCGCATGGACCATGGTTGGTGGAGGATTTTATGATATCAATGATACCGTTAGAAATGAATCAGAAGTAATGCCAGAAGGGGTTAATTGGATCAAAGAAGCTGTGGTAAGTTTTCAACCAGAACAAAATGCTATTTCACTTCAGTCTGGCATTGATGTTCATTATGACTATTTAATTATTGCTCCTGGTATTCAATTGAACTGGCATGAAATTAAAGGACTTGAAGAAAATATTGGTAAAAACGGTGTTTGCTCCAATTATAGTTTTAAATATGCACCTTATACATATGAGTGTTTAAAAAAATCACAATCTGGAAGAGCCATCTTCACTAGCCCACATACACCAGTAAAATGTGGTGGAGCACCACAAAAAATTATGTATATCGCTGCAGATTATTTCAAGAAAAATAATTTATCCAATAAGATGCAAGTAGAATTTTGGTCTGGTGGTACAAGATTATTTGGCGTTAAAAAATTTGAAGAAGCACTTAAAAAAGTAATCTCAAAATTTCATATCAAAGAAAATTATTTCAATAAATTAGTTGAGATTGATGGTGCCAATAAAAGAGCAAAATTTATTGGATTTGGAGAAAAGAATAAAGACGTGGAGACTTGGATTGACTATGAAATGATACATGTAACTCCACCACAATCTGCCCCTGACTTTGTAAAAAATAGTTTGCTAGCAAATGCAGCTGGATGGGTAGATGTGGATAAACATAGTCTTCAACACCTTAAGTTTAAAAATATTTTTTCACTAGGTGATGCTTCTTCTTTACCTACTGGAAAAACGGGTGCTGCCATTAGAAAACAAGCTCCTGTTTTGGTTCAAAACCTCTTAGCACTTATTAATGGGGAAGAAATGAAGGCTAGTTATAATGGATATAGCAGTTGTCCGCTGATTACCGGTCGTCATAAATTAATTTTAGCTGAATTTGATTATGACAATAACCCTCAGGAAACCTTTCCATTTAATCAAGCAAAAGAAAGGTGGAGTATGTTTGTTTTAAAGCGATATATTCTTCCGTTTTTATATTGGACACAAATTTTAAAAGGAAAAATGTAATTAAAACAATATTTATTTCTAAAAAATTGGGTAGGTGACATTTATCACCTACCTTTTATTTTAATACTAACACCTTTGCATTAAAATAATTAACATGGAAATAATAGGATATGTCGCTTCAATTTTAATTGGTATTTCATTAGGATTAATTGGTGGTGGTGGTAGCATTTTAACCGTTCCTGTTTTAGTTTATTTATTTCATGTTGAGCCCATCTTAGCAACCGCTTATTCTCTATTTATTGTTGGCTCAAGTAGCTTAGTCGGCGCTTGGCCAAAATACAAACAGGGTTTTGTAAATTTAAAAACAGCGATCATATTTGGTATTCCATCGATTGCTTCTGTATATGCTACTAGAAAATTTTTAGTCCCAGCAATCCCATCCCAATTAGGCACAATTGCTGGTATCGATATTACAAAATCATTGTTAATGATGATGTTGTTTGCAATTTTAATGGTAGCCGCTTCTTTTTCAATGATTCGTTCAAATAACACCACTATTGAAGCTAAAGAAGAAGCACAAAAATTTAACTATCCACTAATTTTAATAGAAGGCGCCTTAGTTGGCATGCTTACAGGACTTGTTGGTGCTGGTGGAGGATTCTTAATTATACCCGCCCTAGTCATGTTAAGTAAACTTCCAATGAAGCAAGCAGTAGGCACTTCTTTATTAATCATTGCCGCTAAGTCCTTAATTGGATTCACTGGTGATATGAGCAATAGAGCCATGGATTGGACCTTATTATTTTCTGTGACGGCACTAGCTATTGCTGGTATATTTATTGGCGATAAGTTAAGTAAAAAAATAGATGGCAATAAACTTAAAAAAGGCTTTGGTTGGTTTGTGCTTATAATGGGATTGTATATTATTGCACAACAATTATTTTTCCCAACTCCTGGTGGACACTAAAAAGACAACTCAGCTTCATGAATAAGCCCCTTTTTGTTCTAGCCTTTATTTTATTTATAGGGAGCACAATACATGCACAACAATCACCAAACCTAGCTATATCAAATACAGAAGATCAACCCAACAAAAAAAAAGATAGCATCCGCTTGCTTCATCATCAAATTGGTACAATACAAGCACATATGAGGTCTTTTTATAGCAGCACCTACAATAAAAATAGCGCTTCAGAATACGCATACGCACTAGGAGGAGGATTAAAATTTGTTTCAAAACCAATCAATCATGTGCAATTTGGTATGAGTGGATTTTTAGTCTATAATATATTTTCAACAAACTTAAGTAAGCCTCACGCATTATCTGCCACTAACAATCGATATGAATTAGCTTTATTTGATGTGATCAATACTTCAAACAAAACAGATATGGAACGTTTAGAAGAATTATATATTCATTATCAAAAAAATAATCTTTCCATTACTTTAGGTAATCAATTATTAAACACTCCCTTTATTAATTTACAAGATGGCAGAATGCGCCCTAATGTAGTACAGGGTGTATGGGGGCAATATAAGCATCAAAAAAATAAATTTTATGCAGGCTGGATCAATCGATTTTCTCCAGGTGGTACTTTTGAATGGTTTAAAACGAATACGAGCATTGGCGTATTCTCTACAGGCGTCAATATTGATGGCACCAAGTCTGGCTATAAAAATCAATTAGCCACCAAGGGAGTTGCATTAGTGGGTGCAGAATTTGGATTAACAAACACAAAAAAAATTCAGGTTTGGAATCAATATGTGGATAATATATTTAATAGCAGCTTGATTCAATTTGACAAATTACCCACAAAATATAGTTCCTATTATTACGGATTCCAATTAATTGGGCAACAAGTAATCAACAATGGAGGCAATGAAGTGATGAATAAAACTTATTTTAACCCTAGTCAGTCAGCCTTAGTTTTTGGAGGAAGAATTGGAAAGCAAGTAGGACATTGGGATCATTCAATTAATTATACTAGGATCACAAAACAGGGAAGATACTTAATGCCAAGAGAATGGGGACGCGATCCCTTTTATACTTTTTTACAAGGAGAGCGCAGCGAAGGCATGGGAGACCTAAGTGCGTATATGCTTAAGTCAAAATATAGTGCTTCAAGCTTGCCTTTAAACCTGAGTTTGGCAGCGGGTTATTATGAATTAGCAGACGTTAAAAACTATGCTATGAATAAATATGGCTTACCAAGCTATTTCCAATACAATATTGACCTTCGTTTTGCTTTTTCAGGATTTTGGAAAGGCTGGGACGCACAACTTACCTATTTTCATAAGGATGCTATTGGCAATACTTATAATGAAGCAAAATATTATATCAATAAAGTAAACATGGGGCATATTAACTTTATCTTAAACTTTCATTTGTAGTGTTTTACAATGAATCATCGATAATTGTGATATAAGTCACGTAAATTATTATGAATTAAGTGGATTTTCAATTTTCAAAGATGCCCCATATGAAAGAAAAAAATTCAGATCGCCGTAGTTTTTTAAAAAACACTGCCCTATTAGGGATTGGCGCTCCTGCTGCCCTCTCCGTTGGCAACGCTGCATTGGCAAGTACCAACAATTCTACCTCAAATTTCATTGGAGCAGGTAGTGATTCTAGCCAAGCCGAAAACGAATTTAGCATTTTCATTACCACTGATTTGCATGCACAAATTCATACACATGATGAATTTTTCTGGGAAAATGGCAAAGCGACTTATAAAAAAAGAGGTGGTCTTGCTGTACTTAAAACGATGGTAGATCAAATGAGGGCAAACTACCCTCAAAATATTTTATATGACGGCGGTGATTATTTTCATGGACATGGCGTGGCTTCGTTGTCTGAAGGAGAAGCGTTAATTCCATTGATGAATGCATTCAAATACGATTTGATTTTACCTGGAAATTGGGAAGTCGTTTATAAAAAGAAAAAAATGCTCTATGATATGGGGCATTCCACTGCTGCAAAAATTTGTGCCAACATGTGGCATAAAACCAATGATACTGATAATGGGAATTTGATTTACCCTCCTTATTGGATTAAATATATTGCTGGTGCTAAAGTTGGATTCATTGGATATACAGATCATCTAGTACCTAAACGACAATCACCTGCCTATAGTGAGGGCATTAGTTTTACACATGCGACAGATAATGTGGCAAAATATATAAACTACTTAAAAGAAGTCGAAGGGTGTGGAATCATTTTTGTTGTAACACATATGGGATTAGCACAACAAGTTGGTCTTGCAAATGATTCAAGAATAGAAGGTGCTGATTTTATTTTAGGTGCAGATACACATGAACGAGTTCGTGTGCCCATTCAAGGCAAATACACCAAAGTGGTGGAATGTGGTGCGTTTGGTTCTTTTTTAGGAAAATTAGACATCAAAGTAAAAGAAGGAAGAATCGATTCTTATCATTACGAATTATTAGATGTAGATCCGGTCTTATATCCTGCAGATAAAAAAACTTTAGCTTTAGTAGAAAAAGCTGCAGCACCTTATCAGGATGAAATGAACAAAGTCATTGGTTATACTAAAACGCCATTAGTACGTTATTTTGTTTTAGAAACACCGATGGACAATTTAATTACTGATGCAGTGATGTGGAAATTCAAACCAGATATAGCTTTAAGTAATGGATTCAGATTTTGTCAACCCCTAGCGGTTCCTGAAAATAAAAATCAAGTGGCTATTACTAATGAATTTTTATGGAATATGCTTCCGATTGATTCAACTGCAAAAACTGGTGAAGTAACTGGATTACAAATTCTAGAATGGCTAGAAAAAGAATTAGAAAATGCATTTGCTACGGACCCAAGTAAAAGATTTGGTGGATGGTTTGTTCGCTTTGCTGGTATGGAAGTTAATTGTACAATTGGAATGCCAAAGGGACAAAGGGTCAACTGGGTAAAAATAAAAGGTCAAACATTAGATAAAAATAAAACCTATCATATTGTTGCTTGTGAAAGAGAAGGTGATCCAAATGATACTTTATGTAGAATTGAAAAAGTTAGTAATCCTGTAGCTACAAATATCAGTTTGCACGAAGTCATAAAGTCATATTTGGCAAGTAATTCTCCAGTGGCACCAAAACTAGAGGGCAGAACAATTGCAACGGATAAGCCTCCAACTTTATTGACACAGTTACAAGGGACAAGCTATGATTTTAAATAAATAATGTTGAAATTAAAGTCAATTTAATGAAAAAAAAATACCTAATACTTCTTGGAATGGTTGCCGTTATAGGTATCTATTTTTTAGTGGGGTTTATAAGTGGAGATTATTTTAAAATAGATGGCACTATAGCTAAAACAGACAGTACTTGGGTAGGGCCAAGTATTTATTTAGACAATACTACTATTGGAGAAGAACGAGCATTGGTCATCTACGGACAAGAGCTCATCGCACACACTTCTAAATATTTAGGCCCCAAAGGTTCTGTAGCTCAGATCACCAATGGTATGAATTGTCAAAACTGTCACTTGCAAGCAGGTGCAAAAGCCTGGGGCAACAACTATGCTGCTGTGTTTTCTACCTACCCAAAATATAGAGACCGAAGTGGACAAACAGAAAGCATCTATAAACGAGTGGCAGACTGTATGGAAAGAAGTTTAAATGGAACGGCTATAGATAGCAATAGTAAAGAATTTAAAGCCATCTATGCCTACATCAAATGGCTTGGTCAAGAGGTGGAAAAAGGAGATAAACCTCATGGATCAGGCATTGAAAAACTACCTTACTTAGATCGCGCAGCTGATCCTGAAAAAGGAAAAATAGTATATACTGCACAATGTCAAAGTTGCCATGGTGCCAATGGTGAAGGGCAATTGACATTAGATGAATTAGAATATGCTTATCCGCCATTATGGGGTTCACATAGTTACAATGATGGAGCGGGATTATATAGAATAAGTAATTTTGCAGGCTACGTTAAAAATAATATGCCCTACCTATTAACATCGCACGAAAATCCAAAATTAACAGTAGAAGAATGTTGGGATGTAGCAGCCTATGTAAATAGTCAACCAAGACCACACAAAGACCAGACAAAAGATTGGCCTAAATTTGACAAAAAGCCGCTTGATTTTGCCTTTGCACCCTATGCAGATACTTTTTCAGAAAAACAACATAAATACGGACCCTTTAAACCAATTAAAAAATTCTATAGTAAATAAAAAACACACAATATGATCGAACAAATTCAACAACCCTGGCCTTGGTATGTAGCCGGTATCCTTATTGGACTCATCGTACCTGCTTTACTTATTTTAGGCAATAAAACTTTTGGCATCTCATCTAATCTCAGACATGTATGTGCTGCCTGCTTCCCTGCAGACATTAAATTCTTTAAATACGATTGGAAAAAAGAGATTTGGAATTTCTTTTTTGTAGGAGGCATTATGATTGGTGCTTTTTTAGCTACGCAATTTTTAATGAATGGCGCTCCAATAGAAGTGAATTCAGCATTAAAAACAGAGCTAAGCAACTATGGCATTAATAACTATAACTTCCTGCTGCCTTCAGAATTATTCAGTTTTGAAGCTTTATTCACCCTTCGTGGATTTATAGTCATGATAATAGGTGGATTCCTGGTTGGTTTTGGAACAAGGTATGCCGGAGGATGCACTTCAGGACACTCAATAATGGGCTTAAGTAATTTACAATGGCCTTCTTTAGTGGCAACTATTTGCTTTATGGCTGGAGGGTTTTTAATGGCTAATATTATTTTACCTTGGATTTTATCCTTATAAAAATTTCAATATGAACACAGAAAAAGTACAAAATTTAGATAGTAATACGGCTTGCGTAAATGCTTCTGAGCAACAACATCCTGGATGGTATAATTTGAAATACGCAGTTGTTGGTATCATTTTCGGCATCGTATTTGTAAAAGCTGAAATCGTTTCATGGTTTCGCATTCAAGAAATGTTTCGTTTACAAAGTTTCCACATGTATGGTGTAATTGGCACTGCTGTAGTAGTAGGTGCGATTTCGGTTTTCTTAATCAAAAAATTAAAAATAAAAACGATACACGGAGAAGAAATCAAAATTGCAGATAAAGAATTTAACAAAGGTCAAATTTATGGAGGCCTTCTATTTGGCTTTGGTTGGGCCATCACTGGAGCTTGTCCTGGACCATTATTTGCACATATTGGTGCAGGGTTCTATGCTGTATTAGTAGTGATCTTAAGTGCGATCGCTGGCACTTGGACTTACGGTTATTTTAGGGATAAATTACCCCACTAAGCTATAAGAAATTCTAGCAATACTCGGGTATGTTATAAAATAATGCCCTAAAAAAAGGCCTCGAAATCGAGGCCTTTTTTTATTTTTTAATCCACTCTAGGCTATTACGATGCAAAATAATCCATCCGTTTTTTTCCATTTTTTTCATCAAACGACTTATCACTTCACGTGAACTATTTAAATCAGAAGCAATTTCTTGGTGTGTTAATTTAATAGTATTGCCAAACTTAGCAACTTGCTTTTTCAAATAAAACTCTAATCGCTCATCCATATTTTTAAAAGCAACCTCGTTCACGGTTTTTAATAATTCTTCATAACGAGTTCGATAGGTCTTGATCACAAAATAATGCCAGCTCTTAAATTCACTAAGCCACTTGTCCATAAATTTAATTGGTATTGAAATTAACGTCACATCTGTCATTGCTTTTGCTAATACTTGACTTTGCTCAGCCTGAAAACTACAGACCATAGAAACCGCACAAGCTTGACCAGGAGAAATATAATACATGAAATATTCATCTCCTTCTTCATCTTCTTGATATAACTTTACTGTTCCCTCAACAACTAACATTGTAGAGCGTATATTTTGACCTACTCTCAATAAAGATGCGCCAGCTTTAATTTCTTTGATTTCTGCATGCTCTAAAATTGCATCATATAAACCTTCCTCTAAATTTGGAAATAATTGTTTTAATTCTTGCTTCGTAATCATAACGCAAATTAAGCTATTTTATTTTCATTGAATCTCTTTACTAAAGTGATAGTAATCATTACAAGTAAGTAAACAATCGAAACTGTAGTAATTGTTTGTATCAATGGATAAACTGCTCCTTGTCTTGCATATATACCCCAAAAAGCCCAAACAATAACCAAAGCAAAAGTTAGGATTTGATATTTTTTGATCATGATAATTGCAAGCAATAAAGCAATAAAAATCATGATCACACTCCAATACATATCGCTCAATCCAAGTCCACCCCAATGATACGCTACTAATAAAGCAGTAATATTGGCAATAGTTGCTACCGAAATCCAACCAAAATAAATCATAAAAGGTGTATACAATATCAGCCTTTGAGTTTTGGTTAAATCATCCGCCAAATTTTTACTTTTCAAAAACAGTTGAATAAGCGTGATTAAAAAGAAGAACATGATTACTACAGACAATACAATTTGAAGATAATGCCATGCTATTATCCAAGCCATATTAAGCATACATGTAATTAAAAAAGAAGGATTAACACGCTCAATAAATGCATATACCTTTTCATTTTGATACCTTTTGATCGTATAAAACGTAAATGCAATGTTATATATCAACAACATAAAATAAATCAGTCCCCAAATAGAAAATGTAAAACCAGCAGGCACAAATGCGTTCGGATAAAAGGCTGAAACTTGACCAGTATTCAGTCCATTGATTGGGAGGATGTTGGCTAAAGCATTCACAACAATGACGCTTATAAAGCACAACCAATTAAGCAATATTTTCATTTTAAATTATCTTTTAAATAAAGTAATAGAAGACAAATTTAGTAGCATAACAATTTACAAAATAATTAGCTGAAGACATGATCAAAAAAGAAAGGCGGTATAAAAATACCGCCCGAATTCAGGATTGCTTGCTTATTTATACGGACCCCGAAAATCCATAGCTGTCATGGATGGAGTTGAACCATCGTTAAGGGTTTTGCTGACCCCTGCCTATCCGTTCGGCCACATGACGATAGGTCAAATATAGGAATTTTTTATAAAAGTCTATTAATTTAGTAGACTTTTATAAAAAAATAAATCCGACTTTTTTAGCCGGATCTATTTGGATTATTGTTTAATGGTTGGGTAAGTGATACCCAATTGTTCTAAATAAGTACCGTATTTAGATGGATCATAATAAAACTTTTCTAATTGTGTTCTATATGCACCTTGTATTTCTTTGTTTAAATGGATTGCAGGAGGATCGTTCTTTGAAATAAATGGTATATACTGAACGTCTTTGTTTTGTACTTCTTTAAAATATTTTTTCGCTTCCACCACTAAGTTTGGCTTAGTAAATAAGTCTAACAATGTCATGGCTGTTGCTTCAGCTCCAACCAAAGAACCTTTATGTGCTATCGGTGTCGCCATGGCAATCGCATCTGCCCAATGGTGTCCTTTTGTTCCAGGAATATTTGCTGGATACCTTAATACGATAGTAGGTACGTTCCAAGAAATATCAGCAATATCATCTGATCCTCCACCCCATGAAAAAGCAACAGAGCCTTTTAATGTGTCTATATTTGATTTTAAACCATCTATCGGATTTCCTTGTTGATCTTTCTTAGGGGCTTCAACTAAAGTTTGAACTCCTTTAGCCAAAGCAATATCTTTTTCATCCCAAACAGGCATACCAACTTTTTTTATATTCGCATGCATCGCTTCGGCTAGTGGCTTATTAAAATGCCCAGGCCATGCAGTTCCTAAAATTTGATGAGATACTTTTGTATTTGTCATCATCGCTGCACCTTCAGCAATTTTAATACCTGATTCATAATTCATTTTAATATCCTCATAAGTACGTTCTCTAAAATAATACCATACGCTTGCTTTACTTGGGACAACGTTAGGTTGATCACCTCCATCTACAATCACATAATGAGATCGATTCGTTGGCTTTAAATGTTCTCTTTTAAAATTCCAACCTACATTCATTAATTCTACAGCGTCCAATGCACTTTTTGCTCTCCATGGTTGACCTGCAGCATGAGCTGCTTCCCCCTCAAAATCAAATCTTACACTCACTAAACCATTGCCACCATTATCACCATAACTTGCAGCAAAGTCGCCACTAACATGTGTAAAAATACAAGCATCTACATTTTTAAAATAACCATCACGTACATACCAAGCTTTAGTACCTACTAGTTCTTCGGCAATTCCTGGCCAAATTAAAATAGTTCCTGGTAATTTTTCTTTTTCCATTAATTCTTTCATTGCAATAGCAGCATAAATAATAACCGCTTGTCCAGAATTATGTCCTTCCCCATGTCCAGGAGCGCCTTCCACAATGGGTGATTTATAAGCCACCCCCGGCTTTTGAGATGCTTTAGGAATACAGTCGACGTCACTGCCCAATGCAATAACTGGTGAACCAGAACCCCACTTTGCCATCCAAGCAGTAGGTACATTTGAAATGCCTTGCTCCACACTAAAGCCGTTTTTTGACAATACAGAAGTGATGAATTTTGAGGTTTCTACTTCCTGAAATCCAAGTTCTGCATAACTAAAAATTTGATCCACCATTACTTGAACTTCTTTGGATTTTCCTGCTACTGATTGCATCAAAGTTTGCTTAAGTGCAGCTAAATCTTTTTCGGTATATTTTTTTTGTGCAGTAATAGGCAAAGAAAATGATAGTAAGCAAATAAATGCAAGAAAACGTTTCATTAAATGAACATGCATAATTTAATTATTTATAGAAGTAATAAAATGAATAATATGATTAAGTTACAAAAAAAATCCCCTATCTAGAAGATAAGGGATTATTATTTTAAAAGCAGGTCATTATTTAGCTGCCATTTTAAACTCAATGGTTTTAGAATTAGAAGCAGTGTTTTTTGAAGTCACTACAACTGTAAGCATATAGACCGTTCCTGGAGTTAAACCAGTGACAATCACAGAGTTGGTCAAATTTGAAGTCGTTATCGAATTGGTGAATGGTATGGTGTTATCTTGTAGTTTGGTCAATTTAGTGTCAATAGTTACTCCAGCTGCAGGTATGGCCGTCAATTTTACATCAATTTTTTGGGAAGTACCCACTACTGCATAGACTACATTTGGACCAGGATCAATGTCAACTGTAACTACATTGGCATCTGATAAATTTGGTTCCTTAACTACAACTGGTGGAGCTGGTGTTGGCGCATCCCCTGATTTGCTGCATGCAGCTAGGTTAAGGATGAATATTAAAAAGAGTAAGTTACGCATCATGATGATAATTTGATTTGACCCTTTAAAGATAATAATTTTTAACAATATGTGCCAAGTAGCTTAAAATTTGATATAAAATAAAATTACCAATATGCATCGCGGAAGGCATAGCGTATAAATACGTTTAAAAGGAATAAAAAGAACCGATAGATTTAAAATATGATAAGAGGTTTATTTTCCTTTGTAACTATTTTAGCTGCCTCCCTTTTAGTAGCAGATGTCTTAAAAGGGCAGGCTACTAGTATGCAATCCTTTACGATAGCTGCAGGAAGCTTTTACTCAAATCAGATCGATGCTTTACAAATTGAATGGCGACTAGATCTTGGATTAACCGCTTTAGAAATGAATAATGCACCAAATTATTTATTTACTCCAGGTTTTATTCAACCCATCATTAATCGCTTCACCAATAAGATTGAAAAAGACAAGTATGATCCTAAAATTCAACTTCGTTATAACCATAGCGGACACAAAGCTTTCCTTTTCTCTAATGAAACCGATTTGATGATTTATGGATTCCAAATTGTTGATCTACATGGACGCATCATTTTTAAAGATCAATCAATGTTTGCTAGTAGTTATTTAAATAAGCCTGTAGAGCTATCTAATCTTGCAACTGGTACCTACTTTGTATTTGTATTTTATTTACCTGAATCTATAAGTCCGATTCAAAATAACTATTGGATGAAAAGCTTAAAGCTATTGAAACAATGAAATTAATTTTAGGGTGCTTATCATTACTTTTTTGTCAACTGGGCTTTGCGCAAAATCAAAAGGCAATTGCATTTCAGGCCGTTGCAAGAACAAATCAAGGTGTCATAATGCCTAATAAAAACATGCATTTGAGAGTCAGTCTTTTGAACGACACGAATGAGAATATAATATTTTATCAAGAATTAAAAGCTATTACTACCAATCCATTAGGTTTGTTTACAATATTAATTGGCGCAGATGAGCCTTCAAAAATTATTACAATTGGTGATTTTAAAAAAATGGATTGGGGTCAAACAAATTACTTTATTAGAGTAGAGATTGATCCGGAAAAAAATTTACATTTCACACGTATTGGTCAACAGCAAATCCATTATGTTGCCTATGCTTTTACAGCCGATCATATTAAAGCATCTAACCTTGAAGGCATTTTAAGTGTAGCACAAGGAGGCACAGGGTTCAACAATTTAATAGCATTTAAACAAGCTTTACAATTAGACAAGGTGAATAATATTCCAGACACAGCCAAAGCATTGAGCAAAGCTAGTATAAATGCACTCAATAATAAATTGGAGAAAAAAGATACTGTCAGTCTAAGTAACAGAATTAATCAAAAAATAAATAAGGGAGAAATCACATCAGTTGATTTGGAGACAAGTTTAGGATTTTTGCCTATTGAATTAGATTTTGGGCATTTTTTTGATACAAGCAGGCAAATCGCACCTATTCAAACCGCTACTTCAGTTAAATGGAGTGATACAAGTAATAATAGTCATGTCTATATTAGTAATAATACTAGCTTGGAGCCTAGTCGGATAACTGTTTCAAAAGCAGGTACTTATCTTGTTCAATATAGTCTTCAAGTAAGCAATGCCCTTATTAATAATGACGAAATCAGTATTTGGATTAGGCGAAATGGATCGGCTTATCCTAATAGCCTTAAACAGTTTTTAACCGGGTCGATAGGTGTTAAAAATATATTTTCTGGGCAAGCCATGGTCCCACTTGGAGACGCAGACTATATTGAACTTTTTTTCAGTGTCAAAAACAGCCAAACGCAATTATTAAAAACTAGTAGTTTAACCAGTCCTTCAAGGCCAGCCACACCAAGTGCTCAAATCCAGATATTAAGAATTCAATAAGTCAAAAGGGTTCCATTCATAACATTTCTTTTTAAATACAAGCGTGCCTAGTTAACTTTAGTCTGAAAAAAAATTTAACACTATGCGTCAAATTGTATCTCTACTGGGATTTGTACTACTTTTTAGTACGCAGCTTATTGCACAATCTGTCCCTAGTCCAAAAAGTCATTTTGGATTTAACATTGGGGACAATTATAAACTAGCTACGTTTACTGCAACAGAAGCTTATTTGAAAAAATTAGCAGCAAGTTCAAACAAAGTAAAATTAAACACGATTGGTACAACTGAAGAAGGTCGTAACCATTATATGATGGTTGTATCTAGTCCAGAAAATATTAAGCAATTACAGAAATACAAAACCATTTCTCAAAAATTAGCAAGAGCTGAATCTTTATCCGATGCTGAAGCAAAGCAATTGGCTGACGAAGGAAAAGCTGTAGTTTGGATTGATGGAGGATTACACGCTACAGAAGTGGTGGGCATTCATCAATGGATTGAAACAATGTATCAGCTCATCACTCGTCAAGATGAAGAAACAAAAAATATTTTAAAGAATACAATCATTTTGTTTGTTCATGCAAATCCTGATGGACAAGAATTAGTATCTAATTGGTATATGCGCAATCCTGATACTTTAAAAAGAGCCACTTCGGCCTTGCCAAGATTGTACCAAAAATATATTGGGCACGATAACAACCGTGATTTTTTTATGATGAACATGAGTGAATCAAAAAACATGAGTCGTCAACAATATATTGAGTGGATGCCACAGATACTTTATAATCACCACCAAACAGGACCAGCAGGAACCGTTGTAGCAGGGCCACCTTACAGAGATCCATTTAACTATGTATACAATCCATTATTGATCACTAGTTTGGACGCCATGGGTGCCGCGATGAGTAGTCGTTTGAATGCAGAAAAAAAACCAGGTTATACCATGAAAGGAGGTTCTGTTTATTCTACATGGTGGAATGGCGGTTTAAGAACCACCGCTTACTATCACAATATTGTAGGTATTTTAACAGAAATAATTGGTAGCCCAACGCCAATGAAAATTCCTTTAGTTCCTCAGAGATTGATCCCCAATAGTGGCCTGCCTTATCCTATCGAGCCACAAAAATGGTATTTCAAAAACTCCATTGACTATTCTGTTTCTTTAAACTATGCTGTACTTAATTATGCTGCAAGGTATAAAGACGAAGTGTTGTTAAACATGTATAAAATGGGTAAAGCAGCTATTGAATTAGGAAGTCAAGACAATTGGACCCTTTCGCCTAACAAAGTTGAAATGCTAAATGAACAATTAAAAGTAGAAAAACGAGATACCAAAGTGGACAGTATTGCCATGTTGAGTTATGCAAAAGTATATAAAGCCCCAAATTTAAGAGATCCTAGAGGTTATATCATTCCAGCTAATCAAACTAGTAGCGCCATTTCTTTTGTAAATATTTTAATTCAAAGTGGTATTAAAGTACATAAAGCAACAAGCGACTTTGTTGTACAGGGTAAAAATTACTTAGCTGGATCCTATATTGTAAAAACAAATCAGGCTTTTAGAGCACATGTGTTAGATATGTTTGATCCACAGGATCATCCAAATGATTTTTTATACCCTGGCGGCCCACCAGTGCGCCCTTATGATGCTGCAGGTTGGACACCCTCTTACACAATGGGTGTTGAATTCGACAGGATCTTAGATGACTTTAATGGCCCATTCGAAGTCATTCCTTATGGACAAATACAAAAAGCAAAGGGCAATTTAGTTGTAGCAAATAAAATATCAACTTCTACTTATAGCTTTAGCAACACAGATAATAATAGTTTTGTGGCCATCAACGACTTATTAAAAGCTGGTCATACTGTGTACAAAAACAAAGAGGGCTTTTATGTAACAGGTATAGCTGAAGAACAAGTAAAGCAATCTATTGTAAATATGGGACTCACGGTAAAAGCAGTTGAAAGCTTACCATCAGATGCCGTTAAAGTTGAAAAAATTAAAATTGCATTATGGGATCGATACGGTGGATCTATGCCATCTGGATGGGTAAGATGGATTTTTGAACAACACCATTTTGATTTTAATTTATTGTATGCAAAAGAAATTAACGCAGGTAATTTAAAAGATAAATATGATGTCCTTGTTTTTGTAGATGGCGCTATACCAGCTGTGGTTCCTGGACCTCCTTCTCCTTATGATGACAGAGAGCCAAATTTAGATGAAGTGCCTGCTGAATTTCACTCAACCATTGGAAAGATAAGTGCAGAGCAATCTATCCCAGCCTTGAAGGCTTTTGTAGAGCAAGGTGGCAAGATTATAACCATCGGCTCTAGCGCTAACCTAGCTTATCATTTAGAACTACCTGTAAAAAATGCGATAGTAGAAATGTTCAATGGCAAAGAACGTAATTTACCTGGAGAGAAATTTTATATTCCTGGAAGCATTTTGCAAGTTGCCGTTGAGCCTTCTGTGAGAGCAAACTGGGGCATGAAAAATAAAGCAGATGTGTACTTTAACAATAGTCCTGTTTTCAAAGTACAACCTGCAGCAATTGCAAATGGTACTATTACACCATTAGCATGGTTTGCTTCAGACAAAACATTAAGAAGCGGCTGGGCATTTGGCCAATCTTATTTACAAGATGGTGTTGCTGCTTTTGAAGCAAAAATTGGGAAAGGTAAATTATTTGTTTACGGTCCCGAAATCACATTCAGAGGTCAAACACATTCAACCTATAAAATGTTGTTTAATCAGTTATATAATTAAACATTCTTTTAATGCTGAATGCTGCATAAAAAAAGGAGCTACAGTTTGTAGCTCCTTTTTTTATTTTATGATCGACTATCCAAAAGGTTGTTCGATCGAAATACTTTGTTTAGAAAAATAATGTGGGCCATCTTCTGCAATATACAAACAGTCTTCTAAGCGAATACCAAATTCACCTGGGATAGAAATTGTAGGTTCATTGCTAAAACACATACCTATTGCCAATGGCGTTGTATTGCCTTTTACAAAATTTGTCCACTCGTGTCCTTCTAGTCCAATACCATGTCCTGTTCTATGTGGCAAGCCAGGTAATTTATAATTACTCATAAATCCCGCTTTTTCAATTACTGCCCTTGCAGCTGCATCTACCACTTCACATGGTGCACCAATCTTAATTGCTGCAAATGCAGCATTCTGTGCTTCCAATTCCACATTCCAAACGTCGGTTTGTCTTTGTGTTGGTTTGCCAACAACAATTGTTCTGGTAATATCAGAAGCATATCCTTCTACACTTGTTCCTCCATCTACCATGACGATATCCCCTTCTTGAATAACTTGTGGGGTAATACTTCCATGTGGCAATGCTGAATACTTACCCACTTGCACAGAAGCACCTCCACTATAACCCAGCTTTCTAAATGCTGCACTTATATTGCCACTGAACTCCGACTGAGACATGCCAGGACGAATAGTTGCAAACGCTGCTTGATAAGCTTGAATAGTTATATCACTTGAATATTGCATCAATGCAATCTCTGCTTTTGTTTTATACATTCTGCAACCAGCAGTAACTGGTGTTGCATCTACAAGATCAAATCCAGTCGCTAATTTTTTTACCCCATCGGCAATGAAAAAGCGTACACGCTCTTCCATCCCAATTTTTTTATATTTAACACCTCTATCTTTAATTATAGCTAAAATTAAAGCATATGGACTTTCGTGTTCTTCCCAACACCTAACTTCATCTCCAAAAACAGGATTCAATAATTCCATTGCCCTATCTTCTTCAAACTTTGGACAGACATAAGCTATAGCGCCTCTTGCAGGTATCACTACACCAAAAGTTCTTTCACTTTGCCCCCAGCGCATGCCTGTAAAATAAAAGCATGAAGCAGTGCCTTCCAAAAAAATAGCGTCCATTTTTTCTTTTGCCATAATCGCTTGCGCTTTAGCAATTCTTTGTTTGCGTTCCTCTACTGTAATTGGCACGACACCTTCTTTCATTGGAACTAAATCAAGTATTGGCTTAGGCAATTCGCTATTAGTGCTGGTTTCGTTAGCAAGCACTTTGCTGCTTAGGCCAAGCGCACCCGCAGATAAAAATGCAGTGCTTAAAAATTTTCTTCTATTCTGATTCATTTTTATTTTATTATACGATTATTTATTCCTTTCTAAATGGTTGTAGCAATTACCAAGCAATACCATAATCTTCTCCATGATTAGAACTACCTCCCCACATTGATCCATGCTTCCAATCAAATAAAATAGCATTGATTGGTCCACTTGTACGATCATCAAAAGTTAAATTATATCCTCTGGCTCTTAAATCCTTTCGTACCCATTCAGGCACGCCATCATGTAATAATAAACTACCTGGTCTTGGTTTTCTATCTAATGCTTTTGAACCTCCTAATGAAAGCCAAAGTTGATTGGTATTGATATTTGCCGCTTCACTAGCTTCTTGCACTGTCATACCAAACTCTACCACATTTAAAAAGAATTGCAATAAGTTTTGATCCTGAGTGTCTCCACCTTGCACACCAAACGCCATATAAGGTTTACCTTCTTTTAATGCTAAACTTGGAGTAAGTGTCACCCTTGGTCTTTTGCCTGGAGCTACTACGTTAAACGGATTTTGCGCCGAGTCCAATACAAAACTTTGCATACGCTGGCTCATACCTACCCCTGTATTTCCAGCAATTGTTGCCGGCAACCATCCACCACTAGGGGTAATTGAAACTACCCATCCTTCCTTATCTGCTGCTTCTACGGTAGTGGTGCCCCTCCACAAACGATCCATATATGCCGCATCAATAGGTAATGTTTCATTAGCGCCCAAAGTTGCGACTGTTCTTAAATCATGTGCAGGTGCAAATCCAGTTTTTGTTTTACCAGTGTCTCCTGCAGGTTGAAATCCTTTCGCTTTAATCAAATCAAGGTAAGGATTTGTTTTTCCCTCATATGGATAAGGATCACCAGGACCCGCATTCGCGTTATTCATTGCCATATTGATTTCACCTGCTCTTTGCTTTGCATAAGCCTTACTCAACAAACCATTGATAGGTTGGTTTGTAGCAAACTTAGGATCACCATAATAAAAATCACGATCTGCAAAACTTAAATTCATAGCTTGATAAATCGTATGGATGTAATCCGCAGAATTATAACCCATTTTTTTTAGGTCAAAATTTTCAACAATATTTAATGCTTGTAATAAAGAAGGTCCTTGTGTCCAAGCTTGTAACTTGTACACATCAATACCTTTATAGTTCACCACAGAAGGTGCTTCTTCTGTTGGCCTCCAATTTTTTAAATCTTCTTTGGTAATCAATCCACCTTGTTCTTGGACACCTCTTACAAATTCATCTGCAATATCTCCTTTGTAAAAACGATCATATGCTGCCCAGATCGCCTCTTTACGCGTCTTGCCTTTTTTCAATGCATCTTGTTCTGCCTCAACCATTTTTTGTAAAGTGTTCAATAAATCTTTTTGAACAAAAATTTCACCCGCCTCTGGTGCTTCGCGCTTTTCTCCCAAATGAGGCAATAATACTTTCTTACTATAAGGCCATGTTTTAATCAATGCTTTACCGCGTTCAATACTATTCGCTGTTTGTGCATCAATAGGATAACCTGCAGCTAAGTTCATAGCGGGTGCCAATACTTCTTTTAAACTCATTGTGCCATAATTTGCTAACATCAAACAAATACCACCTGGCGTGCCCGGAGTAGTGGCAGCTAAAGGACCATATTCTGGAGGATAGCTATAACCCTTTCCTTTAAAAAATTCAGGTGTGGCACCTGTTGGTGCAAAACCCATAGCACTAATGGCAATCACTTTTTTAGTATTGGGATTATATATCAACGCTTGCGTTTCTCCACCCCAACTCAGTACGTCCCACATAGTACAAGTAGCAGCAAGCATGGCACAAGCAGCATCTACCGCATTACCTCCTTTTTGAAAAACCATTGAACCTGCAGTAGCTGCTAAAGGCTTTCCCGTAATGGCTACCCAGTCCTTACCATGTAAAGGAGGTTTTTGTGTTTGTTGCGACATGAGTGAAGTCAAACAAATACTTGACATTAAAATCGATAGAATATACTTTTTCATAGTTAGAATATTGATCCAATGAAAATACATTTTTTATAATTAATAATTAAAAATGAATGACAAATGGATCAGAATTTAGTAAATTGAGTAGATAAAATAAGTATATGAAAAAATTACTCTTAATCCTTGCCCTTGCAACTTCGATGCAACATATCAATGCACAAACTGCTGATTTTATCATTCGTAATGGTAAATTAATCGACGGAACAGGTAATCAGTGGCAATATAAAGACGTGGCTATTCAAGGTAATAAAATAATTGCGGTAGGTAATTTGAAAACGTGGAAAGCAACGAGAGAAATTGATGCGAAAGGACTAATTGTTGCGCCAGGATTTATAGACGTCCATGGACATTTAGAAGGTGGAGAAACAAGAAATCCATTGGCTAGTAATTTTTTGTACGATGGAGTAACCACAGTGGTCACTGGAAACTGTGGGGGCTCTGCAGACAACTTAAAAGAGTATTTTGATAAACTTGATTCTATTGGCATGTCCATCAATATTGCCTCACTAATGGGACACAATAATATTCGAAAACAAGTAATGGGCACAGCGAATAGACATGCCACAGAAACAGAACTAGCAGAAATGGAAAAAATTGCAGCACAAGCCATGAAGGATGGTGCGGTGGGCATGTCAACAGGTTTAATCTATATACCAGGTACCTATGCACCAACGGAAGAAGTTGTTCGCCTTGCCAAAGTGGTGGCGGCAAATGGCGGCGTTTACGCATCACATATCCGAAACGAAGAAAACCAAGTAGTAGAGGCAGTGAATGAAGCAATTCACATTGGAAGAGCAGCGAATATTCCTGTTGAAATTTCTCATTTTAAAATTAGTGGACAAAACAACTGGGGCAGAAGTAAAGAAACTATTCCTTTGGTAGTAAATGCAAGAAAAGAAGGCATTGATGTAACCATTGATCAATATCCTTATACAGCAAGTAGTACACAATTAAGTGTGTTATTACCTGGCTGGGTTTTATCAGACGGGCAGGACTCCATTTTTGCAAGATTAAAAAATCCAGTAATTAGAAAAAAAGTGGCCAATGAAATTATTGGTGTACTAAAAAAAAGAGGGATTAAGCATTTCACTTATGCTGTCGTGGCTAATTACAAAGCTGATAGCACATATAATGGCAAAGACATTGAAGCAATCAATTTATTAAGAGGTAACAAACACAAAGCATTAGATGAAGCAGAAACGATAATTCAAATGATGGAACAAGGAGGCGCACAAATGATCTACCATGGCATGAATGAAACAGATGTGAAAGCAATTATGCAATATCCGTTTAACATGTTTGCTAGCGATGCAGGCATCGCGATGAAGGGATACGGGAAACCACACCCAAGAGCATACGGCACCAACTCGCGCGTGCTAGGTAGGTATGTAAGAGAAATGGGCATATTGAGTTTAGAAGAGGCCATTAGAAGAATGACATCTCTACCTGCTAGCAAATTTAATATTAATAACAGAGGCGTTATTAAAGAAGGATATCTTGCAGACATCGTAGTGTTTGATGCAAATGAAGTATCAGACATGGCGACCTTTGAAGATTCACATCAATACTCAAAAGGATTTAAATATGTATGGGTAAATGGCGCATTAAGCATAGACGAGTCATTACAAATGCCTATTAGAAAAGGTATTGCTATAAGAAAAGTGCTATAAATTTTATATGTTTTTAAAAAAATATTTTTAAAATGTTAAAACTATACCTAACTCATTATCAGTCAAATCAATAATGTTGTATATTTTAATAATGACTTAAAAGGTTCAACAAAAAAAAATTTAATAACCAATTGAAATAGTTGAGATTATAAAAATTCAATGATTAAACATGGAAAATTGGTGCTTCAAGTTTTAACAGTATTCAAATTAGATTAACAAACAATTATTTTAAATTGATGTTAATACTATCGGCTGATATAAACATGTTCACCAAATCTCCACTATATGGATTCTTTATTTTTACTAGACGCAACTACAGTGATTGCTAAAACGGATTATGTTTCGTTTACTTTCTTTGTAGGCACCATGGCCATGATGGCCGCTTCAGTATTTTTCTTTTTTGAATTGAACACAACAAGTAAAGAGTGGCGTACCTCGGTATTGGTATCGGGTTTGATCACTTTTATTGCTGCTGTTCACTATTACTACATGCGTAGTTACTATGCAGAAACACAAGATTCTCCAACCTTCTTCCGTTATGTTGACTGGTTGTTGACTGTGCCTTTAATGTGTGTTGAGTTCTACTTGATCACAAAAAAAGC
>CAZBJP010000001.1:99670-123452 GCA_964492205.1 uncultured Sediminibacterium sp.
CTAGCTTGTTATGGAAAATGATCTTGGCTTCTGTTGTCATGTTAGTAACTGGTTACATCGGAGAAGCTGGATTAGGTAATGCAACAGTATGGGGTACAGTAAGTGCACTTGCTTACTTCTACATCGTATATGAAGTGTGGATGGGAGATGTTAAAAAATTAGCAACAAATGCTGGTACAGCTGTAGCATCTGCAAACAATGCATTAGGTTGGTTCATTCTCGTTGGATGGGCAATTTATCCTTTAGGCTACTTGATTGGAACCGCCGAAGGACAATGGTATGCAGGATTTGCAAATATTGGCTTGAACATGGATATCGTTTACAACATCGGTGATGCGGTAAATAAAATCGGATTCGGCCTGGTTATATATGCATTGAGCAGAAAAGCGGCGTAATTCACTAACTTTAAAGGGCGAGTTAAATAACTCGCCCTTTTTTTATGCCCTTATTATTTATGCAAATACGACTAAGACAAATTCTTATACTCATTGGATTTGCAATGGCATTGATGCAAGCTTATTTTCCGCTTTCAACAAACAATCAACTTGTGGTATTATTCATCACCTTATTTGTTTTAGGGATACCACATGGCGCATTAGATTTTTATATTGATCAAAAAATTAATAACACAAATAGGTCGAATCATAAATATATTTTTTTAGTAAAATATATTATGAATATGGCTACCTATGCTTTAGTTTGGTATTTCTTTCCCACAGTAGCTATTGTAATTTTTATTGGGCTCACTGCTTATCATTTTGGCGAAATAGATTGGCTTGGAAAAAGTTACACAGGTATTCATAAATTAATTTATAGTCTGTTAGGATTGAGTTGGATACTGTTTTTACTTAGTAAGAATATTTATAGTGCCATTGATGTGTTTGTTTTATTAGGGCAATCAAAAATGCAAGCAGTGGCTTATATTGATATTGCAAAAATTATTTATCCAATCTCACAGGCTACCTTAGTAATACTTCATATTATTTTGTTTTTCTCAAATAGATATTTTTTTTCAGATAGTAAACAGTTTTTTTTCGCAGTAATGCAAATCGGCTGTTTAACTATTTTAAACATAATTTTACCTTTATGGCTTTGCTTTAGTTTTTATTTTGGATTATGGCATTCCATTTTATCGTTTGATAAAATAAGACAAGAGTTTGGAATGCAAAATAACTGTAGTGGTTGGAAAGAATTGTTATCGAAAGCGCTTCCATTTGCATTGGCCGCCTGGACAGGTATTGTCCTCTTTATATATTTTACTCTTGAAACATGGACCATTAAAGAAGTATTGCCCTTACTATTCATAGGTATTGCGGTGCTTGCGTTACCTCACTTACAAGTCTTTACAAAGATTAAACTTGACCCTTCAAAATAGTTAATTGACATTGCAATTGTGTTGAATTTTAATTAACTTAGAAGTGAATTAATATAACTATGTTCAAATGCACACAAGACCAATCAACCAAATAAAGAAAAGAGGAATATTTTTAGTATTACTTTTCTTAGCAAACTTTGTATATAGCCAAAGCGGCGGGCAAAATAACATGGCTACTAGAATTTTAAATACAGATTATTTAAGTAAAAACGGAGAATCACTTACAGATATCAAGGGCAGTCCTTTTTTGAATGACAATTGGCAAAAAGCATTTTTATATTTAAGTGGTGGGGGCAGAGTCTATGTAGATAAATTGAAGTTGAATGGATATACTGGAGAAGTACACTATATTGACGAAAAGGGAATAGAATTAGCCCCAATTGAAGGCTCTGTAATGCGTGTTGAATTACTTAATCAAAAAGACACTGCGCAAGTGGTGCGCACCTATAATGCATACAAAGATCAAACCAAAAACGATCAATTTTTGTTTTATGAAGTTCATAACAAAGGAACATTTCAACTCGTTAGCAGAATTGAGAAGTATATTTATACGGAAAATTATGACCCTTTAAAAGGAAAAACAAATCAGTATTTTAAAACCAATACTCAATATGCAATTGCATTTAACGAAATGCTATCCCCAATTAATGAGTTAAGTTATACAAATGTAATAAACGCCAATCCAAGTATACAAAAGAAAGCAACACTCTTTAAAAAATATAAACTTAAATCTATCAGTGACGTGGTTACTTTTTTAAATGAATTGAATTATTGATAATCTGATTCGTTAAAATCATCTTCTTCCATTTCAAAGCTACCCAAGTTCATCATACTACCCATTAAATCATTGAATTCAATCTTTCCATCTATCATTTTTTTATTGATCAATGAAAATGCCGCAAGGCCGTGTAAAACAAATTCCATTAATAAAGCTGCTTGTTTTTCATTTGCTTGTGGATAATATTTTTTAACTAAACCAAACAAGCCATCCACCTTATATAAAGCAATCACCTTATCTGCATCTTGCATGTCCAACATTAAGTTTAGATGATTACCTCCATCAAACCAATTAGTAATTGTTTTATAAGGATTGTCTAAAGCTTTTTCTTCCCCTTTTTTGTTGACCATTTTTTTCTTCTTTAATAATTCTGGGTTTGGGAAGTATTCAATAAACTGTGAACGAATTGCCTTGTTCAATAAGTTTAAGGCCACTTCATAAGGACCTTCTTGTTCGCCTTCATATACCAATTCAATTTTTCCAGTAATAGAAGGGATGATACCCATTAAGTCACTAATCCAAACATAAGTGTGTTTCTCATTATGAATTACAGCACGACGCTCGGCAGCGCTAATGGCATTTTCAAATGCGGCAATAGTTAAACGCGCACTCACGCCACTTTTTTTATCTACAAATTCATTCGACCTGGCTTCAAAAGATACTTGTTCAATTAATCGCTTTATTAAATCGCTAATATCTACTCTTTGTTTTTGCACCTCCAAAATATCCGCCTCTTGTTCTGTAATCGCCAAAGAAGTTTCCAATGTTTTAGGATAATGTGTTAAAATCTGACTTTCTATCCTGTCTTTTAGTGGCGTTACAATACTACCTCTATTGGTATAATCTTCTGGATTCGCTGTAAAGACAAATAAGATATCTAAAGGCATACGCAATTTGAATCCGCGAATTTGAATATCTCCTTCTTGTAAGATATTAAACAAAGAGACTTGGATTCTTGCTTGTAAATCTGGCAATTCATTAATAACAAAAATGCAACGATTACTCCTTGGTATAATACCATAGTGAATAACTTTTTCATCTGAGAAGCTCAATTTTAAGTTCGCTGCTTTGATAGGATCTATATCTCCAATTAAATCTGCCACACTTACATCTGGCGTAGCCAACTTTTCTCCATAACGCTCTGACCTGTGTAGCCAATGTATTGGGGTTTCATCTCCGTGTTCTGCAATCAAATCTTTAGCATACCTACTTAATGGTTTCAATGGGTCATCATTCACCTCACTACCCATAATCACTGGAACGTATTCATCTAGCAAGTCGGTCATCTGACGCGCCATTCTTGTTTTAGCTTGACCGCGTAAACCTAAAAACAAAATATTATGCCTACTTAGTAATGCTCGCTCTGTATCTGGAATCACAGTATCTTCATATCCAAGAATTCCTGTAAAGGGATTTTCTTTATTTTGTAAACACTTGATTAGATTATCTCTTACTTCGTCTTTAATTGACTTAGGCTGATAACCTGATTTTATTAATTGACCAAGGGTGTTGATTTTTTCGATACCAACTATTTTTTTGTTGTCCATTGCTGTTTTATTCGCTACTTCTTTTTTCATTTAATACACTGTTTTTCTTTTTCCGCTCTCAAAATCATTAAATATAAAACTACCAAGTTTGTCTAGAGAAGCAAAAAATGCTTTACCATGATTCATCTCGGTAAACTCTTCTACAAATTTTTGTAGATAAGGATCTGCTGCAATCATAAAAGTGGTAATTGGTATTTTTAACTTCTTACACTGTGCTGCCAAATTTAAACAACGATTTACTACTTTTCTGTCTAACCCAAAACTATTCTTATAATATTTTGAGCCAATCTTTAAACAAGTTGGTTTGCCGTCGGTGATCATAAAAATCTGTTTGTTTGGATTCTTTCGACGACGCAACAAATCCATTGCTAATTCTAAACCAGCGACCGTATTGGTATGATAAGGTCCTACTTGTAAATAAGGAAGGTCTTTAATCTCGATACTCCATGCGTCATTTCCAAAAACAACTATATCAATCGTATCTTTAGGATATTTAGTAGTGATTAATTCACATAAAGCCATGGCCACTTTCTTTGCTGGCGTAATTCGATCTTCTCCATATAAAATCATAGAATGAGAAATATCAATCATCAACACTGTGGAAGTTTGTGTTTTAAAATCACTTTCACGAATGAGTAAATCATTTTCGTGCATCGTGAAGTTATCTACACCATGATTGATCTGTGCATTTCGAATACTTTCAGTAAAATCAACCTGATCTATATTGTCACCGAATTGATAGGCCCTAGTATCTGGACTCAATTCTGCACTCGGTCCGGTTTTATTGGTCTGGTGATTGCCTTTGGTCCCTTTTTTAAGTTTTCCGAAAATGTCCTCCAGGCTCTTTTTTCGAATAGTCTGCTCTGTTTTTGAAGTAATTTTAAAGGTACCGTCAGGTCCGTTTTCTTTCAAATACCCATTTTGCTTTAAATCTTCGATAAAATCACCCATTCCATAATCTTCATTGGTCAATTTATGCTTTCGGTCTAACTGATTAAGCCAATCCAACGCTTCAGTCGCATCCCCATTGGTATAATTCAATAGTTCTGTGAATAGATCTAGCATTTGCTCGAACATGCTTTTTTTATTCTCACCAGGCTTAAATGGGGTAAAATGAAATCCAATCATATTAGCTACAAATTAGTGATTTAGTAGCCAAAATACTTACGATTTGTGGTTTTTTTAAGGAAATGATATAAAAGTGATTAAACGATTTAATTTAATATTTTTAATTCGCGATATGTAAATTTACTTAGAAAATCATATTTTTATAATATGAAAACACATAAAGGTATGCGACCTCAAGATGTCGTAGTGCTCCTTAAAATTTTTTCTTTAGGGGAAGAGGAATGGCTTAACAAAGACCTTTCAAAGAGTTTGTTTATTAGTCAATCGGAGATTTCAGAATCTTTGAACCGATCTGTTTATGCTGGATTAATTGGTATAGACAAAAAAACGATTCAGAAGTCAGCCTTATTTGGACTTTTAGTTTATGGGCTAAAATATATGTTTCCCGCTCAGGCTGGAACAATGGCTAAAGGGATTCCAACTGCTTTTACAGCGCCTATCTTGATAGATGATTTTCCAAACGAAAACACCTTAGTTTGGCCAGATCCAAAAATGGAAACCAGGGGCTTATTAATTGAACCCCTTTATCCTAAATTAGTTGAAGCTGTTAAATTAGATCCTATGTTATATGACCTGTTGGCACTAACGGACACCTTTAGAGTGGGTAATGAAAAGGCTGTGGCAAGGGCAAAGGAATTATTGAGCAATATTTTTGGACAGGGAGATGATTATATTAGTTGCTAAAATATTCAGTTAAAAAATAGGCTGGGTATAGCTTTAATAAATTTTGAAAACTATACAGCAATCCCTTTGGTGAACAATAGCTATGCTTAAATCTTTGTTTTACCTGAGCATGCAACCAATCTGCTAATTCAATACCTAAATCAGACCTGGGATCTATCTTCCCAAATTCAACATTTACTCCTTTGGATGTTAAGATAGACAAAGCTTCCTGATATAAGGCAAGCAGTGATTGGGGCTTTAAACGGAAAAGATTATACAGGTGAAAAATATCAAACACTAAAAAATAAATATATTGTTGTCCTGCAGCACTTAATCCACCATTGGGCTGTAAAAATTGAATTATACTGCCAGGCTCAATAGCCACAGCAGCTACCATACCTTGATATGGATGAATGGTTTTAAGTTTGATTAAATCTGGCTTTACAATAAAGCGGCCTTCAAAATTTTCATTCAAATAAGTGAGTTGAATTTTCCCTTTTACTTCTAAAGGCGAATTGGATTCAATAAATAGCTCCAAGTCCTTTTTTGACTGAACTATTTCTTTTTCAGGTTTTTGATTCGATACAAGCATGGCATGATTGACTTTAAATTGATTAAATAAATCAAACCAAGAAAAATGATAAAGGGAATTACGTTTTAGTTTTTGACAGTAAGTCCTCATCGATTTTACCACCGCGGAGTTCGACTCTCTCGGTTGGCAGCCATTTAAGGCTTCTTGATGATAGCTCAAAGATAAGGCATAAATAAAAACGAACCAAAGTTACTACAACGAAAAAGTACGATTTCATCAACCAGCTATTTCAAGTTAAATAAATAGGGTTATGTTACGATCAAAACCCCGATCTTCCTTAAATTTTACATACCCTAATTGATTGGTTAACATTTTCGTTTCACCAATATAAAACGGGACAATGTTGGAATGATGGTGGCCAAAAATCCAGGCGTTTGGGGCCGTTTTTTGGATAAAATGGTCCAAATTTGTGGCAAAACCGGTATTTACTGGATCATTTTGGTGTTTTTTGGGATAATGTATAAAACTAGGCAAATGATGAGAAATGACTATTTTTCTAGTCGTCCCTATCACCTCTGGCGCTTCTAAAGTAAGCGATAAAAATTGTAAGGCTTTTAAATGGGCATGGTGGTACTTTTCAGCAGTGAGCGCATTTCCTTGGAACCGTATTTCTCTAAAATCACGCATCCTATTTTGCACTGTTAGAGCTAGGTCAGACGGAATCGAAGACCATAAAGTAGTAAATACAAGTTGTATACCTCCGTCCTGATCCTCCACTTGCTTTGATTTGTTGTTTAACAAAATAATATTGGGACGAATAGATTCCTCAAATGCGTCGGGCCAGTTGGCTAGATCAGCACCAAAATACTCATGGTTACCTGGTAACCAATAAGTAGTTTTAAAATGATCCGAAATATAATTCAAGAAATCTTGATGCTTATCCAGTTCAATAAATGGCATAATATCTCCAGCCAACAATAAAATCTCTGCTGCAGGTAAAAGTGGTTTTTTATTAAGTACTTTTTTATTTTGTGCAAACTCTAAGTGCAGGTCTGAAGCATATTGAAAATTCATAAGGATAAAACTAAACAAAGTAATTATCTTGCTGCTACAAATCATACAACATGAAAGAACAAAATTTTAAAAATCACGCACAAATGGTCGTTGGATACCACTATGTTGCAGGGCCAGCTATACTAGCCTTAATGGGTGGATCTGTAAACTATGCATTAAAAGCTAGTCCAGAAAACAAATATCTTGCTACACTTTTAGTTTTAGTAAGCATTGTATTATTCCTACTATATGCATTTACTAGAATTTTTGCTCTTAAAGCGCAAGATAGAGCCATTCGTGCAGAAGAAAACCTGCGTCATTTTGTTTTAACTGGCAAATTGTTACCATCAAGTTTAAACGTTGGTCAGATTGTAGCATTGCGTTTTGCACCTGATACAGAGTTTCCTAGTTTAGTTGAAAAGACAGTAGCTGAGAACTTATCTGGCAAAGCCATTAAGCAATCTATACAAAATTGGAAAGCAGATTATTACCGTGTATAAGTTAGGTGTAGACATCTAATCATAAATTAATAAGACCCATGACTCGATGGGTCTTTTTTTTGCTTAAATTTATTGGATCTAAAACAATTTTATGATCAAACAATTCATTGGTTTTTTAAGCTTTATAGCATGTATCCAAATGGGTTATGCGCAGGATTATAATAAAGAGCTTGCTTCGGTTAAATGGAGAAGCATCGGCCCGTTCAGAGGAGGACGCTCAAATACCGCAACTGGTGTTTTAAATAATCCTGCGGTATATTATATGGGCACAACTGGTGGTGGCTTATGGAAAACAGAAAATAGTGGAATAAGTTGGAATAATATTTCAGATGGTTATTTTAAAACAGGTTCCGTGGGCGCTGTTGCAGTCGCAGAAAGTGATGCGAACATTGTGTATGTTGGAATGGGAGAGCATGCAGTTAGAGGCGTGATGACACACCATGGAGATGGTGTGTACAAAAGTACTGACGCTGGAAAGACCTGGAAAAAAATGGGCTTAGACGCCACACAACATATTTCAAGAATAGTGATTGATCCAAAAAATCCAAATATCGTTTTTGTAGCAGCACAAGGTTCGTTGTTTAGTAAATCTGAGGAACGTGGAATTTATAAGTCTACCGATGGTGGGATCAACTGGAAAAAAACTTTATACATTGATGATAAAACAGGTTGTGCAGAATTATCTATGGATATGCAGAATCCATCTATCTTATATGCTGCCATGTGGGAGCATGGTCGTTTACCATGGCAGGTAATTAGTGGTGGACCAGGCAGTGGTTTGTATAAATCAACCGATGGTGGAAACAACTGGGAAAAGTTAGAAAACGGATTACCAAAGGAAATGGGCAAAATGTCAATTGCAGTATCAAGAGCTAATGCAGAAAAAGTATATGCATTGATTGAAAGTGATTTTAATAAAGAGGCAGGAGGATTATATGTTTCTAATGATGCAGGTGGAAGTTGGTCTCAAATCAATAAAAGTCATCGATTGATCCAAAGAGCTTGGTATTATATAGAATTATTTCCGGATCCAACTGATGAAAACACTGTGTATGTGATGAGTGCGCCATCCTTAAAATCAATCGATGGCGGAAAATCTTTTGTTGATTTTGCAAATACACATGGTGATTACCACAATTTATGGATACACCCAAATAACGGACAAAATATGATCATTGCAGATGATGGCGGTGCCGCGGTAACACATGATGGTGGAAAATCTTGGAGCAGTCAAAATAACATGCCAACCGCACAGTTTTATAGAATCAATGTGGACAATGAAACTCCGTATAATATTTATGCAGGACAACAAGACAACAGCTCGGTAAAAATAGCAAGTCGTGCTGTTGGCGCAGGTGGAATTGATGAAAGAAATTGGTCTGCTTCTGCGGGTGGAGAAAGCGCCTTCTTAGCATTTGATCCAAACAACCCAAGGTATGTATTAGGTGGCTCCTATCAAGGAACCATAGAAGTGTTGGATACAAAAACAAAAGGTAGCACCAATATCATGGCTGCACCAATTCAATATTTAGGAAGAGACGCAAAAGACATTAAATATCGTTATAACTGGAATGCTCCAATTATATGGAGCAAACATGAGCCGAATACTTATTATCACGGTGCTCAATATTTATTGAAAACATCCGACATGGGAAAAACATGGAAAGAAGTTTCTCCAGATTTAACACGTAATGAAAAATCAAAACAAGGTAAGCCAGGTGTTCCATTCACCAACGAAGCAGTGGGTGCAGAAAATTATGGCACACTTGCCTATGTCATGGAGTCGGTGCATGAAAAAGGCGTAATCTATACTGGTAGTGATGATGGGCTTGTACATATCACTAAAGACGGTGGTGCAACCTGGAAAAATATCACGCCAACTGGGTTGGCAGAATGCTTAATCAACGCTATCGAGGTATCTCCTCATGATAAAGCAACTGTATATATTGCAACTACACGGTATAAATTTAATGATCATACGCCTGGTTTATATAAATCAACCGACTACGGAACTACCTGGACAAAAATAAATACGGGTATTGCAAACAATGCTTTTACAAGAGTCGTACGTGAGGACAATGTGATCAAAGATTTATTATTTGCTGGAACTGAATTGGGCATATATATTTCTAACAATGGCGGCAAAAACTGGAGTCCGTTTCAACTAAATTTACCTATCACACCAATCACCGACTTACGCATACACCAAAATAATTTAATTGCAGCTACATCTGGAAGGTCCTTCTGGATATTAGACGACTTAAATTTAATTCGACAATTTAAAACAGACACAAGCATTGCTAAAATTTATACACCAAGTCCAACAATGTTAGCCGTAGGCTATAGTGAGCTAGACAACAACGACGAAAGTTTCAATGGTGCGAAATCAACTGCAGGAGTAAATCCTGCAACTGGCATGGTCTTATATTATCAACTACCAAACATACCTGACTCAGTTGAATTAAAGCTTGAAATTAGCAACGAAGCGGGTCAAATAATTCGCAGCTTTAGTTCAAAGCCAGATGAAAATTATAAAAGATACGAGGGTGCCCCAAGAAAAGAGCCAACCTTAAGTAAAACAAAAGGACTGAATCGCTTTGTTTGGAACCTTCGTCATGCAACAGTGACAGCAATACCAAATGTTTACATTGAAAGCAGTTTTAACGGCCACAAAGCAATACCAGGCAATTACAAAATTCGCTTAATTGCTGGTACTAACACAATGAGTACTACAGGTACAATTTTGGAAAATCCAAATTATACGACTACAGCAAACGATTATCGTTTGTATGATTCTGTAATGCGTTTAATGGAAAATTCGGTGAGTGATATGCATCAAATGGTGAATCAACTCAAAGAGTTTAACAATCGTTTAGAAATATTGGTGAAAAAAATAAAGACAGACGACAACTACGGTAGTGACAAGTATTCAATCTTAATACAAAATGCAAGTGCCTTGCTTTCAAAATTAAAAGCTTGGGACGAAGACATGATTCAAAGAAAATCAACTGCTTATGATGATGTCGAAAATTTCCCAAATAAATTCACAGCCAACTATATGTTCTTGATGAATCAAACCGAAAGCGATATACCACAAGTGAATCAGCCTTCATTAGATTTATTAAAAATTTATACTGCAGAATGGGAAAAATTAAAAGCACGAGGTCTTAATTTAAAAAACGAAGCGATTCCTGCATTAAACAAACAATTATGGGACCTAGGAATGGGTGCTATTTGGTAGCAGCAGATTGATCTATATTTTAATAAAGAACGCAATCCAAAAGTGACTAGTTATCCGCATACTTTATGCTTGGTCTAGCATCTTTCGGGTTGCGTTTTTCATATTGAACTACTTGATTTTGAAGTTTTGGTTGATAGGTCCTTGATCGGTTTAATTCATATTGATAAAAGGCCTTGCCAATTTCTCTAAAGAATGGGAAGCCCACTTTTTCCTCATCATATTTTGAATCATTCACTATCCCATCACTATTAACATAAATAGTTGCAGACAACATATAATCAATGTTGTTTTTCGTGTCAAGCACATAAGATACATCGGTCATAAATCCATAAGCCCAACCAACTTTATTGAACACCCTCAAATGACTTGGCATTTGATGTGTACTATCTTTAAAAAAGAATTTAACATAACTATCATAAAAGGTGGCTGTGTCATATTTAGGATAATTGGTTTCAGATGGATACTGTGATAAATATTGCAACAAAAATTGTCTATCCGCCTCTTCCATATTAAATCGATTTTCTACTGGAACTGACGTTGGGAAAATAACGGACTGTAGCATTTTTTGCATATCGACCAAAGAAATATTATTATGTTTTGTAAAATCATAGGGCGTTTTAATTAACTCGTCTTTACTATTCCAGTGCGCATCACCAATTAAGATTGGCGCTCCAAATTGAAAACTGTCTATATTATATTGCGGCGCTAGTTTTAAAATAGTCACTCCACTTTCATTTACAAACCGAATACCATTAGTGTGCCGATTTTGATCTTCGTTAAAACCCATAAATTGTCTCGTAATTCTTGCAGAAGCATAGCCCTTCTTTCTTAGTTTTTTATTCGCTTCCCCTTGTCCAACAAACTGATACAGTCTATTGTAAGGATCGTTTTCAGAAATTAAAAAAGCACGCTTAATAAAATGGGCAATAGAGGGTTTTTTGTTTTCTGAACTTGAATCGGCATACATGGCAACCTGTCTCTCATAGCTACTATCATATTCCATTGTTGTAAACTTATTCACTCCAGCTATTCCAAGCTCATTTAGCTTTTCTATAGCCAAAAAAGCCAGTGGCATTTTTACCATAGAAGCGGGATTGAAATATTTTTCTGGACTAACCTGTAATGTATAGTTGGTAAACTTTGGCTGACCATTTTTATCCCTATTAATTTGTGTATAAACAATCTGATATCTATAAGTGTCAGGTGATGCTAATACTTTTTTAGTAACACTATCTTGTATAGTTTGAAAAATTGTATTGAATGGTGCTGACGCTTGTGCGCTTATATTTTTTGAACTTAAGCAGAGCAATAAGCTTACAAAAAGAAGGACTTTTTTCATCATTGATAGATTGTTATATTGCAAATAAAACAAAATATATTATATTCACTGAAACAAAAAAATATGGACAAAAATTTAATCATTGGTATATGGATCATTTCGGTAATTTATTGTTTGTATAAACTCTTTAAAAGATCCAAAAACATCTCATTAGACGGAGTGATTGGTTACTCTCCAGGCTTAGAAGTTGTCATGGTACTTCTTATAGGCCCTCTTTTGGCAATCATTGATTTTTCTCTGACTTGGATTAGAATATATAAGGATGCCGAAGAAGCTAGAAGACGTTCTGATAAATAGCTTATATTTTAACCTGTCAATAATTAAATGTATTTATGATTTCAACTAAGGTATGTATTGTTGGAGCTGGACCTGCTGGTGTTTCAGCTGCACTTCAATTAAACAAATTAGGAATTGATTGTGTCATGGTCGACAAAGCTGTTTTTCCAAGAGATAAAATATGTGGCGACGGGTTGAGCGGAAAAGTAATTACCTCATTAAATAAAATAGACCCTGAAATTGTAAAAAGACTTGATCTTAAAAGTTTTAAACTAAATAGTTGGGGTGTAACATTTGTTTCCCCCAATAGGAAAAAATTAGAGGTTGGGTATAGACCAGATTATGACAAAGATAATGTTGAACATAAACAACGTCCTATTGGTTATGTATGTAAGCGATTTGATTTAGATAATTTTTTAATTGAAGAAGCGAAAAGGTGTACACATGTTAAAGTAATAGAGGGCGTGCAAATTCATTCTTATACATTAGAGTCAGACGGCTATTTAATTGTTGGAGACAATGATTTTGAAGTTAAAGCAGAACTAGTTATTGTGGCAAATGGTGCCCACTCTAGTTTTACCAAAACTATTGCTAATATTCATATGGAGCCAAAGCACTACTGCGCAGGCATTCGAGCATATTACAAAAATGTAACAGGAATTAACGAAGATAATTTTATTGAGCTGCATTTCATAAAATCATTATTGCCTGGCTATTTCTGGATTTTCCCATTGCCAAATGGCGATGCAAATGTTGGAGTGGGAATGTTAAGTGAAGAAATAAGTAAAAGAAAAATTAATTTAAAAAAAGAACTAGAAAAAATTGTCAAGGAAGATCCAATCATTAAAGATCGCTTTAAAAATGCAAGCTTAGTCAACACTGTAGATGGATATGGATTACCGCTGGGAAGCAAAAAAAGAATAATTTCTGGTGAAAGATATATGTTGGTTGGAGATGCGGCGTATTTAATTGATCCGTTTACAGGTGAAGGAATTGGGAATGCTTTATATTCCGGACGCATTGCAGCAAGCCATGCTGCAATAGCTATTGAAACAAATGATTTTTCTAAAGAAGCCTTATTAAAATATGACGCTGAAATTGATAGGGTACTTGGATCAGAACTTAAACTAAGTCATCGATTACAAAAATTAATTAAGTTTCCTTGGTTGTTTAATTTAATTGTAAATCTAAGTAGTAAAAACAATCAAATTAAAGAACTTTTATCTTGTATGTTTTATGAGGTGGATATTAGAAAAAAACTAACCCAACCTTCTTTTTATTTTAAGTTACTTTTTAATAAATAATGTCATTAATTATTTTATTACGCTCATTCCACCATCAATATGTAAGACTTGACCAGTAATCCAAGAACTTTTATTTGACAATAAAAAACAGGCCATTGCTGCGATATCTTCTACGGTTCCAACCCTTTTAAGTGGATGCCTTTGTGCGTTTGCTTCCATTTTTTGTTCTGAATTCAACAAACTAGCAGATAATGGCGTGTCCGTTAAAGATGGGGCAATACAATTCACTCTAATAGTTGGAGCAAATTCAGCAGATAACGCCCTAGTTAATCCTTCTATTGCACCCTTAGATGCCGCAACTTGACTATGAAAATTTAAGCCTAATTGTACTGCCACTGTAGAGAATAAAATAATTGCTGGATGTTGGCCCGCTTTTAACTTTGGTAATACAGCTTGTATAGTCTTCACGCCACCTACAACTTGTAAATTAAAGTCCTGAGTAAAATCAGCAGCAGTGATTCTGGCGAAGGGTCTTAGGCTAATGGCGCCCGGACAATATACCAAACCGTCAATATTTTCTGGTAAAAAATCCAGGTTTAAATGTTCATCCAACACATTTAGTGGTTGGGCTATTATATTAGGTAAGCCAACTTCAATTGGATGCGAATTATAAGTAGTATAGACTTGATGGCCTTCGGCCGCAAGCTGTTTTACAATTTGTTGTCCAATTCCAGAAGAGCCTCCAATTATTAAATAGTTCGACATAGTATTCACGATTTAACTTTATAACAAACAATCTGGTTATTTGTTTGACAATCGGGATACTAAATAATCAATACAATGACTTTGTTCAATATTTAAAACCTCTATTTTTTGTATGAAAGTGCTTCTGGTAGGTAAGTTTTAATTTTTTCAATTCTGGTTGCATCAGAAGGATGGGTGCTTAAAAATTCAGGGGGCTTCTGCCCAGACGCTTGTTGCATTCTTTCCCAAAAGTGAATAGCTTCATTTGGATCATAACCAGCAATGGCTGCCCAAATTAATCCAAATCTATCTGCTTCAAGTTCTTGTTTTCGTGAAAATGGAAGCATAATGCCAACAGTGGTGCCCACACCATATGCTTTCATAAACAAATCCTGTGTTTGAGCAGGTTTTTTTGACAGTGCTGCAGACAATGCAATACCGCCTAGCTCTTGTACCATCGACTCACTCATTCTTTTGTTACCATGTTGTAACAATGCATGTGACACTTCATGACCCATTACAATTGCCAATGCGTTTTCATTTGACGTATACGGCAACATTCCGGTATAAACGACAATCTTTCCTCCAGGCATACACCAAGCATTGATTGCACTGTCTTTTACTAAATTATATTCCCAATTAAATCCAGTCAAAGCTGCTTTATTGTTTTTGTCTATGTAATATTGCTCTACTGCAGCTGCAATTTTTTTGCCTACCTTTTGTACCAATGCAGCCCTTGTGTCTTTTGATGGTGATAGCACTTCATGTGATTTAATAAAATCCGAATATTGTGTCGCGGACATGGTTTGTAATTCTTTCTCTGAAACCAAACTTAATTGACTTGTACCTGTTAATGCGTTTGTTGCACAACCCCATATACCCAATACAAAAACTAAAATAGTAGTTGATAAAAACAGCTTTTTCATTATTCTTGATTTTTTGCTTTGTTAATAATTTCCGTTGCTTTCTTGTTAGCGTCTTCTAAAATTTGATTGGATTTTTTATCTGCTTCTTTTTTTATTTTATCTGCGACAAGCTTCACACCAGCCTTAGCAAAAGGATTTTTTGTTTCTTCCACCATTTGATCTGCTCTATCGTATGCTTCTTTTTTTATTTTATCTGCGGCTATTTTTGCCTCAGCAATGATTGCATCAGCTTCTCTTTGTGCCTGATCTAACTTGTTATTTACTTCCTGTTTTATAGTAGTAGCAACCACCTCTTTTACTTGATCTACAATTGGTACCGTATTACCCTCTCCACTTATTCCTGATCCTTTTAAACCAAGTTTTAAAGTTGGCTTGTCTAAATTTCCAGTGATTAAAACCTGCATCTTTATCGCCTTTCCAATTTTATCAAGGCTTAAGTTGGGATTTATTTTAGCCAGCTCCTTGCTAATACCTGAGGCTCCACCCAAATCAATTACCTGCTTTGGCATATCCATTCCTAACACATAGTCAAGACTTTTATCTAATCCATTTGAGCCAGCAATATTGAAGGTTGTTATATTAGACACTACATTAAATGGTTTGACAATTGCTCTTCCGTTTTTTATGCTATAACTTAAATGAGCTATTTTAAAAGCCAAGGATTTCAATTTGGGCCATTTTACTAAATCAGCAATATTATTAAGCACAGAAGAGCCATTTAAATTTGCATCGTTGATATAAATATCTCCTTCGCTATTTACAGTATTAAGATCAGGAGATAGGGTTTTGGTTAAATTGGTTGAAAAGCTTATGTTCAAATTTACTTTGCCCTGCATCGCATCAGTAATAGGCGCAAATTTTTGAACCAACACAAAATTTTTATATGCTTTTTTGATGTCGAGATTTTGTATGGTAAAATTCAATACTGTTTGGGGCGCTTTATTTTCTTTTTTCTCAAAACTTCCATTCATTGTATAGGTAGCGTCTAATAAATTAAAGACCATTTTTCTAAAATCAATTTTCTGGTCTGCAAAATACACAGCACCCTCTGCTTCACTAATCAAAAAATTCTTGTATTTTATTTGATCAATATTTGCTAGTGCAGCTATGTTTACATTTTTAGGCAATTCAAATGATGAACTAGTAGCGGTATCTGTATTCGTATTTAAAAACATCAATTCGTTTAAATCCGTCAGTTTTGAAACAAGATTCACCTTTCCAGTAATAGGCTCATTCTTGATAAAATATAATAAATAATTTTCTACATTACCCCAAACATCAAAGTCTGACCTCCCAACTCTCGCATTCAATTTGTTGACCAAAAGTCTTTGTGGTGTAATTACAAAGTTGGCAGTTGTAATTTGAAATGGCCTATTTAGTGCCTTATTATTATAACGAAGTTGACTAATATCAACATTACCCTTTGCATAACCTTTGCCCTTTTTAAGTTCATTTACTTTTCCATCTATATCAAAATTCATTTTAATATGGCCAACGAGATCAAGGTCTTTCTGAGGAATTATTTTAAGTAAAGCCCCCAAGTCAATAGCTCCTTTAGCCCTTACTTTTATGTAAGGGTTTGTCTGCGGTGTCTTAACAATCATGCTGGCTTGCATAAACTGATTGTTTAGACGCATGTTTAGTTGGCTCATGTCCACAACGGTATGGTCAATAATACCATCAGGGTTATTAATTTTTAGTGCAAGTTGTACATCTTTTATACCCGCAGGAATACTTGCATATTTAAATGCACCGTTTTGTATTGTTAGACCTATTCCAAATCCGGGCATTTGAGCATCATTCATTCTCCCTTTTACAAAACCATTTAATGCAAATTTTCCTGAAGCAGTTAATTCTTTAAACGAATTTTGGTATAAGATTGGAATCAATGATAAGAAATCTTTTAAAGGTGCTTTAGCTGCATCAAAACGAATATCCATATCTATATTACTATCGGGCATAGCAAACCAAGCATCAAAACGAATCGGTAAAGTATTTAAAACAAGCTCATTGTTTTTAAAAGCAAATTCCATTTTAGTAAAATTCATTTGCAATGGGGCTTCTAAGGTTGCAGCAACTTCTGACAAATAGGGTTTACCTAAATAAGAAAAACTGAGTCTTTCAACCTTTGTTTTTGTTGCAAGCGAAAATACGTCTTTTGAAAAATCACCTGAACCTGAATGGTTGACCTTGTCTAGTTGTGTATATACTCCTCGTAAGTCATCCTTATAAATAATTGCTGCATTTTCAAGTGTATACTTTTTTAATACAATATGCATTTCTTTTTCAGCCGTATCTTTTACTTCTAAAGTATCCGGTTTAATAATATCCCAATTAGACAATCCGTTTTTTAAAACAATGAAATGCAACTTGGCATCTTCTATTTTTATTTTTTCAATATCAACCCTGTTGTTAAACAAATATTCGGTGAGACTAATTTGTATAGTGGCATTAGGAATGCTTGCTAGGGTGTCATTTTTAAAGTCGTTCACACCAATAATTTGCACTCCTTCGATTTCAATACCCAGTCTTGGAAATGTTTTAATTAGACCAATTGAAACATCTTTAAAAGAAAAGCGTGCATTTAAATTTTTATTTGCTGTACTTGTAACATATTTGTTTACTTCTTTTTTATAGAAAACAGATATACCAACTGCACTTAAAGCAATTATTATTATAAAGGCCAAAAAAACAAACGCTATTTTTTTTAACATAGAGTTCGATTTAAAAGAATAAAGTTAAAGAATAAAAAATTGTATATTAAATGAAGTTATCTTTTGAATATAAAATAGCTATTTTATTAAAGCGTAGACCAACATTTAAGTTCAAGCCTAGATGATCAATACGCCTTGACTAACTGTATATTAACAGAAAAAATAGATATGCGCATATAAATTAGTTGGTTCATTGATCAAGTAGTTAAATAAAAAAAATGTGACAGATAAGATTCAAAATAATGAAAATAGTAGATTTTGTTAAAAATTTCAGATTTGAAGCAATCCAACTAAAACAAGGTACATTTGTTGTTACAATATGAAATCAATAAAATCGTATTCCTTTTTTTTATTTGGTGTACTACTTGCTCTATTCCAAACAATGGATCTATATGGCCAACCAACTTATATATTAAATGGAAATGTAAAAGACCAACAAACCGGAGAATCATTAATTCGATCTGTTATTCGAATAGATGAGTTACCTAGCGTCGGTGTCTTATCTAATGAATATGGATTTTATGCCATTAGCTTACCGAGGGGTAAGTATACTATTCGTGTAACACAGTTGGGTTATTTAAATTATAGACAACAAATTCAACTTGATTCAAATACTCGTTTAAACATTTTATTAAGCAACACTAACTCTTTAAAAGAAGTTGTGGTTGAAAGTGGGCGCAAAAATGACAACTTAAGTAAGCCACAAATGGGCACAGAAACACTCAACATGAGTGCAGTAAGCAAGTTGCCAGTGATCTTTGGAGAAAAAGATATTTTAAAAACGCTTCAACTGCTACCTGGGGTGAAATCGGCTGGAGAAGGTAATAGTGGTTTTTATGTAAGAGGAGGAGGGGCAGACCAAAATTTAATTTTACTAGACGAAGCACCCGTTTATAATGCATCACACTTACTTGGTTTTTTTAGCACATTTAATAGCGATGCTATTAAAGATGCTACCTTAATTAAGGGAAATGGTCCTGCGCAGTATGGTGGTAGACTATCTTCTGTGTTAGATGTAAAAATGAAAGAAGGGAATAACCAAGCGTTTAATGTGAACGGGGGTCTTGGCCTGATAAGTAGTCGACTTAGTGTTGAGGGGCCGCTTCAAAAAGATAAGTCTTCCTTTATCCTTTCAGGAAGAAGAACTTATGCAGATATTTTTCTGCGCGCATCTGATGAATTTAAAGATAATATTTTGTATTTCTACGATTTAAATTTGAAGGCGAATTACAAAATTGATGAAAAAAATAAAATTTACATTTCGGGGTATTTTGGAAAAGATGAATTAGGATTGGGCAATACGTTTGGCATTGATTGGGGTAACAAAACCGGTACTATTAGATGGAATCGTATTGTATCTAATCGAATGTTCTTAAACAGCTCCTTAATTTATAGCGACTATAATTACAATGTAAAGTTAAAAAATGGCTTGACTAATTTTAATGTCAATTCAAATATTAAAGATCTAAACTTAAAACAAGATTACACTTTTTACCTTAATCCTAAGCACACGTTGCGTTTTGGATTTAATAGCATTTTACACACTATTACGCCAAGCACATTTAGTGGCACAGTCATTAACAGCAATCCAAAAAGGGGAAGAAATGGTCTTGAAAATGCAATCTATATTAGCAACTACTTTAAAGCAAATAACAACCTAATTGTAGATTATGGAATGCGCTTATCTGCCTATACTTTAATGGGGGGAGATGCCTATAATATATACGAAAGTGATCTTCTAATTAACACTATTCAATTAGATAAGAATCGTTTTGGTAAAACTTACGTCAACCCAGAACCCAGAATGACCGCCAATTATCGTATAACAGATCAAACAAGTTTAAAAGCGGGTTATGCTAGAAATGTGCAACACCTTCATTTGCTCAGTAATTCAACGGCATCCAGTCCCTCTGATCAATGGATAGGAAACTCCTACAACATAAAACCAGAAATTGCAGACCAGCTAAGCATTGGTTTTGTGCAAGGGTGGAAAAACAATAGATTTGAACTAAGCACCGAATTGTATTATAAAAATTTAAAAAATCAACTTGATTATAAGGATGGAGCGGAAATTAATACCTTGGCAGATGTAGAAAGCGCACTATTATTTGGTATAGGACGCGCCTATGGTCTTGAACTATTGTGGAAAAAGAAAGAAGGTGTGTTAACGGGGTGGATCAGTTATACGTTATCAAAAACAGAAAGAAAAATTAATGGCATTAACCAAAATAATTGGTACAATGCAAAACAAGACAGAACACACGATTTTTCTATAGTAGGCGTCTATACGCTTAATCCAAGATGGTCTATCTCTACTGTTTTTGTATACAACACCGGAGACGCGGTGACTTTCCCAACTGGAAAATATACTATACAAGGACAGACCTTATACCAATATGCTTCTAGAAATGGAAATCGAATGCCAGCCAATCACAGAATGGACCTAAGTGTTACATATGATAAGAAAATAAAAAAACGCATTCAGGAATCTTGGAACTTCAGTTTATATAATGTTTATGGCAGAGAAAATGCGTATCAAATTAATTTTCAAGACGATCCAAAAGATTTGACGAAAACACAAATTATTCAAACCTCCTTATTTAGATGGGTACCCAGTGTAACTTATCAATTCAAATTTTAATCATGCTAAAAAAATACCTTGCTGCATTTTTTTTGGGATTTTTTTTAATCAGTTGTAAAAAAGAAATTCAGCTTCCCTTGGATCCTAATCAATCTATATTGGTCATTGACGGAAGTATAACAGATGAGGTTGGTCCTTATTATATAAGACTTAACAAGTCTATCGGAATTTCCGAAAATTCTAATTATCCTACTATTACAAATGCAATTGTCATAGTTAAAGACAATACTGGAATAATAGATACACTCAAGCACGAAAAAATGGGCGTATACAAAACAAATAAAATTAAAGGCGTGTATGGTAACACCTATACCTTAGAAGTATTTGTTGAAGAAAAAAAATACACAGCAGTTTCTACTATGCCTCAAAAGGTAAGATTAGATAGTTTAAGAATTAATCCGTTTGCATTCAATAATGAAATTAGATATAGCGTCATCCCGGTTTATATTGATCCGATGACACTGGGTAATAGCTATCGTTTTATACAAAAGATCAATGATACACTCGATCAAACTTTTCACGTATTCAATGATAATTTAAATAATGGTAAGGTAAATCAAAGGCCTTTAAGAGGGGGTTCGGACTCTTTGGAGGTAAAAGTAAATGATCTTATTACGGTAGAAATGCAATGTATTACAAGACCTACTTATTTATATTACTATACTTTGAATCAGCAATCTGGTGCGGGACCAGGTGGTGGAACCACCCCCTCTAATCCACCCTCTAATGTTGTAGGTGGAGCACTTGGTATATTTTCAGCGCATACGGTGCAAAGAAAACAAATACAAATAAAATAAAAAGCCCCCAACTTTCGTTGAGGGATTGTGGCACCACCCGGGCTCGAACCGGGGACACAAGGATTTTCAGTCCTTTGCTCTACCAACTGAGCTACAGCGCCATCGTATTTTCATCCAAACAAATAGCTTTGTTCGGGGTGCAAATATAAGCAGACCACCCTTAAATAGCAAAAAATTAGGCTTGTTTATTGAAAATCAGTGTAATTGAATAGTAGCGTAGAGCGCAATCTAATATATTATGCTACAGCAGCCACCACAAAAAAACTGGTAATAATGAGTACCAATCCAATCCATTGTTTTACACTTAATCGTTCTTTATAGAAAAAATAACCAATCAAAATGGAGATTATTTGACTACCAATAATTAAGATATTAATCACCACCACTGGCAAATAACCATAACTCATATTAATCGCCAAACCCCCAATCACCAATAGCGCCCCCAAAATTAGGTAGGCTTTTATGTGCATGAATTTTAAGTAAGATAATAATTGATTCGCCATTCCATCTTTAATTACTAATACTAAACCAAACAACATTGCAACAGATTCAATGATTAAACTAAATCCCAAAGGACCCCACCACGCAATAGGAAATTTATATAAAGCATAAGAACTACCCCAAAAAAAACTTGATGCAACACCATATATCAATCCTTTTTCAAACTCCTTTGCATTATGAATTTCTCCACGTTTATAATACAATAAAAATAATCCTACTGTGCTTAAAATAAACGCCCATAAATAATTACTTTGCCACACTTCTCCAACGACAAAAACTGCAGTTAAAATGGTAAACAGTTTTAGTGAAGATACAGGTACCACAACACTTACGGGCGCTTTCTGAATACCTTGTAAAAAAAAGACTAGGCCAAAAATATTAAAAACACTTAGTGCAATGGATAATAAAAATTCATTATCAAATACAATATCTCTTACCACCCAATATTTAAAAAAATCAGCTTGGCGAAAACCAAAATACAAAATAGCAAAAATTATGGTGGCAAAAACTCCTCTATAAAACATACCTATATGATAAGGGATGGTTTCGGTCACTTTTTTCCAATAGGCATTACTGATTGCAAAACAAAAAGCACCTATTAAAACTAAAATAATTCCCATATAATTTAATTAAGTTGAATACTCGGAGCTGTTTTTAACACTGTACTTTAACAAAAAGAGCGCAATTGCGCTCTTTTAAAATTTTTTAATATTCACAATTCTTCGGCGTTCTTGCAAATGGTATTACATCTCTTATATTTGTCATACCCGTTACAAACTGAACCATACGCTCAAAACCTAGGCCAAATCCAGCATGTGGTACAGTGCCAAAACGTCTTGTATCTAAATAGTAGCTCATTTCTTCTAAAGGAATTTGCATTTCATTCATTCTTTTTTCTAATTTTTCTAAGCGCTCCTCCCTTTGTGAACCACCCACAATCTCTCCTATACCAGGTGCCAAAATATCCATTGCAGCAACTGTTTCTTTACCTGGCTCACAACCATCATTCATACGCATATAAAATGCTTTGATCGCAGCAGGATAGTTCGTTACAATAACTGGCTTTTTAAAATGTTGCTCAACCAGGAATCTTTCATGCTCACTTTGTAAATCAATACCCCACTTAACGTCATAAGTGAATTTCTTTTTCTTATAATGATTGCTATTTAATAAAATATCAATTGCTTCTGTATAAGTGATTCTTTCAAATCCGTTTTCAAGGACAAATTTTAATTTTTCAATTAAGCCTAGGCCGCTTCTTTTTTCAGTAGGCAATTGTTTTTCTTCTTCAGCCAAACGCGCATCTAAAAATGCTAAATCTTCTGCATTGCGTTCCATCACATAAGCGATCAAATGCTTAATAAAATCTTCTGCTAAATTCATATTGTCTTCAAGGTCATTGAATGCCACTTCAGGCTCAATCATCCAAAACTCTGCCAAATGTCTTGTGGTGTTTGAATTCTCTGCTCGAAAGGTTGGACCAAATGTATAAATGTCTGAAAACGCCATGGCGCCCAACTCTCCTTCTAATTGACCACTTACAGTTAGGTTCGTACTCTTACCAAAAAAATCTTCAGTAAAATCAATTGTACCTGCTTCATTTTTTGGAGCGCCCTCTAATGGAAGCGTTGTTACACGAAACATTTCTCCCGCACCTTCAGCATCACTTGAAGTAATGATAGGTGTGTGTAAATATAAAAATCCGCGATCGTTAAAAAACTGGTGTACTGCAAATGCCAATGAATGACGAATACGAAACACCGATCCAAATGTGTTGGTTCTA
>CAZBJP010000001.1:123462-125310 GCA_964492205.1 uncultured Sediminibacterium sp.
GTGGTGAAGTCGTCGAACGCCGTCGGCTCCGGAAGAGTGTTTTTTAGGTTGTAAAGGATACTTATCTGCATCACTATCCCCTAAAATTTCAATCGTAGTCGCTTTTACTTCTAAAGACTGTCCTTTGCCTAAACTTTCCACCACCACACCTGCTACCTTTAAAGAGGCACCAGTGGTAATACGTTTTAATAAGTTTTCATCAAATTCGCCCAAAGTAGCTACTACTTGCAGGTTGTTATTTGTACTTCCATCATTCAATGCGATAAACTGGTTATTTCGGAAGGTACGCACCCATCCCATGACTACAACTTCGGTTCCAACGGCAGAATTTGCCCCGGTTCCGTTTAACAATTGCTTGATTTTGACTCTTTGGTTGAACATATTAGTTATTTCGAGGTTCAAAGATAACCCATAAAAAATTGTTTTTTTATGCAAAAACATCATTACTTTGCAATAGAAACGAGCGAATCACTAAGCAACTACTTTTCGCCCTTCATAAATTATCGGTCAAATCTTGACCAAATTCAACTAGATTTTTCAAACATTCCTCGATCTCGATTCGATTTTAAAAAACCCTTCATTTACAGTGCAAGAAAAAGACGACAAACCAAAGAGAGGACGCAAGCCCATTGCTGCATCTACTCCAACAGCAAAAGCCGATTCAAGCTCAGCAAAACCAGCGCGTAAAGCGATTACAAAAAAATCAGCTGAACCTGCTGAAGAGCCAAAACGCAGATCAAACGCTCCAGTTAAGGCGCAAAAAGAACATTCCGAAGACGATAAAGCTTCTAAAATAGCCGCTGCCTTATTTGGTGACGAGTCTGCAGCAAGCCAAGTAGCTACGCCAGAAGACAACCAAGATGTAGTACCTGCTGCACAAGGAGACCAAACTGGACAAGAGTCACAATCTGGTCAACCCAATCAAAATCCTCAAAGCGGCGATCATAGAGAATATCGTGGACATAGGGGACCCGGTCAAGGACAACACCCGCATCAAAATAGACACCAACCTAAAAAAGAACCCGTATTCAATGTAGAGTTTGATGGTGCCATTGCCTCTGAAGGTGTGTTAGAAATGATGCCCGATGGATATGGCTTTTTAAGAAGCTCAGATTATAATTACTTGTCTTCTCCGGATGATGTTTATGTATCTCCATCTCAAATAAAATTATTTGGTTTAAAAACAGGAGATACCGTACAAGGTACTGTGCGTCCACCAAAAGAAGGTGAAAAATATTTTGCTTTAACGAAAGTTGATTTTGTCAACGGTAAAAAACCAGACGAAATTCGCGATCGAATTCCTTTCGATTATTTAACACCATTATTCCCTTACGAAAAATTAAATTTATATACCACTGCTAATAATTATAGCACGCGTATCATGGATTTATTTACGCCCATTGGTAAAGGCCAACGTGGATTATTGGTTGCACAACCAAAAGTGGGTAAGACGATGTTGTTGAAAGAAGTAGCTAACGCCATTGCAGCAAATCATCCCGAGTGCTATTTAATGGTCGTGTTAGTAGATGAGCGCCCTGAAGAAGTAACCGATGTGGAACGTTCTGTGAAAGCAGAAGTGATTGCATCTACCTTTGACGAGCCTGCAGAAAAGCATGTGAAAGTGTCTACCATGGCCTTGCAAAAAGCAAAACGCCTAGTAGAGTGTGGACACGATGTGGTAATCTTATTAGATTCAATTACACGTTTAGCGCGCGCGCACAATACAGTAGCGCCAAGCTCTGGTAAAGTTTTATCAGGTGGCGTGGAGGCTAATGCGATGCAAAAACCAAAACAATTTTTTGGTGCAGCGCGTAAAATTGAAAATGGCGGATCCCTTACTATTATTGC
>CAZBJP010000002.1:0-76100 GCA_964492205.1 uncultured Sediminibacterium sp.
TTGACGGAATATAATTTAATGTTTTTATCTGGGTATTAGGCCGAAACCAAACTCCTTAGTTTTCTAATAGTTATCAACTTATAAAGTTCCCCAAAGCTGCATCTTTCGTCTGTAAGGGGAGCAGAAAAATCAAAAGCCATCACTTAAGATGGCTTTTTTGATATCTGAGCTATAATAGCTTAAATTAGTAGTACCAATGAGCCAAGTTAAACTTCATACAAAACAAGACCTTTTGGTAGCACTTTCCGCAAACAGAGAGGCAATTAAGTCTTATGGAGTTAATAGTCTTGGACTTTTCGGATCATTTTCAAAAGGAACAATTAATGATGAAAGTGATGTTGATTTATTAGTTGACTTTGCACCTGAAAAAAAGAGCTTTGATAATTTTATGGATCTATCCTTTTTTTTAGAAGAACTAATTGGAAGAAAAGTGGAGATTGTTACTCCGCAATCGTTAAGTAAGTTTATTGGTCCTCACATTTTAAAAGAGGTTCAACATGTCAACCTCTAATATCGAGTTAGTTCAATATATTTAGTTGAAAACTCATTTATTTTACAGCATACCGAAAGTAAAACCAAAGAACAAGTCATTAATGATGAAGTGCTATGTCGTGCAGTTGTTAGAAGTATTGAAATTATAGGAGAGGCTTTTAAGAAGATCGATGATGAATTTAAATCTACACATAATCATATTGAATGGAAAAAGATTGCTGGCACGAGAGACAAATTAATTCATGATTATTTTGGCATTGATTACGATATAGTTTGGGATATCATTGAAAATAAAATCCCAGATTTAGATCACTTTTTAAAGCAATTAATCTAGTGTTTTAAATCATTACTGCACAAAGTCCTGCACTTTCGTCTGTGAAGCGAGCAATAAAAAGATAAAAGGGTTATACTTCGGTAGTATGACCCTTTTTTGTTCTTTAATTATACCTAATATCAATATATATTTATTGTATTTCAATATTTTTTTATTACTTTTATGCTAAAATTTCGAAAAGTATGTCAAAAAGAATCGATTTTCTATTAAAAGTATTGAATGTCATTGCCTGGATTGTTTTTATTGGTTTATGTATAGAATCAGGTGCCCTAATCTTCAATTTTACGTACTCCATTTATAAACCAATTGTAGCTCATAATATTTACAAAGGATTGGACCTCTCTGGTCTACAAGCGAAAAGCTTAGTGCACTTTATTGGATTGATGAGTTTCATTATTTTAATCTCAATACTAAAAGCCTATTTATTTTACTTAGTTGTTAAAATCTTTTTGAAATTAAATTTCGTGAAACCTTTCAGTGTTGAAATTGCCAAGCTGATAGAAAATATAAGTTTCGAAGTGTTCTCCATAGCAATTTTAGGTGCCGTTGCTAGGCAGTATTCCAAAAGACTAATAAATTCAGGTTATAATATAAGTAATGCACAAGAGTATTGGAATGATACGGGAGCCTTTCTGATAATGGCAGCTACCATCTATGTTATTGCACAGGTTTTTAAAAAAGGAATAGAGCTACAAAACGAAAACGATCTAACTGTATAAATTATGCCAATAATAGTAAATCTTGATGTGATGATGGCAAAGCGCAAGATGTCATTAAATGAATTATCTGAGAAAGTTGGGTTGACTCTATCAAATCTATCAATACTTAAAACAGGTAAAGCTAAAGCAATACGGTTTAGTACATTGGAAGCAATATGTAAGGTTTTGGATTGTCAACCAGCTGATATATTAGAGTTTGTAAATAAATAGTGAAAATGATACCAAGAATAGAAACAATAAACGAGAAGAAACTAGTTGGAAAACGAATGACAATGTGTTATGCCGATTATAGAATTGGAGAATTATGGGGGAGTTTTATGCCAAGAAGAAAAGAGATAAAAAATAATTTGACGAACGATTTAATATCATTAGTTGTATATGCCCCTAATCACTTTATAGATTTCAAACCTACTAACCAATTTGAAAGATGGGCCACGGTAGAGGTTGAAAATTTCAATATCGTCCCAGTTGAATTGGAAACATATAATTTATCAAGCGGACTTTATGCTGTTTTTAATTATAAAGGAATGAGTTCAGAAGCCTCAGCTTTTTTTCAATACATTTATAGCGAATGGGTGCCAAATTCAGACTATATATTAGATGATAGAGCACATTTTGAAGTTTTGGGTGAAAAATATAAAAACAATGACCCGTCTTCAGAAGAAGAAATTTGGATACCGATAAAAGCAAAATAAGTAAATGACTTCTTGCAAACTTGCAGGAAGTTCAACTCTTTAATTTCCTAATAGTCACAAACTCAATCATCGCATTATAGCTGCATCTTTCGTCTGTAAGGGGAGCAAAATATAAAAGTAAAAGGGTTATACTTCGATAGTATGACCCTTTTTTATTCATAAGTCTAGCATCTGTCATTTACCACATCATCCTTGAATTGAAGAATCTGTTTCTTCATTTCCTTTATCTCCTTCATCTTTTGTTCTAAAGAAATCAATTTGTCATCAAGAATTTCAAGTTTTTGTTTCTTGGTATATTTTCTTTTGTACCAGGCATCAATGATTTGACCTATTTCTTTGATTGTGAACCCAACGGACTTTGCATCACTAATGAATTCAAGTTTTTCAATCGTTACATCGTCATAATGAAAGTAATTATTCGATTTGATTGATTCATCTTGTTTGCCTTCTATCAACCCAGACTTTTCATAAAAGCGAATGGTGTGAGTTGAAAGCCCTGTTTTTTTAGATAGTTCATTTATTAACATATTGCAAATATAGGGTGTTGAAAAATAAATATCAACTATAGACTACACTCTAATGTTGTGGGTTTCATATTAACCCAATAGTTTTGTTCAAAATAAAATAAGTATAATATGAAAAAGACCGTATTAATTACAGGTACCTCAAGTGGCATAGGTAAAGCAACTGTTTTAGAGTTTGCTAAAATGGGGTGGAACGTTATTGCAACTCAAAGAAACCCTGAAAATGAATCAGATTTCAATAAGTTGCCTAATGTTAAAATGTATTCCTTAGACGTTACAGATCTCGAAAGCGTAAAAAATTGTATAGCATTAGCTAGTAAAGATTTTGGGAATATTGATGTTGTTGTTAATAATGCAGGTTATGGTGTTGATGGCGCATTTGAAGCAATGTCAGATGAAGTCATTGAAAAACAATTCAATACAAATGTATTTGGATTGATGCGCGTGACAAGAGAAGCAATTAAGCATATGAGACCGAATGGAGGAGGTGCCATTATTCAAATTTCAAGTATGGGAGGAAAAATTACATTCCCATTATATAGTATTTACCATTCTACAAAATTTGCCGTTGAAGGTTTTACAGAGTCGTTACATTATGAATTAGCTCAGTTCAATATTAAAATGAAACTAATTGAACCGGGTCCTATAGTTACTGATTTTTATGGTAGAAGTCGACAATTTATAAAACCTACGGACACAAACCAATATGATGAATTTATTCAAAAATTCAATGATGCTGCCGAAAAAGTAATGAAAGATGCTGAAGGTCCTGAAGTGGTTGCAAAAGTGATTTACAAATCCGCAACTGACAATGGTAATCAAATGAGATACTCAGTTGGCAAACCCGGCCCAATGTTGTTGATGTTAAGAAAATTGCTTTCAGATAAATTATACTTTTTGATGGTTAGAAAAAGCTATAATTTATAAATCAAACCTCTTGTTTACTTGCAAGATGTGAACGTTTTAATTTTTGATTGTTAAATATTTGATCGTAACATTAGCGCTGTATCTTTGGTATGTTTGTGGCAGATATAAAATAAAAAAGGGTTATACTTTGGTCGTATAGCCCTTTTTTATTTTCTTAGTTCATCAATGTGTTTTGTATTAGGAATTTGAATGTGATATGTCCATGCACCTTTTCCTGGTTCGTATTTTAATTCAAGTTTTTTATCTTTTACCAAATAGTCCATATTGATCCACTTTTTGAAGTTAATTTTTTTAATTTACCGTTAGCGGTTAACTCGTCTAAATATTTTTCACACTCGTTTCGTGGTGTTCCTGTAAGTTCATAAAATTCTTTTGCTGTCAATGAATGATATTTTGAAAAGACAGAACTCCAAATTTTATCATAGTTTATTTTGTTAGCACTAGGATACAAATTAAGTAATGCATGCTCAAAAGTCTGGTAAGGCTTCGACCCATATACCAATTCTTTATTTCCTGTAGTGTCAGTAAAAAACATTGTTGGAAATCCTCTTACGCCTAGTTCTCTTCCCAATTTTAAATCTTCTTCAAAAAGTTCTTTTGCTTTTCCTTCGTAATCGGCTTTCAACTTAACAAGGTCAAGTTGAACTTTTTTTCCTGCCATTTCTATATTTCCCCATTTTGCTATATTCTTTTTTTGTAAAAAAACCATTTCTCTTATTTCACGAAGAAATAAAATTGCTTTTTCGTTGTCTTGCATCTGAGCTGCTTTAAAAGCAATTGATGGTGGATAAGACGAATCTAAAGGGTCTTCTAACCAAACATCCCCGTCTATTGGCATATCGTAATAAGCACTTACTTCGTCCCAATGGTGTGCAACGTCAGAAGGTTTGCTAATACCACCACTATTGTAGCTCCAATTAGGAAGTAAACCACCCATTCTGTATTCAATTTCAAAATCGTTTCCATATTCTAATTTTAGTTTTCGAAGTTGTGGTTCAATGCCCCAACAGGAAGAGCAAATAGGGTCGGTGTAATAAATAATTTTTACAGGTTTTTTGTTTGATTTTACTGCATTGTTATCTGTTGAATTTGATTTATTACTTGGTATTTCGCAAATACCACTTTCAGGGTCACACATTAAAGGATGCTTATTGTCCATTTTATTAAATTTTGAATTTTTTTGAGGGGGTAAAACTACTGAATATTAAATGTACCTTTGCTATTGATTTCCTTTTAGAAAGTAGTTTCCTATTGGATACTATTTAATTGTTTGTAAATTTTCAAATTTTAAATGTGTGTGAAGGTGATGAAAAAAAATGCAAAAATAAATGCATCATCAGTTTGCAGAGTAAGAATGCAAGCAATCGGCGATGCAATGAGTTTATTATCTGGGAAGTGGAAGTTCCATATTTTGGGAACACTCATTGAAGGTAACAAATTAGGCTTTATGGATTTGTTACGCGAAATAGATGGCATAGGGACTAAAATGCTATCTAAGGAACTTCAAGATTTGGAAATGAACAATTTAGTCAGTCGAACTGTAATGAATACGAAGCCAATAACTGTTGAATATGCGATCACAAAATATGGTAAAACACTTTCTTCTGTGATTGATGAATTAGCAAATTGGGGTATAGAATATAGAAAGGCTGTCTATAATAAAATCTAAAAAAGCCATTTACAAATGGCTTTTTTAGATTTTTCGGTGCCTTTTAGTCCATTTAATATAATAGGTTTTCATTTGCCGCCAATAATCCTCATTGCCCATGTTACTGGGCAACTTAATGGATAATATCTAATAAATATAAAAAGTTTATACTTTTATAGTATAACCTTTTATCTTATAATATGATTAAGCAAGTTTTTCTCTCAACTTTATTTATGGGTATCTTCAGTTTGATTTCTTTTAATACAAAAGCACAAGATACCAATAACATGTATAGAATTGCAAAAATTAAAGTGGATGTCAAGCAATTGGATCAATACAAAATTGCTTTAAAAGAGCAAATGGATGCAGCGATTAAATTAGAGCCTGGTGTCTTGTCTTATACTGCTGTGGCTGATAAAAAAGATGCTTCAAATATTACAATTTTAGAAGTGTATGCCAATTTTGAAGCCTATCAAGCTCATATTTTAACTCCTCATTTTAAAAAGTATAAAGAAACGGTGAAGGATATGGTATTGTCCTTAGAATTAATAGATACAGAATTGGTTGTAAGTGCAAAAAAGTTACAATAACCGATAAAACATGATTGAATACAATAGAGTACTTGATAGTGACCTATTTACCGCATACTATTCAATCATATTGAAAATGGAATAGAAGAGATAGGCAAATTCAAATTTTTGACGCTTTGGAAGAGTGAGCATGGCCTTTGGAAAATATTAAGAGTAATTACTTATGATCATTAAATTTATACTCGTCACGCATGAAATTAACGCTCTACCAAGTTGACGCATTCGCAGATAAAGTGTTTCAGGGAAATCCAGCTGCTGTTTGTCCATTAACAGCATGGCTTGACGATACGCTTTTATTAAAAATTGCATCTGAAAATAATTTATCTGAAACAGCATTTTACGTGATCAAAGAAGATCGTGTTGAGATTCGTTGGTTTACACCTAATACCGAGGTAGATCTTTGTGGTCATGCTACATTAGCAACTGCATTCGTGTTAGCAACACAGGAAAACTTTATGGGCAACAAAATTCCTTTTTATTCAGTTAGAACTGGGAGTTTACCTGTTACAGTTGATGGCGATAATTTTACTTTGGATTTTCCTACTGATCAATTGAATGAAATTGCTTTAACTCATGACTTGTTAACAGCAACAAGTTTAAAACCATCTGCCGCTTACAAAGGTAAAAGTGATATCATGTTGATTTATCAAAAACAAGAAGATATAGCTTGCCTCATACCTAATTTATCACAGATTGAAAAACTAGACGCAAGAGGTTTAATAGTAACTTCGATAGGTAATGACTGTGATTTTGTTTCAAGATTTTTTGGTCCTAAAGTTGGCGTGAATGAAGACCCCGTTACTGGTTCTGCACATACTACTTTAACACCATATTGGTCGAAACAACTAAATAAGTTTAATTTTAGGGCTGAACAAATCTCTGCAAGAAGAGGTACACTTTATTGTAAGCTCGTCAATGACAGAGTTGAGATTACTGGGAAAGCTATTCTCTATATGAAGGGAGAAATTTATTTATAAATATATGATTGATTTATTAAAAGCACATATTCAACGTCTATTGAATGCAGCACTTTCTGAAGCTAATTGCATTGCATTTTCAGACATGCTTTTTGAAAAAACCTTTCATAAGAAAGATATATTAGTTGAAGAAGGTAGAGCCTGTAATTACATCTACTTTTTAACTGAAGGTTCTTGTTATTCTTCATTTAAAGATGAAGCCGGTGAGGATCATGCCATTCAATTTGCTTTAGAAGGTTATTGGATTTCTGATTTATACAGTTTCTTTTCTGGTAAAAAAGCTATCTATACTATTCATGCACTTGAAACAACTAAAGTGCTGGTATTGAATAAAGAGAGTTTTCAAAAAGCTTGTGATACAATGCCTGTATTTGACAGGTATTTTAGATTATTGATACAAAATGCTTTTGTTGCTTTACAATATCGTTTGGCTAAAACAAATAGCGAAACAGCAGAAAATAGGTATAATGAATTTGCGCAACTACATCCTCAATTTGTACAGCGTATTCCACAATACTTAATTGCGTCCTATTTGGGTATTCAGCCTCAGTCTTTGAGCAGAATCCGTAAGGAATTAGCCAATAAAAAATAAGATTTACATCGCTTTTGAATAAGTTAACCTATGTTAATTAGCCAATTAAATTTTAGTTAGACATTTGTGTTATCAAACTAAAAAATAAAAAAATGGCAAATCAAACAACATGGGCATTTGACCCAGCGCATAGTGAAATTACTTTCAAAGTAAAGCACTTAATGATCACAAATGTAAAAGGTGAATTTAAGCAATTCGATGCGGTCTTAAATGCAGCAGATGCTAGCTTTAAAAATGCAACAGCTTCTGCATCTATTCAAGTTGCTTCTATTAGCACAAACAATGACGATCGAGACAATCACTTAAAATCTGCTGATTTTTTTGACGCTGACCAATTTCCAACTATACAATTTGAGTCTACTTCTTTAGAGCGTTTTGATGATGAAAATGGCCAATTAAAAGGAAATTTAACTATAAAGGGAATTACAAAAGAAGTTAGCTTTGAATTAGAATTTGGTGGCATCAGCAAGGATCCATGGGGTAATGAAAAAGTAGGTTTTTCTTTGAACGGAAAAATTAATAGAGAAGACTTTGGATTAACTTGGAATGCAACATTAGAAACAGGTGGTGTTTTAGTTAGTAACGATGTTAAAATTGCAGCAGAGATTCAATTTGTGAAACAATCTGCATAATGATAAGTCGTAGCCACTTTATCAAAAAAATTATAAATCCAATCATAGCAATGAGCGCGATCAATACTTTAGGGGCGTTTAAAAGTTTCACTGAAACTTTACAAGAACAAAATTATTTAATGCCGGTTTTATTTATTGGTCACGGCTCACCTATGAACGGGATAGAGGACAATGAATTTAGCAATCGTTGGAAAGGGATGGCTAAAGAAGTACCAACACCTAAGGCTGTTTTAGTGATTTCTGCACACTGGTTTACAAAGGGTACAAGTATTACCGCAATGGATTTTCCTAAAACCATTCATGATTTTGGCGGTTTCCCAGAAGCCTTATTTCAAGTACAATATCCTGCACCTGGAAATCCAGCATTAGCAAAAGAAGCAGCTTCGATGATTCACGGAACGCATGTGGAGCTAGACCACGACTGGGGTTTAGATCACGGAACTTGGACAATTATAAGGCATATGTATCCAGAGGCCAATATCCCAGTTTTACAATTAAGCATTGATTATACTAAGGATCCAGCTTTTCACTATGAGTTGGCCAAGGAATTGTATCAGTTGCGTAAAAAAGGAGTGTTGATTATTGGCAGTGGTAATATGGTACATAATCTCCGTATGGTCGCATGGGATAAATTAGACTGTCCTGCATATGGGTATGATTGGGCAATACAAATGAATCAAACGTTTAAAGATTTAATCTTGAATAAAGACCATAATCCACTTATTCATTACAATACTTTGGGTAGAGAAGCCAAGTTGGCAATTCCTACCCCTGAACATTATTTACCACTTTTGTATACTTTAGGTTTGCAAGGTAAAACAGATGCAGTGTCATTTTTTAATGATAAGCCTGTTGGTGGATCATTAACAATGACTTCGGTCAAGATTGGGTAAGCTTAAAAGAAAAGCGCAACTTTGTAGTATGATGGGTTTAATGAATAAAAATACACTCAAATTTAGCTCTAAAACACTGCTTCTGCTTGCAATGTTAATGTATTGTGTTGTGACGAATGCTCAAGTTACAGCAAATACAAAAATTGGATTGACATTAAGTGGAGGTGGTGCGAAAGGCTTGGCGCATATTGGCATTTTAAAAGCAATAGATTCTGCAGGTTTAAAAATTGATTACATCTCTGGTACAAGTATGGGTGCGGTAATTGGGTCATTATATGCAATTGGTTATAATGGCAAGGAAATTGAACAAATTGCTAGAACAATGGATTGGGATAAAATGTTTTCCAATAAAATTACATTACGTGCATTGTCTATGGAGGAAAAAGAAGAGTATGGCAAGTATGCACTTGAAGTGCCCTTTGAAAATAAGAAATTAAATTTACCTACAGGCGCATTGGAATCAGAAGAGCTTTGGATTAAATTATCTGAATTGTATTTTCCAGTTTATAGAATAAAAAATTTTAGTGAATTCAGTATTCCTTTTGTAAGTATTGCTACAGATATTTCAAATGCAGAGCCGATTGTGCAAAAAAGAGGGGAAATCATTGCAGCAGTAAGAGCAAGCATGGCGATACCTGGAGTATTTACTACTGTCATAGACAGTGGGCGTGCATTGGTTGATGGCGGCGTCATTCGAAATTTTCCTGTGAGTGATGTAGTTGAAATGGGGGCAAACTTTGTCATTGGTAGTAATGTAGCTGAGGGATTACTTCCTGCAGAAAAATTAACCCATCCTTTATTAGTGCTTTATCAGATTGCCTCTTTAATTGAGAAGAAGGGTAACAAGCTTCAAGTTGCACAGACAAATTTATATATAGACCAAAAATTAGAAAAATTCACTGCTGGAAGTTTTGAAAAATCAGATGAAATTATCGATTCAGGAATCGATAATGGAAATGCGCTATTTCCATATTTTAAAAAATTGGCAGACTCATTACAACAATTTCGCAATAGTATCAAAAGTGCTGAAATAAGCAGACTCCCTCGTGTTGAGTATGTATATATTTCAGATTATGAAATTAGAGGTTTAAAATCCATTACTACTGCTGCATTTTTGCACAGTATGAATTTTGAAAACAATACAAGCTATGCGCCACATCATTTTGCAGAGATGATGCGAAGAGCATATGGCACAAGAGAGTACAATTATATTCATTATAGTTTACAGCCACTTAAAGACGGGAGTACAAAAATTATTTTTACAGTAGAAGAGAGTAGTCCCACCTATGGCAAACTTTCTATGCACTATAATTCTTTTACAGGTATAAGCATCATCGCTAATGCCACAACCAGAAATTTTCTTACACCAAATTCAAGGTCTTTGATTACCATGAATTTAGGTGAAAACTTTAGAGCAAAGGCGGAGCATTTACAGTATTTTGGTCGAGGTAAACACATTGAATTGATTCCTAGTTTACAATATGAGTCTATTAAATCTGATGCTTATAGAGACTTTAAGAAAGTAGGCATCTATAAATTAAAATATTTTGTATCTGGTCTAAAACTACAACTTGCCAATAAGCGAAATTATACCATTGGACTTGGTATTAGGTATGAAATTGAACAGTTCGCTCCTAGCTTGCAATCGGTTTTAGAGGTAAATGGTCGTAATAAATTCTTGACCAATTTTGCTTACTTTCATTACAACAACTTAAATCAACCTATTTATCCAAATAAAGGTATTAAAATATACCATGAAATTGGATGGACAATAAACAAGTATACAAATTATGAGTATACATCTGTGAGTTTTAATAATCCAACCACTAAAGTATCAGTAAATAATGCCAACTACAGTAGAACGATACTCAACTTTGAGTTTTATAAGCCAGTCAGTAAAAATGTAAATGTTTTTGGATTGTTACAAAATGGCATCAATTTTAGCGATCAAACTAATCACTTTAATGGTTTTTATATTGGCGGATTAAATAAAATGTATAGAAATCAAATTGTATTTGCAGGCTTACAAGATATTTCAATTCGCACTCAAAGTGTTGCTTCTGCTATGATGGGATTAAGGTGGAATGTAGTAAGTGACTTGTATTTTATTGCAAAAGCAAATGTGTTAGTGAATGATTTTTTGAATAACAAAAATGTATTTCAAAACCCCAAATGGCTTAATGGTGGTGCATTAACGTTGGCGTATAAAACTTTATTGGGCCCAATTGAATTAAGCGGTATGTATAGTGGGAACTCTAAGCAAGTGCAAGCCTATATTAATTTTGGCTTTAGCTTTTAATCTTTCTTGCAAATTTATGTGATCCATCGCAATAGGGCATTTTCTTAGACAAGCCACACGTGCAGTCGTTGATTCCTCTGCCTGCTAATATTGATTCAACATATTTTTCAATTCGGGTAACTCTAGTTGCAGCTTGCTTTGCTCCTGAAAAAAATATAAGGTATGCCCTTTGTCTGCCTGGCGTTAATTTTTCAAATGCTTTTTTAAATGCTTTATCATGTTTAAATCTTTCCTTTAATTCTTCAACATCTATAGTAGCTGGACCTTCGTTTGGTTTTAATTTAGACGAATCTTTTTCATTTGAAATGGCTTCCAGAATATATGACTTGATCGTAGGCTTTAAACGATTGATTTCAGCAAGGCTGGTAAAGCGCATCTGTCTTGATGACTGAGTATGCTCTCCAGCTTTAATTAACAAAGATTTTTCATCCTTTAAACTTGCCCCATTAAAAAAACCTAGACCACAATGTTGCTTAAATGACTGAAGCATTATAACGTTCTTATTATTGACTGTGTAACAAGGTTGGCCCCATTTTATAGATTCGTTTAGTTTACAAGACAATAAAATAGTCCTTAATAAATACATCTCCTCTTGCCATGACTGAGCACTTTGAATAAATTGATCAACATTATGCTCCATATTAATTTGATTATTTTGTCAATTCTAGTTTCATCATCAGATCTGTTTGCGCATCATTGCCAAGCAAAAAAACATGCTTATCAAATTCAAAAAACCCATTCTTTTTATAAAACTGGATGGCTCTTTTGTTTTCTTCCCAAACACCTAGCCAAACATAGTTTGCTGCTTTTTCTTTCGCAACTTCGATGGCCTTGTTGTATAGCAATTGACCTATTTTTTTTCCATGAAATGCTTTTGCAACATAAATTCGCTCTATCTCAACAGCTTTGTTGTCTTTCAATTCTGTTTGTGATTCGCCAAAATTTAATTTTAGATAACCGATAACTTGATGGTCTAATTCTGCAAAATAAAAGACCGAATTTTCGTCGTTTAGTTCAGCGCTTAACTTTTCAACTGCATAGGCTTCTTCAAGGTATTTAGTCATATTTTCTTGGCTATTATGCTCCGCAAAAGTTTCTGTAAATGTTAGTCTGCCAATAACTTGTAACCTTTCAATATCTCTTAGGCCAATTTGATTGATACTTATATTTTCCATGATATAAATATAATATAATACATTATAATTTAAACTATTTATTTCAACTGTCATTTGATTGTCATTTTAATTATTGTGATTCTGACATACTTTATTGGATAAAAAATTTAACATATGAAAAATTCCTAAAATACTTATTTCTAAGTAGCAGATATGCAATTGAATAGGTATTTTAATTATTATGTTTCCTTTACTAGTAAACTATTTAAAAATTATTTTTTGATTCACTTATATTATTAACTCTAATTTTATATCAAGAATTATTTCATCACATATTAAATTGAAATTTTATGAATAAAATTATTTTCGGTTTAAGTTTATTTGCAGCAATTTTAATTGGATTTGTTGCATGTAACAAAGACAATACAGTTGCATCGAATAGTACTGTCAAAACGCCACTTATGGTGTATTTAACAGATGCGCCGCTCTCTTTCGATACCGTGAATTTAGATATTAGATATGTAGAAGTAAAATTGGATACTAATGCGGCACATAAAGAAGATGACAAATATGGCGATAATGATAAAGATTCTTTAAACGATCATAAGCACCATGATGGGTATGGTGTATGGGATACTTTAGCCTTTACGCCTTCTGTAATTAATGTGGCTGCTTTTAGAAATGGTATTGACAAAATGATTGCATCAGGAACAGTTACTGGTACCATTCGTAAAATTAGATTAACATTAGGTACGAATAATAACCTTGTTAAGAATGGAGTATCTTATCCATTGACGGTGAGATCAAGATACGTCTATGTGGATATTAAGAAAAAACACCACCAACAAGATTCAACAAGTACTGCATCAACTGCTATAAAAATTGATGTTGATCTATACCGATCAATCAAGTTGATCAATGGTAGTTATTATTTCTTACCTTATTTGAAACCTTTTAACGATGTAAATTTTGCTACAGTAAGTGGTTATGTATCTCCTGCTGAATCTAGGCCTTTTATCACGGTTTTTAATGCGACTGATACAAATTATGGTGTAGCAGATAGAGATGGGTATTATAAAATCAGAGGGTTACAATCTGGCTCTTATAGTTTGAATTTCAAAGGAAACAATGGGTATAAAGACACGACTATTTCTAATATAGTTTTAACTACAGGTACAGTTACTAAAGTGCCTGCTATAACGCTTCGTAAGTAAGTTTTGGATAAAAAAGTGAAACGGGGGGCTTTTGCCCCCTTTTTTGCGTTTAATGAGTTCTTAGAATTCTGTTCAGAAGATGCTTGTCATAGGATTTTTGTCATATTTTGATCTAGCCTAATTCCTTACATTTGGAATGATCAATTTAACGTCACAATTTATGAAGTCTTACTTAACAATTGTATTTTGTTCATTTATGTTGTTTTGCAATGCTCAAAATGCCACAGAAATTGTAAAAAAAATGGACGATAAAATGCGAGGGAAATCCTCCTCTGCAGAATTACTGATTAGGACTGTTAGGCCAAACTGGACGCGTGAGCTGTCTGTTAAAACCTGGATGAAAGGTACAAACTTTGCAATGATCCAAGTATTGTCCCCTGCAAAAGAAAAAGGAATTGTTTTTTTAAAACGTAAAAAAGAAGTCTGGAACTGGATTCCAGCTTTGGAACGTACGATCAAACTACCTCCATCAATGATGACAAATAGCTGGATGGGTACCGACTTTACGAATGATGATTTGGTTAAAGAGGCCTCTGCAGTAGAAGATTACACACATACAATTTTAAAAGACACTTTAATTGCTCAAAACGCTTGTTATTTAATTGAATTTTTACCAAAACCCAATACTGCTGTCGTTTGGGGAAAGCTTTTAGTTGCCATTGATAAGCAACATTTCATCGAAAGATATACTGCATTTTATGATGAAGCTGGCAAGTTGATTAATATTATGCTTGCGGACGAGCTTAAGATAATGGATGGGAGATTCATCCCAACACATATGCAAATGATACCTATGGATAAAAAAGGTCATAAAACAGAACTTTATTACAAATCTATCTATTTTAATAAAGATATAGAAGATGCTTTTTTTACAACAGATAAAATCAAAAAGTTAAATTAAGATGTTTATTTTAACACTTGCATGGAAAAATTTATGGCGTAATAGAATGCGATCTCTAATCACGATTGCTGCTATTTTTTTTGCAGTGCTTTTGTCTGTACTAATGAGTAGCTTGAAGACAGGCATCTTTGAGAATTTAATAAAAAATGTGGTTGGTTTTTATACTGGTTATATTCAAATACACCAAACCGGCTATTGGAATGACCAACTACTTGACAATGCATTTGAATTGAACCCTGTACTTGAAAAAAAAATACACACAAACAAACACATAGCCAATTATGCACCAAGGCTAGAATCTTTTGCTTTAGCTTCTTCTAGTGAAACCACAAAAGGGTGTATGGTGATTGGGATTGATCCAGAAGTTGAAAATAAAATTACTGCTTTGGCAAGTAGAATGATACAAGGAAAATACATCAATGCAGACGAGCCGGGTATTTTAATTGCTGAAGGACTTTTAAAAAGAATAAAGTTAGGATTAAATGACACCCTTGTTTTTATTGGACAAGGTTTTCATGGAAGTATGGCTGCTGGCAAATATCCAATTAAAGGTATTGTACAATTTGGATCGCCAGACTTAAATGATAAAGTCATTTACATGCCATTACGTTTTGCCCAAGAAATGTACGGTGCAGAAGGGCATGCAACTAGTTTTGTAGTAGCACTAAACAATATTAACAATCTAACTCAAACTGCAAATATGTTGAGTAAAGATTTGGGCAAAGACTATGAAGTAATGACTTGGGAACAGATGTTGCCAGACATCAAACAACATATTGGCGCAGATACTCAAAACATGTTATTTGTTCAAGCTATACTCTATTTATTAATCTCATTTGGCATTTTTGGGACTTTGCTGATGATGATGGCAGAAAGAAAATTTGAGCTTGGAATGTTATTGGCTATAGGTATGAAAAAAACTAAACTAGCATTTTTACTCCTTACTGAATCAATATTAACAGTGTTTATAGGTTGTATATTGGGCATCTTAACTAGTATCCCCTTGGTATATTATTTTTATAAGCGACCAATAAGAATCACTGGTGAGGCGGCAAAAGCATATGAGCAATTTGGTTTTGAAGCTATATTTCCAACATCGCTTCATTACACTAATTTTGTTTCACAAGGGGTCATTATTTTAATTATTGGTTTATTACTTTCCTTATATCCTGTTTTTGTAGTATATAAATTAGACCCTGTCAATGCAATGAAAAAATAGCAAATGAAAATTATTTTAAAAATAGCGTGGAGGAATATTTGGCGAAACAAGATGAGAAGTCTAATTATTATGCTGTCTATTGCAATTGGTATATTTTCTGGGATCATGGTGCTGGCATTATATAAAGGGATGATGCGTAGTAGGATTAAAACCGTAATTTACTCAGAGCTTGGTCACTTACAAATTCACGATACCAGTTTTAAAAAAGATTTTGAGCCAAATTTTATAATCCAACATGGGGATTCAATTACTAAACAATTAAAAAACATTCCAGAAATAAAAGCGATTGCAACAAGGACAATTACAATGGGTATGCTATCTACCACTACCGGTAGTGCAGGTATTCAGGTCAACGGAGTGAATGCGACTGATGAAAATAAAGTGTCGATGCTGGATCAAAAGATAAAAAAAGGAACATTATTTAATCCTACTAAAAGAAATGAAATTTTAATAGGGAGTAAATTAGCTAGTAAATTAAAATTAGAGCTGGGAAATAAACTAGTACTAACTTTTACAGATACTGAAAATAATCTTGTCTCGGCAGCTTTTAGGGTAGCTGCCATTTATGCTTCTGACAATGCCCCTTTAGACGAAAGAAATGTTTTTGTCCAAGAAAGCGATTTGAATGAACTTATTGGGATCGCAAATCAATTTCACGAAATTGCTATTATTCTGAAAGATGATGAGCAACTTGATCAAGTACAAAAGCATTTAAAAAAAATATTTCCAAATCTGCAAGTCGAATCCTGGAAAACCATATCTCCTGAAACAGATTTAATGGTCTATACAGTAGACATAAGCTCATATATTATTATGGCAATCATTCTTTTTGCTTTGGCTTTTGGTATAATCAATACTATGTTGATGGCAGTTTTAGAAAGAACGAGAGAAATTGGCATGATGATGGCATTAGGTATGAATCAACTTAAAATATTTTTTTTAATACTTTTTGAAACTTTCTTCTTAACCATTGCAGGTTTGCCAATTGGAATACTTCTTAGTTGGACTGTATCTACCTATTATCGTATTCATGGAATGGATTGGTATAGTCGTGGAAAGGAAATGATGAATAGTTTCGGTTTCAATACCACAATTTATCCTGAATTTCCGATTGAAAAATTAAATATGACGATTGGGTTTGTTTTATTGACAGCTTTGATATCTTGTATCTACCCATCAGTAAAAGCTTTGCAACTAAAACCAGTTGATGCTTTAAGAAAATAATTGAAATCTATTTTTATGAAAACAGTGATTGACGCACATAATATTTCAAAAATATACAATAAGAATAATATACCTGTAAATGCAATTAACAATGTGCATTTACATATTGAAAGAGGAGAATTCACTGCACTGGTTGGACCATCTGGGTCTGGCAAAACGACCTTGCTTAATTTAATTGGAGGATTAGATCATCCTGATACAGGTGAGATCTTAATTAATGGAACAAATATTACCAATATTAAGGACAGTGATTTAATTGACTTCAGGTTAAAAAATATTGGTTTTGTTTTTCAGTCTTTTAACTTAATTCCTGTTCTTACTGCAAAAGAAAATGTTGAATTTATTATGGAATTGCAAGGGCAAGATAAACAAATGCGTGATAATAGGGTCAAAGTTTTATTCAATCAAATTGGTTTAGCTGATAAAATGAATAACCGTCCATCACAGTTGTCTGGTGGACAACAGCAAAGAGTTGCTGTGGCAAGAGCATTGGCGTCTATGCCTCAGTTTGTATTGGCTGATGAACCTACTGCTAATTTAGATACGTTAGCAGCCAATAATTTAATGGATATTATGGAGTTGTTGAATAAGGAAGAAAACATGACATTTGTTTTTTCTACGCATGATCCTAGAGTCATTGAAAGAGCAAGAAGAGTTATTACATTAGTTGATGGGAATATTGTTTCTGATACTGGAAAAGTTGAAACTAATATACATAATGAACCAAGCAAGTGAGAACGATTTTAATAACCATATTGACTTGTTGTTCATGTATAATGCTAAAAGCACAAGACAGTACTGTACATGATCAATTTACTTTGAATGGGTATATTAAAGGACTTACTTCGTATCAAATAGATAAAAACAATAATAATAGTATAGCAAGTCAATTAATTCATAATCGAATTAATTTAAAATGGAAGCCAAGCCAACAATTTCAAATCATTTCTGAACTTAGGAATAGACTATTTTTGGGCGAACAAATTAAACAAGTGCCAAATTTCTCTGAAAGATTAAGAAATCCAAACGAGTACTTTGATTTACAAAAGTCCTGGGTGAATAATGAACAATTAATTTTACATACAAATGTTGAAAGACTTTATGCAGATATAAAAAAAGAAAAATGGAATTTTCGTATAGGTCGTCAAAGAATAAACTGGGGTATTGGAACCACTTGGAATCCCAATGACATGTTTAATACTTATAATTTTTTAGATGTAGATTATGAAGAACGACCTGGTTCTGATGCTGCAAGACTTACATTGAATACTTCAACTAATTCGAATTTTGAATTTGTATACAGTCAGGCTAATGATCAAAAATCTATTGCCGCTGTCAAGTATGGAGTGAATGTTTGGAAATATGATTTTCAATTCATTGCAGGAAATTTCAAAGGCAATACTACATTAGGAGCTGGTTGGGCAGGCAATATTATGGATGCTGGATTTAAAGGAGAAGTTCAATATTATTTTAAAAGTCCAAATGAAACAAGTCAACTGAACTTGGTATTTGATTTTGACTATATGTTTAATAAAGGATGGTACGCTAGTATTGGAGGATTATACAATAGCAATGGCTTAAATCAAGCAGTAAAAAATTTATATGATTTAAATTTCAATTTATCCGCTAAAAACTTGATGCCAACTAAGTATAATTATATTTTTAGGATTAAAAAAGAGCTCTCCCCAATCAGTGCCGTTGCTGGAAATATTGTTTACAGTCCAAGAGTAAACATGTTTATTTTAATGCCAAGTTTTAATTATAATATTTCTAGCAGTTTGGATGCAGATATCTTTCTGCAATCTTTTTTAATTAAATCAGGATCAAAATTAAAGCGTATGTCAGATATTGGCTGGGTAAGATTACGATATAGTTTTTAAGGAGCACTAACAATTAGCCACCCTAAATGCCACTATTTTTTTGATCAGATCTAACGGCATAGCTTCATCAATTGGAAATTGTACTGAACCTTTTCCTTGTTTATATTTTGATAATGCTTTTTCAAATTTTGAATGTCCACTTGGCGTTGCGTAAAAACCAATATGTTTGTCGTAACCTGCAAAATAGACTAAGGGTTTTTTATTCAATTTATAGGCAGGCATTTTGTAAGCAATTTGTTCCTCTGCTTCTGGAGCAGTCGCTTTGATAATTTTTCGGATTGCTTTTAAATGCACTTGCGTCTTCTTTGGGAAGCTTTGAATGTATTCATCAACAGTTTGAATGGTATCTTTCATTTTGTGAGTACTAAAATACTTATTTCAATTGAGTTTTCATTTTCATTCACATGTACGTTTTGAGCATAACGAACAAATTCTTGCAAGGCATTGACAAATGGACTTGCCATGATCCTTTGCGGAGTAGACATGATGACGACAGCATCTTGTGCGATGAATCTTTTTATAAGTGTTGTCAAATTTTCAAACTGATTTGGATTATAATTAACATCACTTAAAAGCACTAATTCGGGTTCCATTGTATTAGGAACATGATTCCAATCCAGTGTTAATGCTTGTACATTGTGAAATTTAAGGTGTTGAATATTTTTCATCATTAGTTCAACGGCCTCAGGGTCGTAATCTGTAACCGTTATAGATTTTGCCATTCCAGCAATTATGAAGCTAGGCAGTCCAAGTCCAGCCCCAATTTCTAGTACATTTTTGTCTTTAACCCAATTTGGATGGTCTTTTAGAAACTGGACTATGGCAAGAGAAGAGGGCCATAATTTAGCCCAAAATGGAAATGGTACTTTTTGATCTGACTTTAACAATGTTTCATAAATAATTCTAACCTGTTCATAATCAGGTATATAGATTGACAAATCGTCATTTATAAGAGTTAATTGATTTGGATAACGCATGCTCAACGCAATGATAACAACTAATTTGTTGAATTATTTGGCCATTTTATAAATTCTTTATTACTTTGTAATTCAAAGTACTTTTAAATTATTTAAAATGGAACAACAAGAACAATTGGAAGCACTCAAAGACATCAGGTCTATGATGGAGCGCTCTTCAAGATTTTTATCCTTAAGCGGCCTTTCTGGTGTATTTATTGGACTGATAGCAATTGCTGGCGTCTTGGTTGCTTATACATATTTGGGTATTTCATTTCAAGATAAGGGGTATTACCAATACCTACTTGATGAGCAAGGTAATCTAAATCATTCCGTTTATCAGTTTTTAATGATTGAGTTAATTTTATTGCTTGTACTTGCTTTAATCACAGGTATTTATCTTTCTTCTAGAAATGCAAGATCAAAAAATTTACCGATATGGGATGCAACCGCTAAAAGATTAGTCACCAATATGGCTATGCCACTAGTTGCTGGTGGAATTTATTGTGCTATTTTATTGTATCATGGACATATCGCTTTGATTGCGCCTGCAACGATTATCTTTTATGGTATTGCCATCTTGAATGCCAGCAAATATACTTTGCATGATATTCGTTCTCTTGGCATACTTGAAATAATAATTGGTCTACTAGCATCTTGGCTTGTAGATTTCGGGTTGCTATTTTGGGGTCTTGGATTTGGAGTATTACATATTGTTTATGGACTTTATATCTACTTTAAATACGAAAAGTGAAAAACTACATTGCAGCATTAAATAAAGCTTTTGAAAGTAGGGTGCGTCTTGGTATTATGTCTATTTTATTAGTGAACGACGCGGTAGACTTTGGCACTTTGAAAGAGCAACTTCAATTGACAGATGGCAATATGGCTAGTCATTTGAGCGCATTAGAAAAAGCGAAATATATTTCTGTTACTAAACAGTTTGTTGGAAAAAAACCTAATACAACTTATGCAGTCACTATAGAAGGAAGAGCAGCATTCAGTATACATCTAGATGCTTTAGAACAATTAATTCAAAATAAACATTCGGCTTAAAAATTTCAAAAATGGAAAATCAAATTAAATCAAATATACAAGATGCTCAAACACTTGAGCAATTATACAGAAAAGATAAGACTGGTTTTAAAAACGCATTCAATGCCATTTATGAAGAGATTAAAGCAACACCAGCTGGACAGATTTGGCATGCGAGACTTCAATATAAGCAGGACGATTTAGTTTGGGGTAATAAAAATGAAATCAAACTCATTGCATTAATTGCAATACTAAGTGGGTTCATTGCTAAAATTCCAGCTTTCATTGGCATGGAGTATGATGTATATTTATCAAAAAATATTAGCTTCGTTATTTTGCCAATGTTGACCATCTATTTTGCATGGAGACAAAAATGTGCGTCACAAAAATATATACTACCTGCATTAGTATTTATTGCTTCAGCACTCTATATCAATTTTTTGCCTTATAATGATAAAAGTGATACCATTCTTTTGGCGACTCTTCATTTGCCACTTTTTTTATGGATGATATTGGGTTATACTTATGTTGGAGGAGATATAAAAAATAAATTAAAGCGAGTTGACTTTTTAAAATTCAATGGCAATTTTGTAGTGATGACTGGTTTAATATGTATTTCAGGTGCAATATTTTCAGGGATGACGATTGCGCTGTTTGAATTATTAAAAATAGATATTACTAAATTCTATTTTGAACAAATTGCAATTTGGGGACTAGCTGGTGTGCCTATGCTTTCGACCTATTTAGTTCAAAATAACCCTCAATTAGTAAATAAAATTTCACCCATTATTGCAAAATTATTTACACCACTAGTTTCAATGACTTTGCTTATTTTTTTATGCACTTTAATATATACAGGAAAGAATGTGTACAATGATCGCAATTTTCTTTTATTATTCAATGTGTTACTTATTGCTGTGATGGCCATTATCTTATTTTCAGTTACTACAATACATCATGAAAGAACATCAAGCATTCAGCTAATTTTATTAATTATCCTGTCCTTGTTAACCATTATTGCTAATGCAGTTGCATTATCGGCTATTGGATTTAGACTACTAGAATTCGGTGTCACACCTAACAGATTAGGTGTCTTAGGAACTAATTTATTGATGTTTATTCATCTATTCTTTGTGTCTGCCACTTTGCTTAAAAAATTAAAAGGGAAAATAGCAACAAGTGAAATAGAAAAAGAAATTGCTATGTTTTTACCATTTTATGCAGCTTGGGCAGCATTTGTAGTGTTTGTAATGCCTTTTATCTTTCATTTCAAATAGTACTATATAACAAATCTGTGTTATTAAAAAGTTTCAATCATCGCAGATACATTACTTAAAAATTTTATGAATTTTAATATGTTCTCCTTATGTATATTCCAAAAACGGAAGGTTGCCCTGTATAGATTGTAATTAATCTTTAAATATAAAAAATGCAATTTTGTTAGACATGTCACTCATCTCTTTCATTGGCGCTTCAATAGTCATATGAAAAGTTAGTAATTTCATAGCTTAGTATTTGTCGTCATTGATTTCTAACCAATATCCATCTGGATCTTGAAGCCAAATTTGATGAACGCCATCCACTCTTGTAGTGACTGCATACTTTTTACCTGAAACATCCTCCCAATCCCAATTTGCTGTTTTTAATTTGTCAATAAACGTGCTAAAATTTGGCACCGTATAGCAGGTGTGTTGATTTTTATAATAGTCTTTTTTTACTGTAGCGCCTTGAATCACATGTAACATGGAGTGCATTCCTGTGTTATACCAGGCATGCTTGTTGTCATTAAACGGATTAGGTATACTATCTAATCCAATAATATTCGAGTAAAATTCGAGTGACTTTTGTAGATCAATTACATAGATAGCAGTATGATTGATATGAGTTTTGTTCTGTTGTGCTTGAATTGAATTTGAAGCTAGGCAAAAGATACAAATAGCAAGTAAACATTTTTTCATAGTTGAATAGTTAGTTGGTTAGTTAGTCTAGGCTTTCACCATCAAATATATTTAAATTAGCCACTAAAATTTCACCTATTTGATTAAACTCCTGGGAACGCTCTTTGTCAAAGGGTATTATGTTAATCATATTGCTTATTTTAGCAATAGATTATTTAATCTTTAAACAAAGGCACAAAATCAATTAAAATTTCTTTATGAGTAATGTATCAAAAAACATGCGCGTTTACCATCGTTATTTAGGTTTCTTCTTAGCAGGAATCATGGCCATTTATTCAATTAGTGGGATCATTTTAATATTCAGAGAAACCTCATTTTTAAAATCAGAAGTACATAAAGTCATTACAATTGCTCCTAATTTAAAAAATGAAGAAATTGGACCAGCTATTAAATTAAAAAATTTAAAAACAACTGGAGAAGAGGGTGATGTGGTTAAATTTGAGCAAGGCACTTACAATAAAGCAACTGGTGTAGCAGATTTTAAAGTGATGGAACTGCCAAGTTTTATTAATAAGCTTACTAAATTACATAAGGCAACAACTAAAGACCCTTTATTCTATTTAAATATCTTTTTTGGTTGCTCTTTGTTTTTCTTTGTTATTTCTTCTTTCTGGATGTTTATGCCAGGTACAACCATTTTCAAAAAAGGAATGTATTTTACAATTGGGGGTATTGTATTAACCCTTATCATGTTGTTCATATAATTCAATAAGAATCATCTAGATGCATACTAAAAAGGTATGTGCCTGATAGGCATATACCTTTTTTATTGTATCAAGTTTGTATACAAACTATTTATTGTTTTGTGTAATACTGCGTTGAAGCCATTGAAATATTTGCTGTCACAACCGTTGCTAATCACAACAAATCCAATTTTTTCTTTAGGTTCAAAGAACATCATACTATATAGCCCATATGCAGATCCGGTATGACCGATCATTGATTTTCCTTCGATGAGTTTATTAGTGGTTTCGATAGCCATCCCATAACCTTCTTCTTCAGATTGAATTGCTTGCATTTGTTTTGCTAATTTTTTAGGCATCATCCTTCCACTTTTATATTTGCCTAATTGGCTATGCATGATCATATACACAGCAAGGTCATGTGCTGAAATTTTCATCCCACCTGTTGGAGAAAAAATGGGAGTGCTTCTTCCCATGATATAATGATTGATCTCTTCTGTTCTTGGAGCATATGCATTTGGTGAATGTGAAAAAGTTTCATTTCCTGCATTGAATTCATAAATTTTGGCAAACAAATTAGTATCTAGTTGGTTGACATTATAACCTCCATAAAGTCCAAGTGGTTTTAATATTTGTTGTTGAATATAAGTATCGAATCTTACTCCCGTTATTTTTTCAAGTATTGCCCCTGCCATATTGTAGTTTAAATTGCAATACATATAGCCTTTACCTGGTTCGTAATTATTAAAGCATTTAGCCCAGTTTGGATTTATATTTGGATCAATTGCATCTAGACTAAAATAACCTTCGCTATCATTAATAGAGGAACGATGAGATAAGACCATCTTTAATGTGATGACTGTATTGGGGTATTTAGGATTTCTTACAGTAAAACCTATTAGTTCACTAATATCCTGATCTAGTTTTAGTTTCTTTTTGGCAACCAATTGCATGATGGCTGTGGTCGTAAATGACTTTGAGATAGAAGCGATCCTGAAAATGTCTTGATTGTTTAATGGGGTTTGATTCGCGGCATCTTTTAGTCCAAATGATTGATTGTACACTATTTTATTATTCTTGACGACTGCAACTGAAAGTCCCATGACTTTAGAAGACTCTATAATACCTTGAATTTCCTTTTCGGCCTTCTCAAATTGTGCAATTGATTGATTACTAATTAATAATACAGATAGGCTTAATAAGAGGGTTGCAGCTGTTTTTATTTTCATTTCTAAATTTAAGTTTTTTAATCCAAAATATTAATCGTAATTTTACGATTAATATGGGAACAACTAAAACCAAAGACTATTCAACTCAGGAGTTAAGCAGTGCAAAATATGCCAAAGCCTTATCGCATCCAGCAAGGATTGCGATCCTAAACTTGTTATTAAAAAGGCAAGCATGTGTTTGTGGCGATATTGTAGATGAATTGCCGCTGTCTCAAAGTACTGTATCACAGCATCTAAAAGCATTGAAAGATGCCGGATTAATTAAAGGAGACATTGATGGTGCATCTATTTGTTATTGTATTGACGAAAAAGAGTGGAATAAGGCTAAAATGCAATTGAATCAATTGTTTGACAAGTTTATTCCACCATCGAAAGAATGTTGTTAATGATTATAAAATTTTAAAAAATTAATACTATGCAAACAGAAGAACAACTTAAAGAAATCGTAAGAAAAAAATATAGTGAAATTGCTTTACAAGATAAAGCAGATAACATGGCTTCATGTTGTGGAGCAGGCGGGTGCTCTACAGAAGTGTATAATATTATGTCCGAGGACTACACTACACTTGAAGGGTATAATGCAGATGCAGATTTAGGGCTTGGATGTGGTTTGCCTACTCAATTTGCAAAAATTAAAAAAGGAGACACAGTGGTTGATCTTGGAAGTGGTGCTGGTAATGATTGCTTTATTGCACGTCATGAAACGGGCGAGACTGGCAAAGTTATTGGTGTTGATTTTACTCCGGCTATGATAGAAAAAGCGAGAGAAAATGCTGCAGTTAGAGGGTTTAATAATGTGGAGTTTAGACAAGGAGATATCGAACATATGCCTATTACTGCTAACACTGCCGATGTGATTGTGAGCAATTGTGTGTTGAACCTTGTGCCTAATAAAGATGCAGTCATAAAAGACATTTATAGAGTGTTAAAACCTGGAGGTCATTTTAGTATTTCAGATGTAGTACTAGTTGGCGCATTGCCAGAGGGTTTAAGAAAAGATGCAGAAATGTATGCAGGATGTGTTTCTGGTGCAATTCAAAAAGAAGTGTATTTAGAATTAATCAATGCAAATGGATTTGAAAATGTGGTTGTGCAAAAAGAAAAGCCAATTGTTATTCCAGATGATATTTTAATTCGTTATTTAACACAATCAGAAATTGATCAATTTAAGGCTGGGTCAACTGGAATTTTTAGCGTTACAGTCTTTGCTCAAAAACCACTGACAGATCAATCAACATCAAATCCACAAAAATGTGTGCCGGGAGCAGGTTGTTGCTAGGCCTAGTATCTTAAAAGTCAAATTGTATTTTAAATAAAATAGAAATGTCGAACCAACATTGCGCACCAGCGGCAGAAAGAAAAAAATTAAATTTCTTAGATCGAAACCTAACACTATGGATTTTCATCGCCATGGCTGTTGGTGTTGCTATTGGTAACTATCTTCCAGAAGCACCTGCCTATATTCAGTCTTTTTCCAATGGGACAACTAATATTCCATTGGCGATAGGCTTAATATTAATGATGTATCCTCCTTTTACAAAAGTTAAATATGATCATTTAGGTAAAGTTTTTAAAAACACAAAAGTATTAGGGGTGTCCTTATTCATCAATTGGATTATCGGTCCATTATTAATGTTTTTTTTGGCGATTGTGTTTTTAAGAGACCAGCCTGAGTATATGGTGGGCTTGATTTTAATTGGTTTGGCTAGATGTATTGCAATGGTGATTGTTTGGAACGAATTAGCCGAAGGGAGCAGGGAGTATGCAGCTGGATTAGTTGCATTAAATAGTATTTTCCAGGTAGCCTTATATAGTGTGTATGCGTATTTTTTTATCACAGTTCTGCCACCGTATTTTGGTATTAAAGGAACAGTAGTTGAAATATCAATGGCTCAAATTGCCGAATCAGTAGCTATTTATTTAGGGATTCCATTTGTGCTTGGATTTTTATCAAGGTATATTTTAATACGTGTAAAAGGAGAAGATTGGTTCAATGCAAAATTTATTCCTGTTGTTTCTCCTATTACTTTAATTGCTTTGTTATTTACGATTATTGTCATGTTTAGTTTAAAAGGTCAACTTATTCTTCAAATACCTTTTGACGTAATAAAAATAGCCATCCCATTAGTGATCTATTTTGCCATCATGTTTTTAGTTAGTTTTATAATTGGCAAAAAAATGGGCGCAGATTATGCCACCAATACTTCAATTGCATTTACAGCAGCTGGAAATAATTTTGAATTAGCAATTGCTGTTGCAATTGGTGTTTTTGGAATTAATAGTGGGCAAGCGTTTACTGGCGTGATAGGTCCATTGGTTGAAGTGCCAGCTTTGATTTTTTTAGTCAACGTTGCGTTTTGGTTAAGAGATAAGTTATATAAAACCACTTCACACTAAGTATATAGACAATCATAAGGGAGACTTGAAAATCTTAGCTTTTCAATAAAATAAATGACATGAAAAAAATTTTAGTTTTATGTACGGGCAATAGTTGCCGAAGTCAAATTGCAGAAGGATATTTAAGACATTTTGCAGGGGATAAAGCTATTGTAATGAGTGCAGGTGTAGAAACACATGGCGTCAATCCAAGGGCAATCGCCACCATGAAGGCGGATGGTATTGATATATCAGGACACACTTCAAATAATATTACTGAATATGTTGGTGTTGATTTTGACTTTGTCATTACAGTATGTGATAATGCAAAGGAACGTTGTCCATTCTTTCCTTCCAACGCACAAAAATTTCATTACAATTTTCCAGACCCTGCTAAAGCTGAAGGTACAGAGGCAGAGATCGAACAGTCTTTTGCGTCGGTAAGAGACATGATCAAAAAATATAGTTTCAATTTCATCAAGGAAAATATTAATTAAAAATCAGACAAGTGAATAATGAGTCAAAACAGCCACTGATTCTAGGTTTAAAACAAAACCTACATCAATTTATTTTATTGGTTGTGGTGAATGCATTTGTGGGTGCCATGATTGGTATTGAGAGGTCCATTTTTCCAGAATTTGCAGCATTTAAATTCAATATTCATTCTACTTCTCTAATTTTATCGTTTATTGTCATTTTTGGATTTTCAAAAGCAATAGCCAATTATTTCTCTGGATACTTAGCGGCAAAATTTACTAGAAAAAAAGTATTATTACTTGGTTGGATATTAGCCCTTCCTATTCCATTGATTTTTATTCTTGCTCCAAGTTGGAATTGGATCATTTTTGCCAATGTACTTTTAGGTATTCATCAAGGATTTGCTTGGTCAAGTACTGTGGTGATGAAGATCGATCTTGTGGGTCAGAAAAACAGAGGACTAGCGATGGGTTTGAATGAATTTGCTGGATATATTGCTGTGGCATTAATGGCATTTTTTACAGCTTTTATTGCTGATCGTTATGGCGTCTTTCCTTTTCCTTTTTATTTAGGTCTTGCTATTGCAGTAATTGGTTTTTTGATTACATTGATTTTTGTAAAAGATACTTCTGGATTTGTAGCTACTGAGTCACTCATTAATAGCAACATTCCGAGACTTAAAAATGTATTTACGGCAACAAGCTTTACTGATAAAAACTTAAGTTCAGTTACACAAGCCGGATTGGTCAATAATTTAAACGACGGAATGGTTTGGGGATTATTGCCCATTATACTACATCAAAAAAAATTCTCCATGTTGGACATTGGTGTTATAAGTTCTATCTATCCTGCTGTCTGGGGCTTAAGTCAGATAGTTACGGGGAAATTAGCGGATCATCTCTCAAAGAAAAAATTATTATTCTGGGGGATGTTATTACAAGCAATAGCCATTGCTTACTTAATGTTTGCATCAAATTATTTTCAAATGGTTTTAGTGTCTGTCTTTTTAGGAATTGGCACTGCTATGGTGTATCCCACATTTTTGGCAACGATAAGTGATTATACGCATGCCTATGATAGGGCTAAGAGCATTGGCATATTTAGATTTTGGCGAGACAGTGGGTATGCAATTGGAGCGATCATTACCGGATTAACAGCTGATTATTTTGGTGCTTCATTTTCTATATTAATTATTGCAATACTCACATTCATTTCTGCTATCTTTATCAAAATTAGAATGGATTAAAGATGAATGTAGAAAAAGCATACAATAGTTGGTCTTTGCAATATGACTGTAATGAAAATAAAACACGTGATCTAGAAGCAATAGCGTTAAAGAAGATACTATTCGGTAAAAAATTCAAAAATTTTTTGGAGGTTGGTTGTGGCACTGGAAAAAATACAGCTTGGTTACTTACAGTGTGTGATCACATTACTGCTATTGATTTATCAGAAGGCATGCTTGCTATTGCAAAAGAAAAGTTAGCGTCTGAAAAGGTGCATTTTGAAATTGTAGATGTCACTAAGGATTGGACTTTTGCAAAAGGCGTTTATGATGTAGTTACATTTAGTTTGATGCTTGAACATATTGAAGATTTGGGTGCCATTTTTCAAAAATTAGCAAAGGTTACTGCTACAGGTACAATAGTATATATTGGTGAATTGCATCCTTTTAAACAATACGCAGGCTCTAAGGCAAGATTTGAAACCGAAACAGGTACACAAGTTGTAACTTGTTTTAACCACCACATTTCAGATTTTACAAACGCCGCGCATGAGAATGGTTTTAAGTTGATTCAAATTGAAGAACAATTTGATGATCAAGATCGTAGCCAAATTCCAAGAATATTGAATCTGTTATTTGAAAAATTATAAACTACCTTTAGGATAAATTTACATATTTTGAAGTTTATTGATTTAGGGTTGGATCAGCGTATATTAGATGGGATTGATGCAATGGGATACGAAACAGCTACGCCTGTTCAACAACAGGTAATGGTGCCCATTTTAGAAGGAAAAGACATTATTGCTGCAGCGCAAACAGGTACAGGAAAAACCGCTGCTTTTTTATTACCATTATTACATCGATTGTTGACTTCGCCGCATCATGCCGGTGATATCAATGCATTAATTATTGTGCCAACAAGAGAGCTAGCAATACAGATTGCAGAAGGTTTAGAAGGGCTTGCCTATTTTACTGATGTTAGTTCAATTGCCGTTTATGGAGGTGGGGATGGTAATTCATTTGCCGCCGAAAAAAAGGCTTTAACATCTGGTGCTGATATTGTGGTATGCACACCAGGAAGAATGATTGCGCATTTAAATATGGGTTATGTTAAATTAAAAGGATTGAAATACCTAGTTTTAGATGAGGCAGACAGAATGCTAGATATGGGCTTTAGTGATGATATTGCTAAAATCATCACTTATTTACCTGCTGATAGACAAAACTTGTTATTCTCAGCTACTATGCCACAAAAAATGCGTGTGCTTGCTAATAAAATATTAAAAAATCCAGTAGAGATTAATATTGCAATTTCAAAACCTCCTGAGCAAATTGTACAGAAAGCGTTTATTGTTTTTGACCATCAAAAAGCTGCAATCATAAAAGACATGCTTGGCTCAAAGCGGTATTCTAAAGTGATTGTTTTTTGTTCAAAGAAACAGAATGTAAAAGAACTAACTTCAATTTTAAAAGCTGCTAAACTTGCTGCTGAAGAAATTCACTCCGACTTAGATCAAAAAAGTAGAGAGCAATATTTACAAGATTATAGAAATGGCAAAACAAATATTTTAGTTGCTACAGATATTTTAAGTAGAGGTATTGACATTGAAGATATTGACTTGGTTATCAATTATGATGTGCCAAATGATGGAGAAGATTATATACACCGTATTGGTAGAACAGCCAGAGCTGCAACAACTGGAACTGCATTCACTTTGGTGAGTGAAAAAGAACAGTCTAAATTTGCTTTAATTGAAGATTTACTTGGTGCACCAGTATTAAAAGGTAATGTGCCTGCTGAGTTTGGCCCTACGCCAGAGTATAATCCAAGACAAAGACAAAAGAAATCAACTGGATATAAAAGAAGGAGATAGCATAATTAACAGACAAGAAAATAAATATTGAGCAATAGCAATTTGAATTAAGTAACAATACTATTATTCAATTTATATCAATTGATTAAACTAGAATTTTGTAAATATTTTTTATCTGGTGCATAAACAAATAAACAGGAAGCGCCTTGTATTGCTTTAATAATAGCTTCTACTTTATTATTTGGAACAGCAGGACAGCCTAAGCTTCTACCTAAGTAGCCTTGTTGATTTACGAAACCTTGATTTGCATAATCTGCACCGTGCAGTACTATTGCTCTTTGCTCTGCTTTATCGTTGATGCCTGACTCAACACCTTTAAGTACCAAAGATTTTCCATGTTTGCCTTGATAAGGTTTACCTGTGATATAAAACCCTAAACTACTTTGAAAAGAGCCAAGACTATTTGAGAATTGTTTAGCAAATAATAAGCCTGAATTTCTGCCGTGGGCAACAAAAGTTTGAATTAGCAATTCTTGTTTCTCTATGTCTATAATATATAAACGCGGATCACTGCTCGCCATGCTCATATCTGCAATGGTCAAATACCTTTGATTAGCGATTTTCCCGAGTTGCTTTAGTTTTTCATATCCCTTCATGGCTAAAATGAAAGCTTTTGAATTGATGTTTAATTTCTCCGATAAACTTAAATGCAATTCCTCCGGATCATTTTTAGGCACAGGATTGCCTGGCTTAAATGAGAGTAAACTAATGCATATAATGATAGTGAAAAATCTTAAAAATTGTTGCATCCTTTTATTTTTGACCATTTGCAAAGGTACGAAAGATGCAAGTAACGAGTTGTTAAAATGCGTTAAAAGCGAGTAAGCCTATCTGTTATAAATGTTTTTATAGTAAAATAAATTGTTATTTGAATCAAAATCCACTTGACTATACCATACCACTAAAGGTATTTTATTTGATGTTGGAATAAAAGTAGGCTTAGGATTTAAGTAACATTTAGTAAGATCTATAGAATCAATAGCGCTTAACTTATCTGATAGCAACAATCTTCCCATTTCAATTGGTTTTTCCATACGCATACATCCGTGACTAAAAAACCTATTTTTATATTCAAACAATTGTTTTTCTGGGGTGTCATGTAAGTACATGGAAAATGGATTGTCAAATTCTAATTTCAATATCCCAAGTGAGTTTTCGCAACCTGTAGCCTGTCTAATGATATAAGGGAAGTTTACTAGGTCAATTGTAGACCAATTAATTTGATAAGGGCTGATTGGCTTATAATTTGACCCAAGTACTTCCAAATGGTTCCTAGATAAATAACTAATATCATGTTGAATTTTTGGCAACATCTCATTCACTATGATGCTCTTGGGCACTGTCCAATATGGATTAATGGTTACTTGCTTTATATAGGTTGATAATGTTTTAGTAGGTGTTTTAGTTTTTCCAAGGATCACTTTCATTTGCAATATTATCTGTGCCCCGTCATAAACTTTTAATTGAGCGGATGGTATATTTACTAAAACAATACGTTGGTTTGTTCTAGCAGCATTTAACCATCTGTAATCATTAGCTGCTTTAATAAGTAGTTTAATTTTTGATACATTTTTTGACGTAGCCTTTTGTAAGTTATTTAATGTATCAAGAATCATTTTAACCTCAGTGCTTTGGCGATTTAAGACCTGCACCAATTGTGCTAATTGATTCTTTTGATTATAAGATCTAATTAGAGCAGGGATATTAAATGCAGTCATGTCAAATTTTGCACCTCGATAATCTAATAATGGAGGTCTATTACCATATGCTAGATCATTGAAAAAATGCGTGGCAGTTCTTTGAATTGCTATTTCTGCAGCAAGGCTATCTTTATAATTATAGAGTGTGTTATAATTGGTATTAATTTTTTGAATAACGGCAGTATTGTAATCTTGAATTTCTAATGCAAATTGACTTGATTGATGAATGAGGCTATCCAAGACTTTAACTTTTGATGGATGACCTATCCACTGAAAAATCAAGTTCTGCTGTGGGGATTGAGCTAGAGCACTAAAACATAAGACAGATAACAACATTAAAAATTTAATATGCTTGATATATTGAGTAATTTGTGTAAAAGGGATGGCTAAATACATATGAATGTAAAGGTAAAAAGATCCTGCTTATTCTTGATGAAATCTATTCGTAATTAAGTTGTAAATTTGCCGACCATTCCGATTTTGGAATCATTCGTAATAAAAGTAGATCTAAAATGAGTATCTCAAATAAATTAAATGAAAGATGTCAGGGATTATGTGAACTTTGTACAACAGAAGTTGCAGTTCATGAGTATGCAGTTAGCCCAAAAAACAACGACGTGATTGAAAATGTAGTAGCACTATGCGATACTTGTTTAACTAATTTAGATATAGAAACAGTGGGCAATCATTGGCAATGTCTTGCAGGGAGTATATGGAATACGGAACCAAGTGTACAAGCATTAACCTATAGAATCTTATACGCGAACAAAGATCAGGAATGGGCTAGCGATATTATGTCGTCTGTTGAATTAGACGAGACAGTGATAACATGGGCAGTTTCTTCTTTCATAAAACAAGCGATACATGTTGACAGTAATGGCGCGCCATTAGAAAATGGAGACACTGTTGTTTTAACACAAGTATTGAATGTGAAAGGTGCAAACTTTATGGCACCCAAGGGCACTGTAGTTAGAAAAATTAGATTGGTTCCAGATAATACAGATCAAATTGAAGGGAAAGTGAATGAGCAAACAATTGTCATCCTAACTAAATTTGTTAGAAAATCTGCTTAAGATATTTGCATATTATTTTAAATATTTATTTTTTATAAAATGTCATCTCTTTGGAGATGACATTTTTATTTTTCTACTTTTTATTGTAAATAATTTATCCTGTTATAGTTTTTCATAATTGTTTTTGAACATATATTTTTTATTGCATTTATTTTTATTTTACTAAGTGAGAAATGTCATTTAGATTAACAAAATTTTAGTAGCAATCTGTTTTATAAATTTTACATCTTGGAAAAATTAAAATTATTTTTATTCCATGAAAAAACATTTATTTATAACAAGCCTGGTATTTATCGTAATTAACGGGTGTAAAAAAACTGACATTACACCCGCCCCCCAAGTTGATTCAATGACTACTACAGACCAAGTAAAAGCTAGTGCAGTAGCTAATGCTAAAAAATTTTATGTAGACCCTTCTTCCACTGCAAGTACTTCTAATGGTGCTATTACTTCTCCTTTTAAATCAATTGCCCAGGTCAATGCTACAACATTGTATGCAGGGGATTCTGTATTTTTCAAAAATGGACAAGTATTTTCTGGTGCATTAAATATTCGTTTTTCTGGAACAGCATCAGCCCCAATTGTGTATACTAATTATGGTTCTGGTATGATTCCTGTTTTCAACAATGCGTTTAGCAATGTTATTAATTTTAATACTGTAAAGTATGTGGTACTTAATGGGATAAAAATTACTGATTACACAATGAGCCCAACAGATAGAAGTATACCAGCCAATGTGAAATATGCAATTAATTTGAATAACTCAACTTATTGCACCATTTCAAATTTGGATATTTCATTAGTGGGTGTTGGCATTTCTGTAGGTAATGGTTCTAATTACAATAGAATCACTAAGAACAATATTTCTAATTTAAGAATGGTAAGAAATACACCAACTACTGTAAATGCGAATGATGATTATGGAGCAAATCCAATGGTTATACAAAGCTCTAATAACACCATTGACTATAATTTCTTTAAAGATTGTTGGGCATTAAGTTATGACTATGGTTATGACGGTGGAGCGGTAGAATTGTATGGTACAAATATTAGTGATAATAAAATTCTTTACAATACTGCAATAGATTGCAACGGATTTGTTGAAGTGGGTAGTGCTACCAATGGTATAGCTAATGCAAATATTGTGGCGTATAATAAAATTATTAATTGCGGGAGTGCTGGTACATTTCAGACTTCAGGAACCTTTGCTGTCAAAGTCTCTAACTTTCAATACTATAATAACAACTTTATTGAAACGGTGAAACAGTTTGCTAAACCAACTAATTTATTTTATAGTTCTTTAAAAACACCACCTGCTGGAATGTTGATTTTGAGAAATAACATATTTTGGTTATCCTCTGGTGTGAATGCATATCCAACTTATTTAAACAACGCTGCTGTGATTCATTCTAATAATATTTATAGAATGGCTTATGGTATAGTGGGTATTACTTTAAATAGTTCTGAAATGTATAGTAAGACATTGAATTTGTTTACGAGTATATCTGGGTCTCCACTTACCTGGAATTACAATTTAATTCCAGGAACACCTGCAATCAATTTTGGCGTCAATACATACGTAGGCATCACCAAAGACTTCAATGGTAATGGACTAATTGGCAATCCTGATGCAGGTATACATGAATCACAGTAAATTATGGAACTAATCACAAACAGTTCAAATCATAACTTCCATCATTGTTTTGCCTTTTTGATAATACGACCTTTACATTAGTTAAGTCAAACCTTAGCAGGCTGAAAGGATGTTAGACATTACTGATTTAAAAGTCAGGAAACTAAAGTGCCAAGAAGTAGGTTAAAAGCTACTGATGCTTTGATAGACAGGTGGATTTAATAGATTAATGCAGACATAAACGTTGTAAAAGACACTAAACTTCTTTAATCAACTCAAGACGGGTTCAATATGGGCCTGTCTTGTTTTATTTTACATATAGCTATTTTATAAAATTTTCTATTATGATAAAGAAATTCCCTTTATACTTGCTGTTTGGTTCATTGATTTTTTTATTTGCTTGTGCAGATGTCAAGTTGACGCACTCTTGGAGACAAGAAACAGTTTTAGAAAAAAGTTTTAATAAAATATTAGTAGTAGGACTTTTTACAAATAAAGACAGGGGTTTAAGAGAACAGATGGAAGCGCACTTAAAAGATGATTTACAAGATATTGGGATAAATGCTGTAAGTGCTTTTAAATTATTTGGACCAACAAGATTTATCCAAACAAGTGAAGATTCATTATTAACAAAAATAGAAGGCGATGGAATAGACGCTGTGCTGTCAATTGTGCTTCTAGATAGAAAAAAGGAGAAATACTATGTCCCAGGTAGAGTCTATTTTTCTCCATTTTACAGTTATCACAGCAGATTTGGTTCCTATTGGGGTATGATGTATAATCGAATATATACCCCAGGTTATTATCAAACTACCACAAAATATTTTTGGGAAAGTAATATCTATGACTTAAAAACCAAACAACTTATCTATTCTGTGCAAACAGAATCTTTTGATCCTGATGAAACAACTGCGCTTGCACATCGATATGGTAAAGTCATTATTAATGATATAAAACAGAAAAATATACTTAAATAGATGTTTGATGTAGCTCGAGTAAATCAAGTACAATTTCATTATCAACTTGAGTAAAATCTTCGTAAAATGCACCAATTCCGTTAAAAAAATAAGGTATCTCAACGACTACTACTGTTACACCTTCTTTTTTAAGTGTATCAATTGCTTCTTTAGGACCAACTGGAATTGCTACTACAATATTTTTTGGGCTATATTTTTTGATTAATTTAACTGTATTTAACATTGTATATCCTGTAGCTAAACCATCGTCAACTATAATAACAACCTTATTTTTTAAGTGTAAACTTGTATGGTCTCTACCTTTAAAATAGGATTTCATTTGCATTAACCTTTGTCTTACATTTTTTACTTCACTTTCAACATAGGATGGACTTACATTATGTCCTGGCATTATAATTTGATCTTCAAGGCTCACAGCTCCAATAGCATATTCCTTGTTCATAGGGTGACCAATTTTTTTTACTAAAACTATCCCCAATGGCTTGACTAAGTATTCAGCGACTTCAAAAGCAACAGGTACTCCGCCCCTAGGTATTCCAAGAATGACTACATCTTCCTTTTTATATTGTAAAAGCATTTTGGCCAATGCTTGTCCAGCTTTAGATCTATTTTGAAACATGAATAATTAATTTGGGAGTACGATAGGAGAAGTTGCTCTTTTATTGATTTCAAATTCAGCCATTTGACTTAATCTATCATCAATTTGTTTTTCATTAATTTCAGCCATCTTAAATAGTTTTGCAGCCTCCTCCATCTCCAGGGTGTTTGCATATGATGCAGCTGTACCATACACGCAAATTTTAAAGTGATTAATAACTTGTACACTCGCTAATAGGCAGGCATCTTTAATTTCTGGGTCTGAACATAGATCAAATCTAATTTTCGCGTCTTCTATTAATACATTTAATATTTTATTTTCATTACTTATAAGGTTCATCTTTTCAGCATCAATAAATTTTTCAAAAAATTTTATGTTGTGTTCAATATGTTCAAGGTATTTTTGAAAGACAGCTTTTAGCTTTACTGCACTTGCTTGCTCAACCCAATGATGTAATTCTTTTTGAAGATGCATTTCTCCAACAATAAAATTTTGTGTGTTAAAATCTAGCAACTGATGCAAAGTGCTTATTGTATTATTTTTTTCCATTTTTTCTATTAAAATTAGCAGACATTTTCACTTTAAAAAATGATCTTCAACAAAATTCTCTATGTTTTTGGATATATTGTTTTAAATAAGAATCAACTTATTAACTAATTAGAATCATTATTTTTTAATGATGCATAAAGTAACTTTATTTATTAAAATTTAAATTTATGCAACTTAAATACACTACGATTGCTATTGCTTCCTTTGCTTTTACAACTTTCAATTATTTTGATAACCATATTTTTGCACAAAGTTCAAATCGAGATAAAAAAATTGTTGAAGATGCAAATAATGCAAAGATTGAGTTTGTAAAAGCAGACCCTTTATTGAAAAATATTTTTACTAAAGCTTATGGTTATGTTATTTTTCCCAATATTGGTAAAGGAGGGCTTGGTGTAGGTGGCGCTACTGGTAATGGAGCAGTTTTCGAAGGTGGTAAATTAGTCGGCATGGCTAAAATGACACAGTTAACTTTAGGATTTCAAGCTGGTGGACAAGCGTATCGTGAAGTCATATTTTTTGAATCAAAAAAAGACCTTGATAATTTTAAAGAAAATAATCTTGCATTTTCTGCTCAGGCATCTGCTATCATTGTCACAGAGGGTGCTTCTGGGGATGTTAAATATGACAACGGTGTAATGATATTTACTCATCCCAAAGCTGGTCTTATGTACGAAGCTTCTGTTGGAGGACAAAAATTTACGTATAGAAGACTTAAATAACAAAAAATGTCTATTGACATAGTTGACAAATTTAAAGGACTAGACTACGCGGAGGTTAAAAATAAATTAGAAAAATACGGATTCAACGAATTAACGATTTCAACAAAGAAAAATACACTTGATCTTTTTTTTGAAATCATGCGCGAGCCAATGTTTATATTACTAATTGCCTCTGCTTCTATTTACATATTTTTAGGTGATTATCGTGAAGGACTCATTCTATTTACTGCAACATCAATCATTATCTTTATTGCTTTTTTTCAACATAGAAAAGCTGAAAATGCTTTAGCTGCGTTAAAAAAAATTTCTAGCCCACAAGCATTGGTGCTTAGAGATAATAAACAACAAAAAATACCTGGTAGAGAGGTGGTTCCAGAGGATATCATCTTTGTAAATGAAGGAGATAGGGTTGTAGCAGATGGACTGCTCATAGAAGCAAACCATTTGTGGATGGATGAGGCAATTTTAACTGGCGAATCTATGCCTGTTCAAAAACACGCTATTTCGTTTGAAAGTAAAATGAACGAAAATTTTGTTTTTTCAGGTTCATTGGTTGTTCAGGGTACAGGAGTGATAAAAATTATTGCTACTGGTGATGCGTCTAAATTTGGGAAAATTGGTTTGGCCTTAAATGATATTAAAGAAGAGCGTACCAAACTTCAGATTGAAATGAAGGCCCTTATTAAGCATTTATTTTTAATTGGTATTTTTATAAGTTTTGCAGTTATTATAGCATTCTTTATCTCAAGGGGTGAGTTTATTAAGGCGGTTTTAAATGGCATATCCACCTCAATGGCTGTACTTCCAGAAGAATTTCCAGTGGTACTTACTGTATTCTTGGCCATTGGAGCATGGCGATTATCCAAAATAAATGTACTTACAAGAAATCCTTCTGCAATTGAATACTTAGGGGCAGTTACGGTCTTATGTGTTGATAAAACAGGTACTATAACAATGAATAGAATGGAGATAGCTACTATTTATAATGGTAAAGAAATTTATAATAAAGCATATTTGAATGGGAATGACTCATCCATCTTTGATTTGATATATATTTCAAAGCTTGCATCTGATTCAATTATGGTGAACCCAATGGAAAAAGCAATCGGAGACTTTATAGATTCAAATACAATATTTTCCAATTTTGAAAATTTAATATTAAATGGAAATAAGGTTCAATCTTATCCTTTATCCAATGAATTTGCATGTATGACAAATATTTATGCATCAAAAAATATAGGCTCATTTTACGCTTTTACAAAAGGTGCTCCTGAACATGTTTTTAAGTTATGTAATTTGGATGAAGTTGAAATAGAAAGACATAAAGAGGTGTTAAATAAAATGGCAGCACAATCATTAAGAGTTATCGCTATAGCATCTGCTGTTTATATTAATCCTATTTTTCCTGTGAATCAGTCTGATCTTAAGCTGAATTTCATGGGCCTTATTGCTTTTGAAGACCCCATAAGGCCAGAAGTACCTGCTGCAATGGAAGAATGTAAAGCTGCGGGGGTAAAAGTAAAAATAATTACTGGCGACTTCCCAATGACTGCAAAAAGTATTGCAAATCAAATTGGATTAGATAAAGATAGCTTGATTATAACTGGTACCGAACTGGATGCTATGTCAGATGATTTATTACTTCAAAAAATGAGCTCTATTTCTGTATTTGCAAGAGTTGTACCAAGTCAAAAATTACGTATTGTCAATATTTTAAAATTACAAAATGAAGTAGTGGCTATGACTGGTGATGGTGTGAATGATGCACCTGCGTTGAAGGCGGCACATATTGGCATTGCAATGGGAAAAAGAGGAACCGAAGTGGCTAGAGAAGCTGCATCCTTAGTTTTATTAGATGATAATTTTGCATCTATTATTGCAGCAATAAGACAAGGAAGAAAGATTTTTGATAATCTACAAAAAGCCATGAGCTACATATTAGCAATACATATCCCTATAGTTGGTTTAACAATCTTGCCAGCATTATTCACAAACATTCCTTTCATTTTATTACCATTACACATTATTTGCTTAGAGTTAGTTATTGACCCTGTATCCTCTATTACATTTGAATCTGAGTCTGAGGAAAAAAATATTATGAAACGGCCACCACGTAATTCTTTGACTCGTTTTTTTGGACCACAAAAAATCGTAACAAGTATAACTAAAGGAATTTGTTTATTTTTAATGGTTTTAATAGTTTTTTTTATTGGGAAAAGAAATGGATTGAATGAAGAAGCGATTAGAACAATCAGTTATACTGCATTAGTGTTTGGGAATATTATACTTATATTAAATAGTCTTTCAACAACGAGGCCATTCTATGATATATTTAAAAGTAAAAATTGGTCAGCTCTTGGCATCCTTATTTTTGCTATTGTTTTATTATTTGGAGCCGTAAACATTCCATTTTTACAGTCTTTATTTAAATTTGAAAATCCTGGCATATTTTCATTTGTGCCAACCTTTACATTGGTTATTGGCTTACTATTCTTTTTCGAAGTACATAAATATTATAATAAGGCTACACACTAATTACTATCAATACATTCTTTAACGATGATCATAGGAATCAGTTTTGGTGTATTGTACCTTTACTATAGTTAATCAAAGAGTATTAAGGATTTAAAATATAGACATAGTAGTTTTAAAAGACGATAAACTATATTTTACCGATGTCAACTAGCTTCGAATTTCCTGATTTATTCTGGTTAATTAAATTTTGCAGAATACCTATTTTAAAAGATACTAAACTGCATTATTGATCCGGGATGGGTTTGCGAGAGCCCACCCCGCTTTTTAAAATTATAAGTATCATATAGCCCTTACCCCCAAAAGGAGCGCCACTTACAATTGATTTGTAGGTGGCTTTTTATTTTATATATTTAAATGTAATTTTAATAAGGTACTTTAACATTCTTCAATCGAAATTCTTTTATGAAAGAAAAAAATACGATAAAACATAGATTAAAGCGGTTCTGGAAACTAATCGGTCCAGGATTAGTGACTGGAGCCAGTGATGACGATCCTTCTGGCATTGCCACTTATTCTCAAGCAGGGGCCGCTTACGGTTTATCTACTTTGTGGACCGCAATAATTGCTTTTCCATTAATGGCAGCCATACAGAAGATGTGTGCAAAAATTGGTTTGGTAACCAATATGGGTTTAACGGGTACTTTAAAAAAGCATTATCCGAGACCCATTTTGTACCTTATGCTTTTGTTTAGTTTTCCTGCAATCGTTTTGAATATTGGTGCAGACATAGCCGCTATGGGTGCTGTTGGTAATTTATTATTCCCAAATATTGAAGCTTCTTTTTTTAGTGTTTTTTTTACTATTTTTTTATTAGTGATGATCATCTACCTTCCTTATGCAAGAATGGCATCAATTTTAAAATACTTATGTATTGTTTTAATGGTCTACTTTATAGTGCCATTTTTGTATAAGCAAGATCTATTTGATATTATAAAAAATACTTTTATCCCTACCATTAAATTTGATAAATCTTTTATTGCAATTTTAGTTGGTATTCTTGGAACCACCATTTCGCCTTATCTATTTTTTTGGCAGTCATCTGTGGAAGTGGAAGAAATGAAACATTTAAAAAAGAAGTTGGTTGTTAATAAAAGAATTATTGACAATATGGTTCAAGATGTTGATTTTGGAATGACATTTTCTGGGTTAATTATGTATTTTATTATTTTGACGACAGGTACTGTCTTGTATCAGGCAGGAGTCTATCAAATTAATACTGTCGAAGAAGCCGCTATTGCTCTAAAACCATTGGCTGGGAACATGGCTTATTTATTATTTGCCATCGGTGTTATTGCTACGGGCTTAATTGCAATACCTGTATTAAGTGGATCCTTATCTTATATGTTTACAGAGACATTTGGATGGGAGCAGGGTTTAGATAAAAAATTTCATGAAGCTAAAGGATTTTATGTTATAATTTCAATCTCCTTGCTAATTGGCTTGTGTTTGAACTATATTGGCATCTCTCCAATTGATGCACTTATTTATACTGCCATTTTATACGGTATCACTGCGCCTATTTTAATTGCCATTATTCTACATATTTCTAATAATAAAATAATCATGGGTAAACACGTAAATAATAGGTCAACTAATATTTTAGGTTTTGTCGCATTCTTGATTATGTCAATCTCTGCTATAGTTTTTTTATATCTTTATATGTTTAGTTAGTTTGACTTATGTATAAATTCAATGGCAGTACCGCCACCTTTGGCTACAGGTATTGTTAATGTATTTTTAGAATTCACCATTTTTTCTTCAATGATATAATCTGTTTGATTTTTATCAAATGAAGCACTTTTACCATCTCTGTATATCCTAGCAATGTATCTTTCTCCCAATTCTAAAAAATCTAAATTAATAACTAGTTGTCTAGCTTTTTCGTCTGTTATAGAGCCCAAATACCAGTCTTTGCTATTTTTCTTCTTTCTTGCAATGGTAATAAATTCACCAGGTTCAGCTTCAAGCACTTTGCTTGCTGACCAATTGACTGGAACATTTTTTATAAATTGAAACGCATCCATATGTGCTTCATAGTTTTCTGGAAGGTCTGCAGCCATTTGTAAAGGACTATACATAATCAAATATAAAGCTAGTTGTTTAGTTAGAGTGGATAATACCCTCTGTGTTCTAGTAGAATCAAATTGATTTAATTCAAAATGAAAAAGTCCAGGTGTATAATCCATTGGCCCTCCCATTAATCTTGTAAAAGGCAGTATGGTATTATGTTCTGGAGGTATGCCTAATGTTGGTGCATTGTTAAATTCCGCACCACGTGCCGCTTCATTCGCAAGCCAGTTTGGGAAAGTACGATGTAAACCTGTTGGATGTACTGGTTCATGTGCCGCCACCATAATTTTATAATCACTGGTTTTCTTTGCCACCCTTGTATAATGATTGACCATCCATTGACCATCATGGTGCTCACCCCTTGGTATAATTTTTCCTACATAACCAGTTTTAACAGTGTTGATATCATGCGCTAACATAAAACGATAAGCCGTATCCATCCATCTTTCGTAATTAGTAACTGCACCTGAAGTTTCATGGTGCATGATTAATTTTATACCTTTTGATTTAGCATAATTACTCAATTCGTTGATATTATAATCTTTGTAGGGTGTAACAAAATCAAATACATCTTCTTTCCAATTTCCAAACCAATCTTCCCATCCTTCATTCCAACCTTCCACTAATACCCCGTCAAATTGGTGCTTACTAGCAAAATCAATATATTTTTTTACATTTTCTGTCCTTGCACCGTGTTTGCCACTTGATAATTTCCAATCTGCTTTATTGATATGCATTTCCCACCAAACACCCATAAATTTTTGCGGCTTGATCCAATCAGTTTGTTCCAACTTTGTTGGTTCATTTAAATTTAAAATGGTTTTTGAGGCAATTACTTCGGTTGCTTTGTCTGAAATAATAATTGTTCTCCATGGTGTAACTGCACCTGTTTGTAAATATGCTTTATTGCCAACAGCATCAGGAACTAATACAGTACTGAGTTTAAATGTTTTTTTATTTAAGTCCAAATGCATTGCCGGGTAATTTAACAATGCTGCTTCATGGATGTTGATATACAATTCATCCTCTGTTTTAAGCATTAATGGACTTTGAATGGTGTGGTCGTTAACCAGAGAAGTTACCGCTATGTCTTTTTCTTTTGCAGCAGCTTTAAGGGCATCTACTTCAGAAAGTTTGGTTGTATTATATAAGTATTCGTTGGTGTCAAAATCGCCAGGAATCCAAAAGGCTGTATGGTCTTTTCCGAGGTTGAATTCGGTTAACTCGTTTTGTACAATAAAATAATCAAGTGCCTCTTGTTTAGGGAAAGCATAACGAAAACCAATGCCGTCTTCAAATACTCTAAATATTAAATTGATTTCAATTTTTGAGGAGCCTTTATCTCTAAGATGATACACTAATTCTTTGTAGTGATTACGAATGCTATCTTGTTCGCCCCATACTGGCACCCAAAATTGATCGACACTACTTGAATCTATTTTGATCACATCAAAACGATTTAGCAATACATTTGGTTTTGATAATTCAAAACCAATGCTAGAATTCAATAATACGGGTTTGTCTTTATATTTCAATTGATATGAAAAGACCCCTGTTGAATTCATGTTTGTTGTTAGCTCAGTTGATTTCATTTTGACTTGATGTTGCTGTGCCAAGCAAATTGAACTTGAAGTCAACAAAGTAAAAATTAATGAAAACCAAGATTTTTGGGTGTTTTTCATGATATTAGTGTTCAATTTTCGCTCAATTTATCATTTTTTGGCGTGTAAGATAAAACTACTTACATTTGTTAACCAATTGGTTAAACTATATGGTTAACAAAGCTATTACAACTGAATCTGCTATTTTATCCGCCGCAAAAAAAGTATTTTCTTTCAAAGGAAAGGATGGAGCTACAATGCAGGAAATAGCCAATGAAGCTGGGATCAATAAGGCGCTTTTGCATTATTATTTTAGAAACAAAGACCTTTTATTTGAAAAAGTGTTTATTGAAGAGGTGAAGAAATTTTCACCCATTTTGAAAGATGCAATTGCGCAAGAGGTGGATTTGTATCAAAAAATCAACAATATATGTGAGGCTTATATTTTAATGGCCATAGAAAATCCATTTGTACCTGTATTTGTGACTGGTGAAATAAATAAACAGCCCGAGCTTTTTATTCAACAAATGTTTAATGGGGACTTGCCTGATTTTCCAAAATTGGCATTACAGATTAATCAAGAAGTGGACGCTGGAAAAATAAAACCAATATTACCACAACACCTCATAATGAATATAATGAGTTTGTGTGTATTCCCATTTCTTATGAAACCAATGTTTATAGTAGGCATGCAGATTGATAAAGAAGTGTTTAACAATTTAATGCTGCAAAGAATAAAAGAAGTTCCAAAATTTATCATTGATTCAATTAAAATATAAATTAACGATGCGTGTATTATTTTTATTATTAGGCTTAGCTCTTTCGGGCATGTCGAAGGGACAATCCTATACTATAGAGGAGATCGAGGCACTTTCGATTAAAAATTATCCTTTGATTAAGCAGGCTGCAATTATAAATGAATCTGCACAATTGAATATTGAGAATATTAGAAAAGCGCTTTATCCTCAATTTAGTATCAATGGGCAAGCTACTTATCAATCTGATGTAACTAGTATCAGTTTACCCATTGCAGGATTTAAGGCAAATCCCCTTTCAAAGGATCAGTACAAAGCTACAGCTGAATTACAACAAATTATTTACGACGGCGGATTAAATAAGAAAATGCAAGCTGTAGCTAAAGCAGGTGCACAATTTGAGTTGCTTAAAAATGAAGTAGATATATATAAATTAAAAGAGCGTGTCACGCAAATTTATTGCACTGTGTTGTATACCAATGAAGTTATCAAACAAAATAACTTAATACAAAAAGATCTTGAAAACGCATTACAAAAAATTGAAGCTTTGTATAAGAACGGCCTTGTTTTTAACAATAATGTTTTACAAATCAAAGCACAGCTTTTAAAAAACAAACAAAAATTAGAAGAGGCAATTACTGCAAAACGAATTGTTTTAGACGCATTAGAATTATTGGCAAATATCACTATTTCAAACAATGTTTCTTTTGAAACACCAAAGGATGTAGTAATCAACATGTCTGATATGACACTTTCTAGGCCAGAATTATTGTTATTTGATGCGCAGCATTCAAATATTGAAAAACAAATAGGGCTTATCAATGCTAGAACTAATCCGAAACTAGGGGCATTTGTCCAAACCGGCTATGGTAAGCCAGGATTGAATATGCTTAAAAATGATTTTGAATGGTTTAGTATTGGTGGTGTAAAGCTTCAATGGTCTTTAGGTGGTTACTATACTGCTAAAAAAGAAAAAGAAATATTGAACAATCAGGCTGCATTAGTAAAAAATGAAAAAGAAAATTATGCAATAAATAATCGTGTTCAGTTAAAACAACAAATGGATGAAATCATAAAACTTGAAAAATTAATCCAATCAGACAAGGAAATTATTGCTTTAAGAATGCAAATTAAAAATACAAGTTTAGTTCAATTAAATAATGGCGTGATTACCGCAAATGATTTTTTAAAAGAAATAAATGAATACGATTTAGCTAGTCAAGCTTTAGTGCAACATCAAACTCAACTCATTCAATCAAAAATACAATTTCAATTAATTAAAGGGAAAAATTAGACATATGAAAAATAATTTATTAATATTTATTTCAATTGCTTTATTTAGCTGTACAGGTTCTAGTATTAAATTTGACGCACAAGGTGTGTTTGAAGCAGAAGAAGTGATGGTGGCATCTGAGCTTCCGGGTAAATTGGTATTTTTTAATATCAATGAAGGGGATAGCTTGGTACAAAATCAAATTGTTGCAAAAATAGATACATCTAATCTTGTTTTACAAAAAGCACAATTAGCTGCCAGCATGCATGCCTTAGGAAAAAAATTGATGGATGTGGCACCGCAGGTTGCATTACTTAAAGACCAAATTGAAGTTCAAAATGCACAATTAAAGAATCTAAACTATGAAAAAAATAGGGTCGAAAACCTATTAAAAAGCGATGCTGCAACAAAAAAACAATACGATGATATTGTTTTTCAAATAGAGTCATTGGAAAAACAAATTCAGGTAACAAAGCAACAAATAAAAGTACAGCAATCTAGTGTAGGTACACAGAACAGAACAGTGCTTAGTGAAAGTGATCCTTTGCAAAAAAGAATGGATCAGGTGCAGGATTTAATCAACAAATCGCAAATAATCAACCCAATCAGTGGGGTAGTATTGACTACTTATTCTAGAGCTGGAGAAATTGTAGGTTCAGGCAAGCCATTGTATAAAATCGCCAACTTGGAAACCTTAACTTTAAGGGTTTATGTAACAGGCGATCAGTTGTCGTCAATAAAAATTGGCCAAACGGTGAAAGTTTTAGTTGATAAGGATAAAGAGAATTATACAGAACTTACTGGAAAAATTGCTGCAATAGCATCAAAAGCAGAATTTACACCTAAAACGATTCAAACAAAAGATGAACGTGCTAATTTAGTTTATGCTGTAAAGGTGTTAGTTAAAAATGACGGCTTACTTAAAATTGGCATGTATGGCGAAGTTAAGTTCTAATTATAAAGCCATCATAGTTGACAATGTAACTAAGTCTTATGTTGTTGGTAAAAAAAAGACAGTTGCACTTGACCAAATAAGTTTTGAAGTAACTGAGGGTAGCTTGTTTGGATTGATTGGCCCAGATGGTGCAGGTAAAACGAGCTTATTTAGAATCTTAACTTCTTTACTTTTACCTGATAATGGCGAAGTATGGGTAGATGGATTGGATGTAAAGAATGAATACAAAATGCTAAGACAACGTATAGGTTACATGCCGGGTAAATTTTCTTTGTATACTGACTTAACGATACAAGAAAATATCGAATTTTTTGCAAGTTTATTTGAGACAACATTTGAAGCAAATTATGATCTGATAAAGGACTTGTATATCCAGATTGCACCTTTTAAAGATCGACGCGCGGGAAAATTATCAGGTGGAATGAAGCAAAAGTTAGCTTTGTGTTGTGCGTTGATTCATCGTCCAACTATATTGTTTTTAGACGAGCCAACAACTGGAGTGGACGCGGTATCAAGAAAAGAGTTTTGGGAAATGCTTCAGCTGCTTAAAGCAGAAGGAATTACAATCATTGTATCTACACCTTATATGGATGAAGCGACGCTTTGTGATCAAGTAGCTTTAATACAACAGGGGAAGATACTAGGTATTGATACACCTCAGCATATTATTGAAGGCTTTAATAAATCTATTTATGCGATCAAATCAGATAATATGTTACCATTATTAAAGCAACTTGAGAAGGACCCTGCGGTGGAGCATGTATATCCATTTGGAGAATTTCATCACATTGTTATGAGGCAAATTGATGCAACGGTTCAAGTTCCGAAAGAAGCTGAAATGAAAAAAATTGTTCCCAATATTGAAGATGTATTTATTGATTTAATGAGAAGCCATGTTTAAGCAAGCAATTATAGTAGAAAAGTTGTCCAAACAGTTTGGAGATTTTAAGGCAGTTGATGAAATAAGCTTCGAAGTTGGGAAGGGTGAAATATTTGGTTTCTTAGGTGCCAATGGAGCGGGCAAAACCACTGCAATGAAAATGCTTTGTGGGTTATCTCTACCAACGAGTGGATCAGCGAAAGTTGCAGGGTTTGATGTTTTTATTGAAAATGAATCTATCAAAAAAAATATTGGCTACATGAGCCAAAAATTTTCACTATACGAAGACTTGACTGTTAAAGAAAATATTAAATTTTATGCAGGTATTTATGGCATATCACCTTCTAGAATTGTAGAAAAAACCAAACATTTATTAACACAATTGGATTTAGAAAAAGAAGCAGATCAATTGGTGGGTCAATTGCCTTTAGGTTGGAAGCAAAAACTTGCCTTTTCGGTGGCTATTTTTCACGAACCCAAAATTGTTTTTCTCGACGAGCCAACTGGAGGAGTAGATCCCATTACTAGACGAGAATTCTGGAATCTAATTTATGATGCCTCTGCAAATGGCATCACTGTTTTTGTCACTACACATTATATGGATGAAGCAGAGTATTGTAATAGGGTTTCTATAATGGTGGACGGGAAAATAGAGGCACTTGACACGCCTGCAAATTTGAAGCAGCAATTTAATGTACAAAGCATGGATGAAGTATTTCTTCATCTTGCAAGAAAAGCAAAACGTACCGAATAGCATGAAGCAGTTTTACCATTTCATAGTCAAAGAGTTTTATCATATTTTTAGAGACAGAAGAACTATGTTCATCCTATTGGCAATGCCAATGGTGCAAATAATTATATTTGGATTTGCGTTAACCAATGAAGTTAAAAATACAAGAATTGGCATTATAAATCAATCTGAAGGGGTGGTTGCTACTAAATTGGTACAAAAGATTGAATCAAGCAGCTATTTTGAAATATATAGTCAAAGTTCGGATGCTGGTCAGATAAATAAATATTTTAAAAAAGGCGCGGTTAAAATAGCACTAGTTATTCCTAGTGATTTTGACCCAAGTATAGTTAATCAAAACAAAGGGCAACTTCAAATAATTGCAGATGCAACAGATCCCAATGTAGCAACTGCATTAACTAATTATTTATCAGTCATTATTCAAGATTTTCAAAAGGAGTTGAATCCTAATAATTTATTACCTTATAAGATGGACGTCGAAGCTAGGATGATGTACAATCCTCAACTTAAAGGTGCTTATAATTTTGTGCCTGGGGTAATGGCAATGGTCCTGTTATTAGTTTGTACTATGATGACTGCCTTAACTGTAGTAAGAGAAAAAGAACTAGGCAATATGGAAATATTATTAGCATCTCCAATAAATCCTATTAAAATCATTATTGCAAAAGCAGTTCCTTACTTGTTACTTTCAATCATTAATATTACAACCATTTTATTACTGAGTTATTTTGTTTTAGAGGTCCCTATTAATGGAAGTCTAGTACTTTTGTATGCTGAGAGTATTTTGTTTATCATGGTGTCATTGGGCCTTGGGTTGCTTATATCGGCGGGCACAGATTCTCAACAGTCGGCTATGTTTATTTCATTAGTTGCCATGTTTTTACCAACTGTTATGTTTAGTGGTTTTATTTTTCCTATAGAAAACATGCCTTTGCCATTAAGAGTCGTCTCTAATTTTATTCCAGCCAAATGGTTTTTCATCATTGTTAAATCAGTGATGATAAAAGGGGTTGGTCTTAAGTTGGTTTGGAGGGAGACACTTATTTTAACAGGCATGATGCTTTTCTTTTTTATCATGGCGATTAAAAAATTCAAAATCAGACTAGCATGAGTCCATTAAGGTATATACTCGAAAAAGAGTTTAAACAGATTTTTAGAAATCCTGCTATTCTGAAAGTGATTTTTATCATGCCTGTAATTCAGCTGATTGCGCTACCCATGGCAGCTGATTACGAAATTAAAAATATCAACATCGCAGTAATAGACAGGGATCATAGTTCAGTGTCCAGTAAATTAGTGCAGAAAATAACTGCATCGAACTATTTTAAATTAGTCGAATACAACAATGACTTTGAGGCTTCAATGGAACTTATAGAAAACGATAAAGTAGACTTGATTCTCGAAATTCCTAAAAATTTCGAAGCTAATTTATATAAAGAAAAAGAGTCTAAAATGTTTTTAGCAGTCAATGCGATTAACGGTGTTAAAGCGAATCTTGGTGCGGCATATATGACCAATATTGTACAAGCTTATAATGCAGATTTTAGAATACAAACCATCACCCCGGGCAGGTTCAATGAGTTACCTCTTTTTGAAATTAGTGCTACCAATTGGTACAATCCTAGAATGAACTATAAAATTTTTATGGTCCCAGGTATCTTGGTTTTATTAATTACCATCGTAGGAATGAACTTATCTTCAATTAATATTGTCCGAGAAAAAGAAATGGGTACGATTGAACAAATCAATGTGACCCCAATAAAAAAAACACATTTTATTTTGGGTAAATTAATTCCATTTTGGATCATTGGACTAGTGGTTATCAGTGTTGGTTTCTTGATTGCATGGTTGGTATATGGCATTATACCATTAGGTTCTTATTTTACCTTATATCTTTTTGCTGCCATTTACCTATTGGTTATTCTAGGCATCGGATTATTGATATCCACCTATTCAGAAAATCAACAACAAGCCATGTTGGTGACCTTCTTTTTAATGATGATTTTTGTTTTGATGGGAGGATTGTATACGAGTATTGATAGTATGCCTAATTGGGCTAAGTGGTTTACTCGATTAAATCCTATTTCATATTTTATTGAAGTAATGCGTATGGTTGTGTTAAAAGGAAGTAGCATAATAGATACTAGTAAGCAATTTATTACGATGATTGTATATGCAATTGTCATTAATACATGGGCTGTTTTGAGTTATCAAAAACGTGCTTAATCAATAATAATATGAGACGAATTATTTTATTTGATGGAGTTTGTAATTTTTGCAATCATAGTGTTAATATAATTTTAAGATACGATAAAGCAGCTTTTTTTCAGTTTGCAACAACCGAATCTGAAGAAGCCAAAGCTATTTTAAATCAATTTGATCTAAATCAACAGGCTTTCAATTCAGTCATTTTAATAGAAGATCAAATGATCTATACAAAGACGGATGCGATCATTCGAATAGCGAATCATTTATCAGGATGGCCAGGGTTATTTAGGTATTTAAAGTATATTCCAAAATCTTTGAGCAATTTTTTCTATGACCTTATTGCTAAATACAGGTACATACTTTTTGGCAAAAGAGCAACCTGCATGTTACCAGATAAAAAGGTTATCGATAGATTTTTAAAGTAATTTTTATAAAGGTTTTTGTACTTGAAAAAATTTATTGAAGAACATGATCTGATAATCTATATTCCCACTCCAGTAGCTATAGGTATGTGCTCCGGGGCGCTCAATATAATCGTGGTCAATTTTTAATTGAAGTAATTTTTCATGTAAAGCACGATTTACCGGCATAAAAAAGTCATCTATACCACAATCAATAATAATTGCTAATTGTTTATTTGATAAGGATTCAACTTGGCGCATTACCGTATTATCGTACCATCTATCTTTATTTAATTCATATTCACCAAGTGCTTTTTTTATATCCCAGTTTTTTGGAAATGGTCTAAAGTCAACCCCTCCAGAAGTACTACCTGCTGCTCCAAATAAATCATTATGTCTTGTTGCTAGATAAAGTGCACCATGTCCGCCCATACTTAAACCTGTGATCGCTCTCGACTTAGCTTCAGCCTTTGTAGGGAAATGCTTATCAATATACGGTACTAACTCTTTTGTGATATAAGATTCGTATTTTATTGAACTATCTATTGGACTATCAAAGTACCAACTTCCTTTTCCACCGTCAGGACAAACGAAGATTAATTTTAAGTCATCTGCCGTTTTTGCTAATTGAGGGGAAATCTTACTCCATTGTCCATAGTCACCCCCATAACCATGTAAAAGATAAATGACTGGGTAGCCTGTTTGATTGCTATGAGTAGTATTTGGTTGGATAACAACTACTTTGGTTGATTTTTTTAAATGGAGGCTATAAATTTGTAAAGTATCAACAGTGCCTGCACTTACATTCATTACCATAAGTACAAATAGCGCAAGAAATAGTTTTTTCATACCTGTAAATTAGGGAATCTATAACTATTCTGCTTCAATTTACAATACTATTTAGTTTATATTTAAGGCTATGAAATACTATAGCTTGATTCTTTTTATCTTATTAACGATGTATTCAAACGCGCAAGTGGACACGAGTAAGTCTGAGGTTTACTTAACGCGTATTACAATAGATGTTACTGATGTTCAAGATCCCTTACTATTTGCTTCTTCTATTGATATTAGCCTAAAACCAAGTAAATCAAGTGAAAAATATGCAATACATAGCTTACTAGGTAGTATGGATATTGGAGATGTTAGAACCATTCAAATGGATTTACTAAAAACATCCATCAATAAATCTTCTATCACAAGTAGCTTAATCAACTTCAGCTTTAAGACAAGATCGGTTGATGATTTCGTAGGTGTCTTTAATTTTATGTTTGAATTTTCAGATGGAAGTAATTATCCATATCGATTAGGTAAAATTTCAATTGGCAATAATTTCAAGCTAAGTTCTATTTCTAGAACCATTTATATTCGGTAGTTTTGTATTTAAAATGTCCGAGATGAAGACGATTAAAATAGTTAAAAATAGATCCGATATTGGGGCAGGAACAAGGGGCTCAGACTTGGGTATAGATGCTATTGAAATTGCTGCTATTAATCAAAATAATGATTTTTTTCATCGTCATTTATTTGTAGATGTTGAAACACATAACGAAACCATCTACAATAAAAACAATAATAATTTTGCCAAAAGAATTGAGCATGTCGTTGAACAATGTCAGCGCGTTGCAGAGGTAGTAAAAGCAACGATTAAAGAAGGTTTTTTCCCAATTGTTTTATCAGGGGATCATTCATCTGCCTTAGGAACAATGAGTGGTATTAAAGCGGCTGACCCAAGTAAAAGACTAGGTGTTATTTGGATAGATGCACATGCAGATTTACATTCACCATTCACTTCTCCCTCAGGCAATATACATGGTATGCCTTTAGCTGCCGCACTATGGCAAGACAATTTACCATGCAAAATAAATGAGCCAGGTAAAACGACAGAATTGCATTGGGAGCGACTCAAAAAAATTGGTATCTCAGCTCAAAAAATTCAATCAAATGACCTTGTTTATTTTGGATTAAGAGATTTTGAATCTGCTGAGGCAAAAGTGATTGAAAATGAAAATATTAAATTCTATAAAGTTGAGGAAGTTAGGTTTAGAGGGCTTGAAGTTTGTGTAAAAGAAGCTCTAAATCGATTGCAGGACTGTGATCTCATTTATATCTCATTTGATGTGGATTCTATGGATTGTGATCATGTTTCTGCTGGTACAGGAACGCCTGTACCCATTGGATTTTTCCCAGAAGAAATCATAAACCTTTTTGACACCTTACTAACATGTAATAAAGTTGTTTGTATAGAATTCACTGAAGTAAACCCCTTGCTTGACAATAAAGGCAACCGAATGGCTGAAACAGCTTTTCAGGTCTTAGATCATATTTCAAATAAAATATAGTTTTAGGTCTAATTCATTAAACAAAATACTCGTTTACATTGTTTTATACTTGAATTTTAAAATAGAAGTATATGAACTGGTTACGAGTGGGTTTCATGGTATTTGCAATTGTTTCTTGTTTAAATGAAACAAATGCACAATCTAAATTTCAAAATACTGGAAAATTAAGTGGGGTTTTAGTGAATCGAAAGACACAACAAAATATGTCAGGTTTACTTATAGCCCTGACTCCTGGATCCGACAAGCTTATTTCTGATAGCAATGGGGCCTTTAGATTTACGAGTTTATTACCTGGCGCTTATTCTATCAAAATAACTGGCATAGGAATTCAAGATAAATTATTAACCAATGTTATTGTCACCTCTGGCAATGAAAATGTTTTAACTATTGAATTAGAACCGTCTGTTAATTTACTGAATACGGTTACTGTGACTGGAAGAAGAAATACAGCTAAGGCAACTACGCTAGAAAGTCCATTGAGTATACAGAGACTTACTTCAGAGGAAATTAAAGCTAATCCGGGTGGGAACTTTGATATCAGTAAAGTGATACAATCTCTGCCAGGTGTTGGGGGTGGTGCAGCGGGAGGTACTTTTAGAAATGACATCATAATTAGAGGTGGTGCGCCGAGTGAAAATGTTTTTTATTTAGATGGGATCGAAGTGCCTATTATCAATCATTTTAGTACGCAAGGAAGCGGGGGTGGTCCGCAAGGTATTTTGAATGTAAGTTTTATTCAAGACGTCAAGTTGAGCACTTCTGCATTTGATGCAAGATATGATAATGCATTAAGTAGTGTTTTTCAATTTCGACAAAAAAATGGCAACCCGAATAAACTACAAGGTAATTTTAGATTAAGTGGAACAGAAGTGGCTGCTACATTAGATGGGCCACTTTCAAAAAAGACTACTTTCTTAGCTTCTGTAAGAAGGAGTTATTTAGAATTACTCTTTAAAGCATTGGACTTGCCTATTCGCCCAAATTATTGGGACTATCAATTTAAGACCACCACTAAAATTGATGATAAAACTACTTTAACTGTTTTAGGCCTTGCTGCAATAGATGATTTTAAATTGGCGGCACCTAGGGAAGCTACACCAGAAAAATTATTTGCAATTAATAGTAATCCTTTGATTAATCAATGGAACTATACTATTGGACTTTCTTTGAAAAAAATTGTTCAAGACGGATATTGGAATCTATCCTTAAGCAGAAATACATTAGATAATCGTGCAGATAGGTATGAGGATAATGAAAAGCCATCAGATCTGAGTCGAACTTACCAAATAAGAAGTAATGAGACAGAAAATAAATTGAGATTTGATGTGACAAAGAATATTCAAAATATTAGTTTGAGTTATGGAATTGTCGCGCAATATGTTCAATTTAATAATTCCTTTTTTCAATTATTTAGACCAGCTTTAAAAGACAGTGCTGGTAATTTAATACAGGAAGGAGTAACATTTAATACAAATGATAATGTTAATTTTTTAAGATATGGTGCATTTACTCAAGTAGGCACAAGGTTATTTGATAATCGATTAGCAATGAGCGCAGGTCTAAGAGCTGATGCAAATAGCTTTAGTGCAAGTAGTCAAAACCCATTGGATCAATTGAGTCCTCGAATAAGTTTAAGTTATGCTTTAAGTACTACTTGGAATTTTAGTGCAAGTTATGGCACATACTATCGCCTTCCAAGTTATACTCAACTAGCTTATAGTAACAATGGCATTTCGAATCCTGGTAAATACATTCAGTCCAATCATTATGTTGCTGGCTTTGAATTTTTGCCGTCTAGTACTACTAGATTCACATTTGAAGGATTTTATAAAGGGTATAATAATTACCCAGTAAGTATTTTAGATAAAATAAGTCTTGCCAATAAGGGTATTGAATTTGGTGCAATTGGTAATGAACCAATTCAGCAAGATGGAAAAGGAAAAGCTTATGGTTTTGAATTTTTCGCTCAACAAAAATTGACTGAAAAATTCTTTGGAGTACTAAGTTATACCTTGTATTGGAGTGAGTTTACGGGTATGAACAAGCAATTTAAACCAGCTAGTTGGGATAATAGGCATTTAATAAGCGCCACGATGGGCTATAAATTACCAAGAAACTGGGAATTAGGGATTAAGTTTAGGTATCAAGGCGCTGCGCCCTATACGCCATATAATCTTGAGCAAAGCAGGTTAAATTATTTAAGTTTAGGTTCGGGGGTGTTTGATTATGATAAGGTAAATTCCTTGAGGTTAAAACCATTTCATTCAGGTGATCTTCGACTAGATAAAAAATGGAATTATAAAAAAACTACTTTTGACTTCTATATAGATGTACAGAATTTCTATGCATCAAAAAGTACTGGTGCGCCGCAATACACTTTTAAAAGAAAAGCCGATAACTCTGCATTCATGAGTAATAACGGTCAGCCAGTGCAATTAAATGGTAGCAACGCAATACCTTATTTTTTAGAAAATGCAGAAGGTACTTTTATTCCTACTGTTGGTTTTATTATAGAATTTTAAAATTAGTTCACGTTTACTAGTGTTTAAATGGATAAATTAATTAAGCAAGTGCAACAACTTGCAACCTATTTAAAGGATATGGATAAATCAAATGCGACTGTATCTACAGTTGCAGTAGGTTGGCATATAGAGCACAGTTTATTGGTCATAAAGCAAATCACTGCTACAGTAGCTCAATCAGATCCATTACTATATAAAGCTAAATTCAATTTCACTCGGACTTGGGTGTTCTTATTCAACTATATACCAAGGGGGAAGGCTAAAGCGCCAAAAGTAGTGATTCCTCCTTCAAATTTGACTAAACAATATTTGGAAGAAAGTATTTTGCAAACTTACCAGGCAATCAATTATCTTAAAGGGTGCAAACCGAATCAGTATTTCATGCATCCAATTTTTGGGCAGTTAAATCAAAAACAAACTTTTCGTTTTTTAGCAATACATACAAGGCATCATTTAAAAATTATTAGCGCTATTTTAAAGTAGTTTTTTTTAATCTACTTGCAATTTTAGTATACCTTACCTTTTGCCCAATTTAATGCAATGAGTGTCTTAAAAAATTTAGACTTTAATTCATAGCTTTTGAGTAATACTTCAATGTATTTTAGTTCTCTATTATTTACTAGAAACAAACTGCTTTCACCAATTTCAAAACGTTGAAATTCAGCATCCAATAATTTTTTTGCATTTTCTACACTTTGATTGGTCAAAAGTTGTTGATTTTTAAGGGCAACTAGTTCAGCGTAATACTTTTTTATTTTATTTTCAATTTCAAGCTTTACTTGTTTAGTTTCTTCTTCTTGCTGCGCAATTTTAATATTTGCTTGTTTTAAGTCACCTCTTGCTTGACGAAGAAACAGCGGCAAGCCAAATTGAATCCCAGCTTTGTAATTATTGGTATACAAGGATTGGCTCATTGGATTTATAAATTGATATCCCTTATTTAAAAAATTATAATTTACCCTGAATGTTGGAAGTAGGTTTTGTGTTTTATATTGCTTCTCAATTTGTAACATAGCTGTTTTGAAATCAACTAATTTTATTTTCGGGTGTGTAAGAGTAGCCTCTTCAATAACCTGTAATAAAGTGGGCATTTCGATTTGATTTAAATCAACCAATAACCAGCTACTATCTGGTGTTATAGTTTCGTTTAATTCATAAGGTTGCTGCTTCGTATCCCATAAAAAATTACTTAATTTACTTTGTTCTTCTATTTGTTCAGCCCAAGCTTGACTTTGAAGATTCATGATATTCTGTAGCTGAAGCAAACCTTCAACTGTATCAATAGCAGCTCTATCGCCAGATTGAAATGATTTTTTAATAAAGTCAAGTCTATTTTTTGAGTTCTTCAAAATATCTGAAAATAGCATTTGCTTTTGGACAGCATAAGCCCATTGCCAATAGGAACTTGCGCCATCAAGATATAGGTCATTTAAAATCAATTGTTTTTCTTCTTTACTCAGTTGTACTAGAACTTTACTTTGTGCTAAATCAGATCTTCTTTTATCAATAAGTAAATCCTTTAGTAAAGGGACAGATACCCCTATGTAACTACTTTTACCCAAAGTGGTTTCTGTACTTAGTCTTTCTCCATAATTGTTTTCATAACCTGCTTTTACCTCAATCCCATACCATGTTGGTATTTTTAATTCAGGATTACTATAATAGAAATAGTTTTTACCATCAAAGGTTTTTTGTTCATTGTTTAAATAAAAAGCTGGATCAAAAGCTCCTCTTGCACTCATTAAAGCGGCTTTTGACATATCTACTTTCAAATTGGCTTGTTTGGCAATAGGATGGTATTGATTGATTAAATCAAAAGTGTTGCTAATACTTAGTGTATTTTGTGCAAATACAGACCAAGGGATTAAAAGGAACAAAATGATATTTCGCACAAGATTACTTTTCATTTTCTTTATAGTCTTTTCCGTTAATTTCAATCGTGTAAAAATCTGGTGGGAATCCGTTGAGTTGACGCCAGAATTCATACCAAATTGGTACAGTATTTAATAGTGCGAATCCTTGAACACCAGTGCCAATTTTTAAATTTGATGGCCAGCTTTTTAATGTAATATCAGGAACAATGAGTACTCTAAATTTACCATTTTCATTTCTATTTGATTCTATTGCGCTTATTTTACCAGCAAAAGTACCATAGCTTGTATTAGGCCAACCAGAAAATACTATAGCAGGATAACCATCAAATTGAAGACGCACCTCTTGACCAATATTGAGTAAAGCTAAATCCATAGGTTTAACAAATAGTTCTACTGCATATAAAAATGCTTTTGGAACAATTTCTACAATCATTTCGCCTTCTTTCACCATTTCATTTATACCAGCTTTTTTAGCCTTAATGATTTGTCCAGTTTGTGGTGCAATTAACCATTTCTGGCTACCTCGTATTCTATAGTTGCTTAATTGGTTCTCGTTTTTTGCAATTTCCGCAATGACTGAACTTCGCTCACTATTGGCGTTGTCTATCTCACCCTTTAATTTAAATATCTTATCAGCATACTCTTGTTTAATGCCATTTAGTTCAATTCTTGTAATAAAAATTTCTTGTTTTGAGTTTAAGAATTTTTGTTGTTTTTCCTGAAAACTAGCTTTTGCTTTGTTAAATGTTTGTGTTCTTTTTTCAAAATCAGTTAAAGAGATGACGCCATCATTTAATAGTTTATTCGCTCTATTAATTTGACTAGTGCCAATTTCTAAATCAATTTTTGCAGCAGTTAATTCTGCGCTGTCAATTAAGATTTTTCTTTCTAGTTGTTGTATTTTATTCTTAACAGCAACTTCTTTTAACCTATATCCTTCTTCAAGCGCAATAATCTGATTTTTTGCATTTTCTATTTTTGATTGATAGAAATCCACTTTTAGTTTTTTGGCATTCACTTGATCTTCTGTGCGCTCGATTAATTTTGGATCTAAATAATCGTCTTTTGTGTCTGCTAATTCAACAATAGTATCCCCTTTTTGAACATAATCACCTTCTTTGACCCACCATTTAACAATTTTTCCTGGAATAATACTATTGATTTGTTGAGGTCTTTGATCTTGGAACTGAGTTGTTACTACTCCTGATGTATTGATATTTTGAGTCCATGGTATAAATAAAATAATTACGGCAAATGAAATTAGGCCAATAAAAATATTTTTAATTCTTTGTTCGCTATTCACTGAATAGATATTCTCGAAAGCCGAATATTTTCTCCCAGTTTCTTTTTCTATTTTTTCAAGCATTTTTTTCATGTACTGTTTATTTTGATTGGCTTGGCTTAACCACAGACTTAATTTGCCCTTTTTCTAAAACAATCACTAAGTCACATTTATTAGCAATCTCTTCGTCTCTTGTAGTAAAGACAATGGTAACGTCTTTAAGCCCAAATAAATAATTTTGTAAGGTTTGTTTTTGATCTTCGGCAATCAATTTTAATGGCTCATCGAGTAATAACATTTCAGGATGATTCAACAAAGCCCTCGTGATCAATAATTTTTGAACATTTGAGGAGCTTAATTTTTTACCCGTAGGTTCTAGTTCGGTGTCAAAACCTCTTTTGAGCGTACTGAAGAATTCTTGCAATCCAACTATTCTAAATAACTCAAGTACGTCCTGTTCTTTGATGTTTGGATTGCCTAATGTCAAGTTCTCCCATAATGTAGCAGAAAAAATATCTTGTTTTTGAAGATAGATGCCAATTTGACTTCTAAGGCTATTTAAGTTATAGTTATTTATAGGTACTTGGTTAAAAGTCAAATGGCCATCAAATTCCTGAAATGCCCCGGTCAATAATCTTAATAAAACTGTTTTACCAGAGTCGCCATCACCCATGATGGCCACTTTTTGTCCTGCTTCAATGGTGAAACTAATATTTTCAAGTACTTTGATTTCATCAAATCCAAAACTTAGCCCTTTGGCTTCAATGGAAATTCCTTTTTCTTTTTTGAAATGGAAGCTTCCATCTTCTTCTAAAGGCTTTTCTGTTATTTTATTGATCTTTTCTACACTTGTTAAAACATCGTATACTGTTTCTAAGCTCACAATCAATTTTTCTACTGCATTTAAAATTGTCAAGATGATAATTTCAGCAGCAATAAATTGTCCGATATTAATTTGCTGTTGAATAAGTAAAATACCTCCCACAATTAACATCGAAGCAGTAATAAGAATTTTAAATACAATCAACGACCAATATTGTATTTTTAATATTTCAAAATGTATCGTTCGAGATGAAAGGTACCCTTCTAGTAAGTGATTCGTTTTGTCTAGATGTAAATTAAATTTATTTGAAAATTTAAATGTCTTTATGCCCCTAGCAATTTCTTGAATCCACCCGGCGATATTATACTTATAATCACTTTCAGCTAAAGACGCCTCAAAACCCTTTGGAGAGGATATATAAAGTATTAGGTATAATATAATTAATAAGAAAAATCCAAAAACAATGAACACAGAGTTATAGAAGGCCAATAAAATCAAACCAAAAATTAATTGAATGATTGCAGTCGGAATATCTAATAGTAGTTTAGCTATACTTTTTTGTAATGTAGGTATATCAAAAAAACGATTTACAAGTTCTGGCAAATGAAAAGTGTCTATCGATTTTATATTCAATTTTGGGATTCTATGAGAAAATTCAAACGCGTATCTTGTGAAAAGCTTTTGTTGGATTTTTTCCACAATCTTCATTTGATTGATCTTTAGCATTCCTGTAAACAACACACCTGCCACTACAAGTACAATAAGTACCCACATAGATGCAGGTAAATGTTTTCTGCCAGTAGCTACAAATGCAAAATTGATAATAGCCTGAATACCTAATGGAAGTGAAAGTTGAATCAATCCAGAAAGGATAGATAATAAATATAATGCGGTGATTTCTTTTTTCTCTAATCTAATGAGTTTAAAGAGATGCTGAAGAGATTTCGAAATATTGATTTTTTCCATTGGCTTTGATTAAACCCTCAAATCAAACACATTTTTCATGATTACGCTTACGATTCAAGTAAATTTCAATTTTTTTTACAAATGGACCTTGACTTAATGACGATTTTAGCTTTAAAATACTACAAAGACTGCTTAAGTCCCTAATTTTTTGGGTATTTTTAATGTTATAACCAACCCTTTTTGCTATGCTATTTTTATTGCTTGCTACCTTTGTAATTGGGTATGTATTTATTACAATGGAACACACAGTACAAATTAATAAAGCTGCCATTGCATTAATTACTGCGGTGCTTTGTTGGACCATAATCGTGATAACCCCAGCCTATAAGGATAACGCCATTGAGCGTTTAAGTCATCATTTAAGCAGCATTGCTGAAATTATCTTTTTTTTATTAGGCGCTATGACCATTGTAGAATTAATAGATGCGCACGACGGCTTTCAAAACATCACAGAAAAAATAAAAACAACCAATAAAACTAAACTAATTTGGACCATTTCTTTGGTCACTTTTTTTCTTTCTGCAGTACTAGATAATCTAACAAGTACCATTGTAATGATTTCGATCATTAATAAATTGGTGAAAGAAAAAAAAGTAAAATGGCAATTGCTTGGATTAGTCATAATTTCTTCAAATGCAGGTGGAGCATGGAGTCCAATAGGAGATGTAACAACAACAATGTTGTGGATTGGACATCAAATCACGCCTATGAATATCATTAAAGAAACGTTTTTAGCTAGTTTTACTTGTATGGCTATACCTACTTTCATCATAAGTTATAGGATTAAAGAACGTATTGAATTATTGCCCGTCACAGCAACCAATCAAAATTTTATAGCAAATTCATTTAGTCGAAATCTTGTTTTTTTTATAGGCATAAGTTGTTTGTTATTTGTACCTGTCTTCAAAACAATCACACATTTACCACCTTATATGGGTATGCTTTTAAGTTTGGGTTTGATGTGGGTCTTGACGGAATTAATTCATAGTAAAAAAGCAATTGAGGAAAAAGGAACATTATCAGTCAATCATGCACTTCAAAAAATTGATACGCCAAGTATTCTATTTTTCTTTGGCATTTTAATGAGTATTGCTGCATTGGAACAAGTGGGTTTATTAGAACAGTCAGCTCATTTTTTAGATCAAATGTTTGGTGATATTAGAATTATTGCAGTATTAATTGGTCTATTGTCTTCCATTTTGGACAATGTGCCTTTGGTTGCTGCTTTACAAAGTATGTATAGTTTGAATGTCTACCCAACAGACCATTATTTCTGGGAACTTTTAGCTTATACAGCGGGAACTGGTGGTTCTGTGCTTATAATTGGTTCTGCAGCAGGGGTTGCGGTAATGGGCATAGAGAAAATAGACTTCTTCTGGTACTTAAAAAACATCAGCTGGATCGCATTTATTGGTTTCATATTAGGAGCATTTGTTTTTATCCTAGAAAATGTCTAACTTTGATGTTTAAACATTGATTTATGAAAAACATAGCTAAAATTTACGCGCCACCTACACCTCATATGGTGGGAGATGGCTTTCGAGTACATAATTTTATTCCTTCTTTTCCAGCACTTTCGATGCAAAGAATGGATCCGTTTATTATGTTAGATTATGGGTCAAAATTTGTTTTTCCTCCTGCACCCACTCCTAAAGGGGTAGGAGTGCATCCACATAGAGGTTTTGAAACCGTAACGATTGCCTATAAAGGTCAGGTGGCACACCATGATAGTTTTGGCAATTCGGGTATAATTAATGAAGGCGACGTACAATGGATGACTGCAGCATCTGGTTTATTGCACAAAGAATACCATGCAGAAAATTTTGCTAAAACTGGTGGTGAATTCCAAATGGTACAACTTTGGGTAAACCTACCTGCTAAGGATAAGATGTCAGCGCCAAAATATCAAGCCATTACGAATGATCAAATGGCTAAAATATTTTTAGAGGATGGTAAAAGCTATGTGGAAGTGATTGCAGGAAGTTATAAAGGCCAAAAAGGTCCTGCTAATACTTTTACGGAAGTCCATTTACAGAACGCTATTTTAGCAAAAGGGTTAAAAGTTGATTTTGATTTTCCGGCCACTCAAAATACTTTTTTAATTGTGATTGAAGGAAGTATCACTGTAAATGGAAAAGATGTTGTACCAGTAGATCATTTTGTGGAGATGGATAAAAAAGGAACGTCCTTTACCATTGAAGCTACTGAAGATGCAAAAGTGTTGATTGCAAGTGGCGAGCCAATTGGAGAACCCATTGCAGCACATGGACCTTTTGTAATGAACACTAGAGAGGAATTAGTGCAAGCTTTCAATGACTTCAACGATGGTAAATTTGGGCTATTAGAGGACTAGTTCTACTAATTGATTATCACTATTAACGTTATTTAACTTAAAAAAATATTTTATGCAAACAATTTTACATACAGCAGATTCAAGAGGAGATGCTAATCATGGTTGGTTACACAGTAAACATAGCTTTAGTTTCGCAAATTATTACAATCCAGAAAAAATACATTTTGGTGTATTGCGTGTATTGAATGATGATTTTGTAGAAGCGGGTATGGGCTTTGGATTGCATCCTCATGATAATATGGAAATCATTTCTATTCCGTTAGAAGGTGACTTGGAACACCAAGACAGTATGGGTAATCACACAGTCATTAAACATGGGGATATACAAGTGATGAGTGCTGGAACGGGTATAAAGCATAGTGAGTATAACAAGAATAAAGATAAGCCAGTTAAATTTTTACAAATTTGGGTTATTCCAAATAAAAAAAATGTGACTCCTCGTTATGACCAAATCACTCTAAATCCAAAAGATCGGTTGAATACATTACAACAAGTACTCTCTCCTAATCCAGATGATGCGGGTGTTTGGATTCATCAAGATGCTTGGTTTCATATCGGAAAATTCGAAAAAGAGTATACTGCAAAATATGATATCAAGAAAGCTGGCAACGGCATCTATGCATTTGTATTATACGGCCAATTTGAAGTAGCTGGTCAAAAATTAAATGAAAGAGATGCACTAGGCATTACAGACTTTGATCAATTTGAATTGAAAGCATTGACTCAGAATGCAGAGATTTTATTGATGGAAATTCCAATGCAGTTATAGAAAATAAATCTTTATTTTAATTGCTCGTATAAGTGGTTGATCAATCCGTCTGCTAATCCAATTTTTGGAACATGGATTTCATCAATATTGGCCCACTTCATTGCATTGGCATAAATTTTTAATGCAGGAACGATCACATCTGCTCTATCTTTTTTAAGATTATAAGTATGCATACGTTCATTTACAGAAAGTGGTTCTAGTACTTTATAAAATTCACGTATAACTTCGATAGGTAAACTCTTTAAAGTTTTGGAATTGACCATTGAAAATATTTTATTGATATTACCTCCTGAACCTATAGCAGTGATTTTATTGTATTTCTTTGAGATTTCTTTAAGAGTTTGTTTCAGATCCTCCCATGTTTCATCAGCAACAGCATTGGTTAAAAGTCGCACAGTGCCGATATTAAATGATTTTTGAAACGCTACTTCAGCCTTATGGTACAATGTTATTTCAGTACTGCCGCCCCCTACATCAATATAGAGGTAACTTTTATTTGCATCTAGTAGTTCGGCAATGTGATTTTCGTAAATGATTTCAGCTTCTAGATCACCAGTAATAACATCAATCTTAATACCAGTATCGGTTTTGATTTCTTTAATTATTTCCTTTGAGTTGCTTGCATCTCTCATAGCACTAGTGGCACATGCAATATAGTGGTCTACTTCATACACTTTCATTAAAGCACTAAAGGCATCAATAGTATTCAAAAGCATCTTCTTTTTTCTAAAACCAATATAGCCTTTTTCAAATACATCAAAACCTAATCTTAAAGGAATCCGAATTAAGTTTAATTTGTTAAATTCAGTGTTCGTGCTTGTTTTTATTACTTCACATACGAGTAGTCTTGCGGCGTTGCTTCCAATATCTATAGCAGCTAATATCAATGTTATTATTTTTTACCCTTTAAAAATTTATATGTCTCTTCTTGAGATTTAAAAGCAGTAGCCTTTTCCGAAGGTACATATTTATTACTTAATTCGCTATCAAGTATTCTTGCTTTCTGATTGTCTTTTAGTTGAATTTGAATGATATCAATCAGCTCTTTTTTAAGTGTAGGATCTATGATAGGTACAGCCACTTCTATTCGATGATCTAAATTTCGCACCATCCAATCTGCACTAGATATATAAACTTTTTGATTCCCTTTATTGTGAAATATCATCACCCTGGCATGTTCTAGATATTGATCTACGATACTAATTGCATTTATTTGAGACGCGAACTTTTCAGAAGATTTCTTCAAAGTAATAATACCTCTTATAATTAAATTAACTTTCACGCCTGCTTTTGCCGCTTTGTATAAATGTTCTAATAGTAAATTATCTGAAAGTGCATTTAATTTAACTGTAATTTCTGCAATATATCCTTTTCGTGCATTGAGTATCTCCTGATCTATTAATTGAATAAAGGCAGAACGCATATTGATAGGTGAGATGAGTAGATTCCTCATTTTTGAAATTGGCTTATCTCCTTGCTGCCAATTCGCTAAATAGTTGAAGATTCTATTCGCCTCATTCATTAAAGTGATGTTCTTAGTAATTAAACAATGATCAGCATAAACTTTGGCTGTTTTTTCGTTCAAATTCCCTGTGCTTATAAAACCGTATTGCACCAATTTGTTTTTCACTCTTTTTTGGATCACACATAATTTTGCATGTACTTTCATATTAGGAATGCCAACCAAAACGGTAATGCCTTCTTCTTCCATAACTGTCTTCCATGCTAAATTAGCTTCTTCGTCAAATCTTGCTTTAAGTTCAAGGAATACAGTTACTTTTTTTCCATTTCTTGCAGCGTTGATCAAGGCATTGATTATTTTTGAATTTGAAGCAAGTCTGTAGGCAGTTATTTTAATAGATAAAACAGTGTCATCCATTGCTGCCTCACGTAACATATCAATTACCGGATCATATGAATGATAAGGAAAATGTAACATGACATCTTTTTGCATCAAGATATCAAATACCATCACCTTTTTTTTAAATGCAGGATGTATAAAAGGTTTTGGTCTGTTGTAACTATTATCTTTTATTACATCTGGGAAATCCATAAAATGTCTAAAATTATGAATGTGTCCACCTGGTATAATACTACTCTTTCTATTTAACCCTAATTTTTTAATTAAAAACTCTAACATTTCAGGATTCATATCTTTTTCATATACAAATCTTACTGGCTTGCCTTTTCTTCTATTTTTAATACCTTTAGAAATTTTATCAATAAAATTCATGCCAACTTCTTGGTCTAAATCTATTTCAGCGTCCTTTGTAATTTTAAAAACATGTGCATCAAATTGATTAAATTTAAAATGGGAGAAGATTATAGGTAAATTAAATTCTATAAGATCCTCTAATAACATTAAAGTTGTATTTCCATTTTTTGATGGCAGAATAATAAATCTACCTACTGACCTAGAGGGCACTTCTATTAAGGAAAATTTTTGTTCGTACGCGTTGTTTTTATTCCCCATTACTATAGCTAAGTATAAACTTTTATCTCTTAAATAGGGTAATTGGGGTAAGTTTTCGATCATCAATGGTATGATATCATGTCTTACTTCATTATCAAAGTAGGTTTTGACAAATTCTTTTTGTTCTGAATTCAATTGTTTATCATCAACTATTAATATTTTTTTCTGCTTTAACTCTTTTAAAATATTATGCCAAATCCTATTGAATTCATTTTGTTGTCTTAAAACGACTCTTTGAATTTCATCCAAAATAACCTGAGGAGATTCAATCAATTCAATATTGCTTCTTTTTTTCTTTTCAACAAACTCCAGCATTCTTTTTAGTGTAGCAACTCTTACTCTAAAAAACTCGTCTAAATTATTCGAAAAGATGCCTAAAAAGCGAATTCGCTCTTGTAATGGCACTGTAATATCGTTTGCCTCTTGTAAAACTCTTGCATTAAAACTCAACCAACTAATATCTCTTGGTATGTATTTTTGCTTCATAAATACTTGATTGTTAATTAGTAAATGTAATATATAACAGATTTGAGTTTTAGTTGGTAAATAAAATTAATATTAAGTTAACAATAAGGAAATATTCAATTCACATCGAACTGCGTACTTTATTCAAACAAACTAAGAATGAATAAACGTTCAATTGATGTATGCGTCATTAGTGATATTCACTTGGGTACTTTTGGATGTCATGCACAAGAAGTGCTTAACTATCTTAAAAGCATAGATCCAAAGACTTTAATCCTCAACGGTGACATTATTGATATCTGGCAATTCAACAAGCGTTTTTTCCCAGCAAGTCATATGGCGGTGATCAAGCAAATTTTTAGTATGGCTAGTAAAGGAACTAGGGTGGTGTATATCACAGGAAACCATGACGAGGCATTAAGGAAATATGGCCATTTTGAAATGGGCAATATTCAACTTACAGATAAAATTGTTTTTGAAATAAATGGAGAGAAAAACTGGGTATTTCATGGTGATGTATTTGATAGAACGACAAAGGGAAGTGCTAAGCTATTAGCAAAGCTAGGGGGTTATGGGTATGATTTACTTATACTAATCAATAGTTTTGTGAATTTTATGTGTGCATTATTTGGTCGTGAAAAAATGAGCCTTAGCAAAAAAGTAAAAAATGGAGTTAAAAAAGCAGTGTCTTGGATTAATAACTTTGAACAAACTGCTGCTGAATTAGCCATTGAGAATGGCTATAAATATGTGATTTGCGGGCACATCCATCAACCACAACAAAGGCTGGTAACATCTGAAAAAGGAACAGTTACTTATTTAAATAGCGGAGATTGGATTGAGAATTTAACTGCTTTGGAATATGCTGAAAAAAACTGGACTTTATACCATTATGACCCTAAACAGTTTGAACAGCAAGATGCTAAAAAACGAATTAAAATTGTGCATTTACAAGAAGAGTTGAATGTATTAACCAACGAAGTAGCATTTCAAGTTTCTCTATAATGAATATTTTATATGCAGTACAAGGTACTGGGAACGGTCATATAAGTAGAGCTATTCAGCTTTATCCATTCTTAAAAGAATACGGCAATGTCGATTTTTTTATTAGTGGCTCAAATACTGCACTCAAAACGGAGCTGCCAGTAATTGGCCGAAGTAAAGGGATTAGTTTATTTTATAAATCTAATGGCGGCTTGGATTATTTAAAAATTATTAAATCTTTTTCTCTAAAAATTTTCTTGGATGCCTATAGGCTTCCAGTTCACAAATACGATTTAGTGATTAATGATTTTGACTTTGTTACTTCTTTGGCTTGTTTTTTTAAGCAAAAGGAAAGTGTACAATTTGGTCATCAAGCAAGTTTCCAGAGTAATAAAACGCCACGAGCGATTTTTAAAAATCCAATTGGAGAATTCATTTTAAAATACTTTGTACGTAGTACACATTTTTTAGGCCTACATTTTAAAGCCTACGACCAAAATGTGTTTAATCCAATTATTAAACAGGAAATCATTGAAGCAACGCCAATTGACGACGGGCATATTGCAGTATATTTACCACACTATTCAATTCAATATTTAGCTCCTTATTTATTGCGAGAGTCTAAGTATCACTTTGAGGTTTTCACCGCTGAAGTGAAAACAATTAAGAATTATAAGAATATCATATATTTTCCAATAAGTAATAGTGGATTTACAAAAAGTATGATACGTGCTCACGCGGTTATAACTGGTGGGGGCTTTGAAACACCTGCCGAAGCAATGTACTTGAATAAAAAAGTTTTGAGTATTCCTATAGCTAAACATTACGAACAATTATCTAATGCTGCAGCATTGTCCGAATTAGGTGTAAAAGTTTTAATGCATATAGATCAAGATTTTCATTCTATATTCAATGACTGGATAAATCACAATCAGCCTGTAAAACTAGAGCTAACACATTCTACAAGTGATATTGTTGCACATTTAATTAAACAAACTAAAAAAATAAATAGTCATGTATAAAATTTTAGATCAAGAAAAAGAGACAGTAGCCTATATTCAAAATATGATGATCTTAAATAAGAAAAGAGAAAAAGTAATTGGCCTTTTAATAGGTGATTGTTTTTTTGGCAATGACAATAAAGTAATTGGAAAAATTATTGATCAAACGGTGTATTTATTAAATGGCGAGATTGTAGGTAAAATTGAATTGAATAAAGACAAAAAAGATCCTGCACCAAAAAAAGGATTAATGTTAGAGGCCTGGGATATTTTATCAAATATCAAAAGTCATACTTCCGATTGGATTACCGTAACAAAAAAATGGTCCAAAAAATCACTGCAAGAAGTGTTAAAATAAATTGCAGACTAATTTAAAAATGGGTTGCTCCATTTTTTATTGACATATACATTCGTCCCACCTAAGGTTTGCATAAAAGCCACCACTGCTGCAATTTCAGCCTCTGTTACATTTAAATTTTGTCCGTTGCCACCTGGCCTTAATCTTGGATCTAGGTTGGTATTTCTAGGATTCAAATTAATGGTATTGTAGTGGTTGATCACTGCCCTCAAGCTTCTTAAAACACCCGTATGCATCATTGGGGTGTTTACAACACCAGCAGCATTGGTCAAATCTCTTAAACTTGGTGCTCTGGTATTGCTAATATCTAATCCTCCAGTCGTATTTGCAACACCAGTGATGCCGTTGTTTAATGTATTTGGGTCGATATCAAATTCAGGTGCATTGTGACATACATTACAACCTAAACCTCCAGTGGTTCTTAGACCAGCTGCATTAAAAACAGGTGCAGTAATGAATAAATTTTTCCCTTGATTCTCTATAGCAGTAAAATTTGGAAAAGGCTGATTGTCATTATTCACTTGTGATCTACCTATATCATATTTTGAATCAAAAGATTGAATGCTATTAATAAAAGAAGCCAATGAAGTTTGAATTCTATTTTCTGTTACCATCGTATCTCCGTAAGTAAGCTTAAATAACTCTTTGTAGTAATTGATCGTACTCAGTTTACTTATAAGTGTTTCGAAATTGCCTCTTCCGTTTTCACCACTAAATCCCATCTCAAGATGGTCTTTTATAGGTATAGTGGTTTGTGTATTTAGACTAGCAGCTCTTTCGTTCCAGAAAAATTTAGCTTCATTCGCAAATCTAGTATTGATCAAACGCATAGAATGACGAACAGTCAATCCGCCTTCCACACCAGCACTTACCAAAGCAGTATCCCCAAATGCAAATTGCTGTTTATGACAACTCGAGCAAGAGATGGTATTGTTGATGCTTAAATTTTTATCATAGAATAAGACTCTTCCTAATGTAGCTGTTTTATCTGTTATGGTATTGACGCCTACATTATTTTTTAAAATATAGGAAGGTTGGCCTTGGTTGGCATAATTTTCTAAATTATTTGGATCAATTGAATTGCCAAAAGCTATTTTGATCGCAGCGTATGGATCAACGACTGTGCTTGAAGGAGTAGTTGTTGTCACCGAACTTGAAACAGGATTTGTGTTTGTCGATGCGTCATTTTTTGAGCAACCTAACATACAAAATATAGCAGCGGATAGATTTACTAAAATGATGGACTGTAATCGCATAGGCATTATTTAGGTTGCTTAGTTGGGTTAATTCAATACTAAGACAAACCAATCAATCCAAAGTTTAATCTACTAATGTGTTGATGTGGCATTTTTTTGGAACAGGCCAGCTATTAAATAACCCATCAATGCTCCATAAAGTGAACTATTGAGAGGTTTTGAGGTAATTGCACAAGTTCCTGAACTACAACCAATACTGTACCAATACAGCCATCCTGCTAGTGCGCCAACTAAAACACCTAAAAGATTACGTTGATTTTTTTTAATAAAAGATAAAAGCATAACAGTTTTTTTAGATTTTAGACCTCAATACATTCCAAGGACCACCATTGTACACTTCAATTCCTGCTGATTTTAAGATAGATTTTGCCATGCCGCTTCTTGAGCCAGATCTGCAAACAGTGATGACTGCTTTGCCAGATTTTTTCAATTCTGGAATCGCTTTTTGAATAGTTTGTAAGGGGATATTTTTTGAAGTTTTAATATGTCCAGCATCAAACTCTTGTGGAGTGCGTACATCAATGATTATTGCCCCCGCTTCAACGAGTGCTTTAAAATTGGCCTTAGGCCCAAATAAGTTTTTTAAGAATCCGAACATAGTCTTTCTATTTTAAATTGTTTTGTAAAAATCAATTAAATAGAGGATAGATTCGGTGATATTTATCACTCAAAAGCGTATTAACTAGTTTTAATTTTGTGCTATAAATATTAATTATGAAAAAAATATTCAATAAAATAGACTGGGTGTTGATGTTTAGATTGGCAATGAGTGGAGCAATGATCATTGTAGGTATCCAAACAAAGGATATCGTAGCTGGTGGATTTGGTGCCATGTTTGCTTTATTTTCACTGGTAAGTGCCAAATATAAAGTGGGTTGTGGTTATCAATCTGGTTGTGGCGTAGCTCCAAGGTATCGTTCAGTTCAAAAAGCAGATGAAGTTGATTTTACAGAAATAAAATAAATAATACGATTATGTCAAATACAGAAACATTCGGAACCATCATAAAAGGCGATAAGCCTGTATTGGTTGACTTTTTTGCTACCTGGTGTGGTCCATGTAAAATGATGCAACCTATTCTAGAACAGGTTAGTAAACAATTGGGGGATCAGGTGCGCATTGTAAAAATCGACGTGGATCGAAATCAACAATTGGCAGCTCAATTGCAAGTCAGCAGTGTGCCTACTTTAGCTATTTTTAAAAATGGCGAAATTGTTTGGCGACAGCCAGGGGTGCAACCGGCCAATGTGCTTTCAGAAAAACTAAAGTCCTTTATGTAGCTTAGCTCACCATGCGGATATACAAATCCTCTACTTTTTTTCTAGCCCATGGTGTTTTGCGTAAAAATTTTAAGCTGGATTGAATACTTGGATTTGATTTGAAACAGTTGATTGGAATATGTTGCCCCAAGTCCTCCCATCCAAAATGACGCTCTAGTTCCTCTACAATAAAGGCGAGTGTTTTCCCGTGCAATGGATCTTTATGCGGTTGTTCCATAAGCAATATTAAGTAATTTGCTGCTATGAATGCACACCGTTATTTTTTATTGAATAAACCAATGAATATGGTGTCGCAGTTTGTAAGCACACATACTGTAAAATTACTCACCGATATTGATTTTGAATTTCCAGAAGGCACACATGCTATAGGAAGACTAGACCAAATGTCAGAAGGATTATTACTATTGACAACAAATAAAAAAGTCACAAAATTATTATTTCAGGGAACACGTCCGCATGTAAGAACTTATTTGGTTCAAGTAAAAAATAAAGTAAGTCAAGCCACATTAGAAACCTTGCGAAATGGGGTGGCTATTTCTGCACCGAATGGAACTACTTACAGGACTGCTCCATGCAATGTTAGATTGATGACTTCGCCAAATATGTTATGGGATAATGGCAATATTTTACATGAAAATCAAGCATCAGACTGGTTGCGTATTGAATTAACAGAAGGCAAATTTCATCAGGTACGTAAAATGGTCGCTGCTATGCATCATCGTTGCATTCGTTTAGTAAGGTGGTCCATAGAAGAACTCACAGTCGAATCCATTGTGCCAGGTCAAGTGAAAGAGGTTTCAGAGGAAATCTTTTTCAATGCCCTTCACCTTTAATTTTATATTTGAAAAATTGGTCTTAAAAGTTTAAAACCAGTCTTTAAACTTACTCAAGTCTACATTGCCTCCACTCAAAATAATACCTACTTTTTTACCATTAAATAAGTTTGCATTTTTTAAGACAGCGGCTAGTGGTACGGCACAACTTGGTTCTATGATAATTTTCATTCTTTCGTAAACCAATCTTAATGCAGCTTTTATTTCATCATCAGATACTAACAGTATATCGGTGACATGTGCTTTAATGATATCCAGTGTACGTTGACTTAAAGTAGTCATAAGTCCATCGGCAATGGTATTGATAAAGGGTGCTTTCTCCACCTTACCAGATTGGATACTCAACACTGCATCTGCAGCACCTTCGGGTTCTCCTGCGTATACTTTCAGTCCTGGCTTAAAATAATAGGCGCCTAAACAAGTGCCAGACAACAGCCCTCCACCCCCAACAGGAGTAACCACAACTTCTAAATCTGGCAATGCAACAATCATTTCTTTTACACAGGTTGCTTGACCCGTTATTACTTCGTCATTATCATATGGATGAATAAAAGTTGCGCCAGTTCTATCTACAATTTCTTGTAAGGTAGATTCTCTTGCTGCCTGATTAGAAGCGCAGATAGTTACTTCTGCTCCATAGCCTCTTACTGCATTTACTTTTACTTGCGGAGAGGACTCGGGCATAACGATATAGGCTTTAATACCTAACATTTTTGCAGCAAAAGCCAAAGCCTGTGCATGGTTACCAGAAGAATGTGTTGCCACCCCTTTGCTTAATTGTTCTGGTGTTAGTTGTAAGCTCGCATTCATTCCACCTCTAATTTTAAAAGCGCCTATTTTTTGAAAATTTTCACATTTAAAATAAAGGTCTAATCCATACTGCTCATTGATGCTCTTATTGGTCATGATGGGTGTAGTATGAATATAGGGTGCAATTCTTTTTGCAGCTTGTTCAATGTCAGATTGATGTATCTTCATAAAATAATTTTAAGTTTAAGCACTATTAAATGTATGAAAATTAATAGCAAATATTTTCTCTTACTTATTTTCTCTGTAACAACCATTTTTAGTTATGCGCAAGAAAAAATAACGGTACAATATTTTCTACATACTACTTGCCCAATTAGTCAAAAGTACAGCTATGTGATTAATCAAATTGCAGCTAAATATGCCCAACAACCCATTCAATTTGAACTTATATTTCTTGACATAAAAAATACCCAAGAAAAAATAGCGGTATCAAATTTTATAAAAAAATATCAATTAAAACCCTTTTATAAAACGTATTCAAATACAAGTATTGCTAGTAAGTTGGGCGTAACAGTTACACCAGAAGTGGTTGTTTTAATGGGTAAAGAAAAAATGTATCAAGGTGCGATAGATGATTGGTTTGTTAGTTGGGGAAAAAATAAAAAAATGGCTAACCAACATTATCTGATCGATGCAATAGATGCATTACTACTGCAACAGCCAGTTAAAATAAAAAAAACGAATGCAATCGGCTGTCTGATTGAAACAACAGCTGACAACATAAATTAGAGTAGCACTTTTTCGTCTCCATTTTTATAGGACACATAATAGATCACCAAGTTCATCATTTCATCTTTACTACCCCAACCATATTGGATCACTTTTGGAGGATGATGTGGATTCAAAGGGTTGTCAATTGTATTATCATAAACGCCTTGAGCATAAATGACAGATCCTTTTGGAAGCGGGGTCAATTGTTTGAAAGTATAAGTGGTCTGCCAATTAAAATCCCATTGTGGTACATTCACTAAATTGATAATTTCACCGTTTGGTGTAATAGCATATGCTTTAAATGATTGACCTAATAAATGCATGTGCGGCATAATAGAGATCAAGGAAATAGAATCCCTTAAAACAGGGGAACGCATAAAAAAGGTTGACTTTTTATTCGGAGGCAAAACAAAAGGTTGGTTAGCTATATTGTTTTCAGTTAGTGTAAGTGTTTGCGCTTCTCTTTCAATCGAATCATTTGAAAATTCAATTTTTATAGAAGAGGAGTCTTTCATTTTTATAGGGCTCGGTGCGTAGTGGACGTTGACAATAAAATCAGAGTTAGCATAAAAACGTTTACCTATTCCTTTGGGAAATTGGATTTTATTATTGCCAGGTACCCAGCCAAATAAAAAGGGATCGGCAAGTGGTTTAGTTTGAAATTTCAATATTGCAGTATCTTCTTCTGACAAGCCATCAATACCACTAATTTCATTCGTGGTATCAATCATTATTCTACTATGGTGCACTAGGCCTTTATTGCCGGGTATAAATTCAATACTTTGAATGTACTGATCTGTGCTAACCTTAGAAGGCAGGTGAAAAAATCTAAATTCTTCTCTATTATCTCCTTCAACTACAAAAGGTTGATTGAAACCAATGGAGATCGTTTTGGCAATAGGTGCAAGATTTTTTTGTGCTTTAGCTAGACCACTTTTTTTACGGGGTGCTTTCCCTTTTTCTTTACCCCCTTCGATCCATTTTTTGATCAAATTAATTTCAGCTTGGTCTAAGTAGTTTTCGTTTTTATAATGCTGAAAGCTTGTATCAGCTCTCCAAGGAGGCATATACTTACTGGTAGTTACCGCTCCAATCATGATGGCCCTCGAATTTACATCTTCCCAATTGTCAAGTGCAAAGGGTGCTATTGATCCTTTCTGATGACAGCTTACACAATGTTTATCTAAAATCGGTTTAATAGACCCTTCATAGTCAATCAGGCCTTGACTATATAGCTTAAAATGACATAATATTATAATTAAAAATAATATAAATAATTTTACTATAAAATCTTGTTTTTGGTGTAAAATTGGGCAGTATATTAATTTTTTTTTATAAGATAACTTCATATTGGTAATATTAGACATTAATTTTATTAAGATTGAACAAAATTTGAGCAAAATAACTAACATTTATTAATATTATTTATAATATTAATATGTAAAACCCTAATTATAAACTTTAATTCATATTATGTAAATAAATGTTAAAATTTTTGGGTTTATTTTGTATTTCTTTAACAAAAAAAAGCTATTTTGGAAGTCAGTTATATTAAAAATAGCTGTATTTATTATTAAATTATTAACAGTATGAGAAAAAAATTGCTACTTGGTCTGCTATTGGCATGCT
>CAZBJP010000003.1:0-10567 GCA_964492205.1 uncultured Sediminibacterium sp.
GGGCTATGACCCTTTCTGGGGTGGAGGTTTTGGGTATGGTGGTTTTGGATGGGGCTATGACCCTTTCTGGGGTGGAGGTTTTGGGTATGGTGGTTTTGGATGGGGCTATGACCCTTTCTGGGGTGGAGGTTTTGGGTATGGTGGTTTTGGATGGGGCGGATGGAATCCCTATTACGCTGGATTTTGGAATCCATATAGACCAATTTATTATGGCGGTGGCGTAAGTAATTTTCCAATGCAAAGAAATAATTACACGCCAAGAGCGATGCAAACTAGTGCACCTGCATTAGCCGCTTACAGAAATAACCGCACTTACAACACTAGAAACAATTTCTCAAATACAACAAACGGCTCAACACGTTATACTGGCAATCCTAATTTAAACAATGGATTTGGCAATTTATTAAGACGTGTGACTACCAACAATAGTAATGTCAATCAAGCGAATAGTTTTGATCGACCAGCACGCTATTTTAACAATGGTGGTTTTAACAATAGCAATCAATATAAATCAAATAGCTCAAGCCCTAGCTTCAGTGCGCCAAGCATGAATAATAATGCAGGTGGAAGAAGTGGTGGATTCAATAGCAGCGGTTCCTCTATGAGCTCTAGACCATCAAGAGGTGGTAATAGATAGAAAAACTAAGAAAGTAGCATTGATTTTTCTACTTTCAAAAATGAAAGAAAACTACAGAAATCACAAAAACATTATGAAAAAAATTTTAATAGGAATTCTTGTATTAGCTAGTCAATCTCTAAATGCACAAAGTCCAGAAGACGGATTAAGATTATCTTGGTTTGCACCCAATGGAACACCAAGAAGTAATGCACTAGGTGGCGCAATGGGTTCTTTAGGAGGAGACTTATCAGCTGCGCATATCAACCCTGCGGGACTTGGCTTCTACAAATCAGGCGAGCTATTAGTGACAAGTAAGTTTTTAAAAACAGAAAGTGATTTTGATTATTTAAAAACAGAAAGTGATTTTGATTATAGAGACACAAGAACAAGTACATCAAAAAGTTATTCAACACTTGGCAACTTAGGAATTGTATTTGCCGATGGCACCAAGAAAAGAGGATATACAAGTACCGCCTTTTCTATCGGTTTTACACAATTGGCAGATTATAATAGTAGACAACGTATTAGAGGGGTAAATAATTTTAGCAGTTACTCTGAAAAATTTTTAGAAGAATTGTATTATGATAACGCAAGCATGAGTGCAGCTGAAAATAATTATATTTTTGGTAGCTCATTAGCATTTAGAACTTATTTAGTAGATACCATTGCAGACGCCAATGGCAATGTTGCTGGTTACCAAAGTTTAGTTCCGATTTCAAGTGGTGTAAATCAAACATTTGACACTTACACAAGTGGTAGTTCCAATGAATTAACTTTTGGATGGGGCGGAAATGTGCAAGACAAATTATACCTTGGAGCAAGTTTTGTATTGCCTATTGTTAACTATAATAGGTCCTTACTCGTAGCTGAAACTGACTTAAATACAACAAATACAAAAAATCAATTTGGAGGCTTTGTCTTCAATGAAGAATTTAGTTCCAAAGGTTGGGGTATTGGTGCCAAATTTGGAATTATTTACAAACCAGAATCTTTTTTACGTCTAGGATTTGCATTACATACACCTCAGATGATCAGTTTTAGAGATAAAGTTGCTGCCGACATGACGACCAATACAGAGTCTTATGCAGGCACCTTAACTACTAGTTCTGGGGAATTAAATAACGGTATGGTAGGCGTAAGAGAATATACCGTGCTAACACCTACCAAGGCAACTTTCAGTGGTAGCTACTTTTTTGCAAGCCCTGGCAAGCCTACACAGCCACTTGGTTTTATCAGTGCGGATATTGAATGGGTGAATTATGCTGGCACTCGTTTTTATGCCAACGATTTTGATCAAGCTTCTGCCGATTACTACGACGACTTGAATGCAACCATGAAAGCGACTTATAAAAATAATTTGAATTTTAAAATCGGTTCCGAAATCAAGTTAACATCAAACTGGATGGCGAGAGCTGGAACTGCTTTTTATGGAAGTCCTTATAAAAATGAATTTGCAGATGAAAATGGTAGCACTTTAGTCACCCCTTCACGTTTTATATTATCAGGAGGCATAGGTTACAGAACAAATAAATACTTTTTAGACTTCACCATCAGTAGCGCAACGCATAAAGATGCTATTGTCCCTTATCGACTAATTGACAAGCCAAGCCCATTAGCAATTCAAAATAGCAATGCTATCTTATTCAATATTGGATATGGGATAAGATTCTAATGCACTTCCCAAGTAATAAAATTACTTACAAAAATTAAATAAGAAGAGCCTTCCAGTTGGAAGGCTCTTCTTATTTAAGCAACAATTTGAATCAATTCAGCACAACTAAAATCTCTATTTTATTACAAGAGATTTTAGTTTGAATTACTTTAAGTCTTCTACTTTCAATCCTTGATTCACTTTAATATCGGAATACTTCACATTCAATTTAAACTGTCCAAGATCCAAAATCTCTTCATTCGCAATCTGAACACCTCCAATTGTTTTATAATCTTTAAAAAACTGTTGTTGCGTTATGGCGCCCCTTCCAGGCACTTCTTGCGTCGTAGCTACTTTTGCAAGTAAAAATGTTTTACTGTCATAGAATCGATGAGAGACTTTACCAGTCGGTGAAGTAACTTCTAAGTCAATCACATCTACCCCTTCAATTTTATCTGCACCAGTAATTTTCAATTTATACCCATTTTGAACAAAGATCGTTTCAGGGTGTAGTGCAGCAGTTTCATTTAAATTTTCTTTCAATTCATCTGTAATTGGAGCTTCCATTCCTTGTTGTGCTACACTGTATTTACCGTTCACCAATGCTTGTCTTGATAAGACCATTCCACCCATTGACATAGCTACAACAGCGTTGCCTGGCAAAATTTTTGTTTGGCTCATTTCAATCTCACGACCCATTAAAGAAGCTTTACCTTTATATTGTATATCCTTAATCTTACTTAATGCATCCAGACCTCCTAAAGCATTAAGCACTTTGTCCATTAAAACAGCGCTTGTTAATGAAGCATCCGCTTTTGCTTCTGTTGGTGCGGCAATTTCATTACCTTCAATATCATAATATTTTATTGTGCCATACTTATCTAATCCTTTTGCAATTTGCTTCGCATTACCTACAATAACAATATGCATTTTACTAGGATTCAGAAATAATTTTGCAACTTCCTGTACTTTTTGAGCATCAATAGCAGCTAAATTAGTCAAGTATTTTTTATAATAATCAGCTGGTAAATTATTGCGCGCAATATTCAATGCAAAATTAGCAATGGTAGCAGGATTCTCTAGTGATCTTGCAAAACCACCAGATAAATAGTTCTTCATTCTATTTAATTCTGTGTCTCCTACTTTTTCATTTCTGATTATATCAATTTCACGTAATATTTCTTGAACTGCACTGTCTGTTTTGTCATTTCTAACGGATGCCTCAGCTTGAAAAATACCAATTTGACGACTAGGATTTAAGGAAGAATAAGCGCCGTAAGTAAAGGCATGCTTCTCGCGAAGGTTAGCAAATAAACGTCCTGAGAATCCTCCACCTAAAATATTATTCATGACAGACCCTGCCAATGCATTAGCGGAACCTGGATATAAGTCCACTGCAGAAGCTATGGTTACCACACTCTGAACACTTGATGGCCTATCTACAATAGCTACATATGTTTGACTAGGTTGTACTGGCTTATTAAAGACTTGCTTAGCAACAGCTCCAGCTTTCCATGCTGCAAAACTTTTTTCAGCCAATGCCTTCGCAGTGACAGGTTCAATATCTCCAACAAAAATCAAATAGGCTTTATTAGGCTTCCAATAGGAATTTATAAAATCTTTTACGTCATTTAAACTAACTTGATTGACAGTTTTGGTTGTCATAAGTTCACCATAAGGATGATTGGCGCCATAAACTAATTTTTTTACTACATCATCTGCAATTGCATCAGGATCATCTTTATTTGATTCTATTCCTGATAAAACCTGCTTACGTATTTTTTCTAATTCATCCATAGACAATGCAGGTTCTAAAATTACTTCGGCCATTAATTCAAACAAAGCAGGAAAATTTGATTTTAAGGAACTAGCAGAAGCAGACTGACTTGAAGTAGATAAACTACCGCCTAAAAATTCTACCGCTTCATCTAATTCAGCCTTTGATTTTTTAACTGTGCCTCTTTTTAATAATTGGCCCGCCATTTCTGCCACACCCGCTTTATCTCCTTCTGGGAAACCATCGTAATCTAAAGCTAACGTAACACTTACCTGTGGCAATTTTGTATTTTTTACTACAAACACTTGTAGTCCGTTGGCCAATGTATATTTGACCGGATCACCAACTTGAATAAGTGGCGCCTTTCCAGGTGCCGGCGCTTTTGTACGGTCAATATTTTGTGCCAATGTAAACAGTGGCATTATCAATAAAAAAGAATAGTATATTTTTTTCATAATATTTATTTTAAATGAGGACATCTATTTGCCCAATTACTTAGTGGTATTTTTTTCTTTTGGTAAATAATATAATACAACCCGGTTGTCCTTATTTAAGTATTTTTTAGCCACATTCAATACATCCTGTCTTGTTACCTTATTATATTTCTCTAATTCAGTATTAATTAGATTTGCGTCACCAAAATACACTTCGTTATTGGCCAAGCTTTCAGCAATACCAGCCATCGTCGCATTTCCTGTAACCAATTGTGTGGTAATTTGATTTTTTACTTTTTGGAATTCTCGCTCTCCTACTAACTCATTTTTTAATTGGTTGATCACACTATCCATACTTTGCTCCAAAGCTTCAATTTTAACGCCCATATTAGCAATCGCTAAAGCAATAAATAAGCCTTCGTCTTCATTAAAAAACGGAACTGATTGCGCTGCTGCTGCTTGTTGCTTTTTATCCACTAAAGTTTTATTCATCCTAGAAGATTCACCACCAGACAAAATAGTTGACAAAACATTGAATGCATAATACTCATCCCCTCCTTGTTTTGGTGCGCGATAAGCTTGAAACACACCCGGTAATTGAATATTATCATAAATTACATCCCTTACTTCACTACCTAAAGCTGGCTCCTTAATTTGAGGTCTTGGAATTGGCTTTTCTCCTCTTTTTATTGGCCCAAAATAAGCTGCAATTTTTGCTTTTAATTCAGTCGTATTAAAATCACCTGCAATTGATAAAACACAATTATTAGGCACATAAAAAGTTTTATAAAAATTAATAAACTCCTCTAATTTAGCTGCATTTAAATGGTCCATACTACCAATAGGCGCCCACTGATAGGGATGTACCTTGTAAGCTCTCTTTAAAACTTCCGTTAAAAAAGAACCATAAGGTCGATTGTCTACACGTTGACGTTTTTCCTCCTTTACTACTTCACGTTGTGTATTTACTCCAATTTGTTCAATTTTTGCGTGCATCATACGTTCACTCTCCAACCATAAACCTAATTCAACTTGATTGGAAGGCAATAACTCGTAATAAAAAGTTCGATCCTGTGAAGTATTCGCATTCAATGCACCTCCTGCATTGGTTATATATTTATCAAACTCACCTCTTTTAATATTTTCCGAACCCTCAAATAATAAGTGTTCAAAAAAATGAGCAAATCCAGTTCTTGCTGTGTCTTCATTTTTTGATCCCACATGGTACAAGGTGGTTACTGCTACTACTGGCGCAGAATGATCTTCGTGTAAAATCACTTTTAACCCATTGGGTAAAGTATATTTTTCAAATTTGATAGCTTGTTGTGCAGTTAGACTTTGTAAAAAGAATAGACTACAAAAAAACATACTTGATTGAATACGCATATTTGTTTAATTTAATTTTTGTGTAAATAAATTTAGGTAGAATTAATTGAAATTGATAAAGTATTTAAACTTAATTAACTACTACGCTTTCAAAAGAGAAAGAATTTAGTATATAGTCTAAAAATCTTTTGACTATAGTAAATTAAAAATAGAAAATAATTGAGCAGATTTATTAGTAGATGGATTTCCAACTAATAGAAAGGTCTTTTTTAAACCAGGTCATTTGTCTTTTTGCGTAATGCCTGGTATTTTGTTGGATGGCTTGTACCACAGCTTCTTTTTTTTCTGTGCCTTCAAAATAGGGCAACCATTCTTGGTACCCTACCGTCTGTAATGCATTCAAATGAAACTTAGGAAGGAGTAGTTTGACTTCTTCTCCCAAGCCCATCTCAACCATCCGAATCACTCTTTGATTAATTCGCTCATATAATTTTTCCCTGGGCATTTCAAGTCCAATCTTTTGTATTGTAAATGGACGAATCTTTTTTTGTTGAAGTTGAAAATCGAGAATAGATTGCCCTGTGCCCATCTTTACTTCTAAGGCTCTTGATAATCTTTGTGTGTTTTGACGTGCTCCTAAATCTGCAGCTGCCCAATATTTTGGATCGACATGTTGTATTTGGGCTTGTAACCAATTTATGCCTTTCAATGCAATATCTGTTTGAATCTGTTGTCGAATGGCAGGATCAATTGTGGGTATAACATCTATTCCTTCCACAAACGCTTTAATATATAAGCCAGTTCCACCCACCATCACCACAGATCCATATTTTGCAAGCAAAGTCGCTGTCTTTTCTAAAGCATATTGCTCAAATACACCCGCATTCACTGTTTCATGAATAGAATGACTCGCGATAAAATGATGCGGCACCATGGACAATTCTAATTCGGAGGGTCTTGCTACACCTATATTCAATTCTCGATAACATTGTCTCGCATCAGCAGAAATAATTTCAGTCTTTAATTGCTGAGCTAATTCAATTGCATATTTAGTTTTACCCACAGCTGTGGGACCTACGATAATATATACAGTGGGCGTCAAAATAAATGTATTAATGAAATTAATAAGCTTCTGAACTATCATCAAACATGCCACCTGTATCCTCGCTATCTGATGTATCTGAGTCGTCATCGTTGGCTCCATCTTCATCATCAGACACTGACGCGTCTTCTTCTTCTCCTTCTTCCCCAAAACCATCCTGCGCCTCTGTTAAATCATACTTCTCTTCAATGTCTGTAAAATTAGGCCCAAGTAATCCTTTGGTGCCATACTGCATCGGACCCACACCTTCAATCCTAGAGACCATTGGATAAGTCAATTCCATGTCTGCATCTGCATTTTTAATCACCTGTATTAATTGTATTAAAAATGTCCATGACTTTACAAAATCATACACATACACAAACTGTTGGTTGGTATCTAAAATTTCAGAGCCTATGACCACTTCATCCATCATCAATGGGGGTACCACATAATTTTTTTCATAGACAGCTTTACTAATCTCTCTTCCCCTCTGCCATTTTTCATTACTTCTAAAAAATGTAGCATCATGTTTTTCATCAAATTCAAAAGCCTTTAAAATGATATGGTGTAAATCAATAAAATGTTGTGTATGTTTCACCAATACATCTCTATAAATCGCGTCGTCCTCTTCCCAGGAAATTCTAAATTTTAAAATGGCCATTTTGGTGATTTTGAAACGCTAAATTAGTATTTATTAGCTTGATTTTAAGCATTATTTATCCTTTCGGATGCAACCCAATTTTAGCTGCTTCTTCTATCATAAATTGATGCGCCGCTTCATAGTTATTAGGGATAATTCCATCTAATATAGCTTCTCTTATGGCATCTTTTATAATGCCCACTTGTTTTGAAGGGGAAATATTGAAAATCTGCATGATCATCTCCCCCGTGATAGGAGGCTGCCAATTACGCATTTGATCTTTCTCCTCCACTTCGACGATTCTGGCTTTAACCATTTCAAAACCTTGTATATACCTTTTTACTTTTAACTTATTCTTACTAGTAATATCTGCAGCACACAATACCATTAAGGATTCTATATCCTCTCCTGCATCAAACAACAACCTTCTAATAGCACTGTCTGTTACGTTTTCCTTTGTTAATGAAATAGGACGCAAATGCAATGCAACCAACTTTTGGACCATTTTCATGTGCTCATTTAAGGGTAGTTTCAATTGTGTAAAAATTTTAGGTACCATTCTTGCACCTACGACTTCATGGCCATGGAAAGTCCAACCAAATCCGGATTCAAATCTTTTGGTATTTGGCTTTGCAATATCATGTAACAATGCAGCCCACCTTAACCAAACATCTTCGGTCTGTTCAGCTACATTATCTAATACTTGTAAGGTATGCGAAAAATTATCCTTATGCCCAATGCCATCCAATGTTTCAGCACCCTCCAGCTTTAATAAAACAGGAAAAATCTGTGCAAGCAATCCCGCTTCTCTTAATAAGTACCAACCTTTTGAAGGCTGCTTGCTTTTCATAATTTTCTGCAACTCATCCGTTATCCTTTCTTGTGATACAATTTTTATACGATCTGCCATGCGCTGAATCGCTTTAAATGTATTAGCTTCAATGACAAAATCTAATTGAGTTGCAAAACGGATGGCACGCATCATTCTTAAAGGATCGTCATCAAAAGTTTGTTCAGGCGCCAATGGTGTTCTAATGATTTTTGCATCCAAATCAGCAAGACCATTAAAAGGGTCTAATAAAGCACCAAAATTTTTAAGACTTAAATCAACAGCCATCGCATTAATGGTAAAATCTCTTCTATTCTGATCATCTATTAAATTGCCTGGCTCAACTGTTGGATTTCTACTTTCTCTTACATATGATTCCTTCCTTGCACCCACAAATTCTATTTCAATATCTGTTAATTTAACCTGGGCTGTCCCATAAGTTTTAAACAAAGCGACATTTGGCTTTGGACTAAATTGATTGGCGAAGGAAGTAGCCAATTGTAGTCCATCTCCAATACAAACAATGTCAATATCTTTTGTATTTCTGCTTAAAATTTTATCACGCACAAAGCCACCCACCGCATAGGCAGGCATATTCAACTTTGCCGCAGTTTCACCAACTTTCGTCAAAAGGTTTTTTTCTTGTGCAGTCAATTCAATAGGCATAGGTGCAAAAGTACTAATCTTGAAGCACTTGTTTTAGGGGTTGATAAATTTGTGCCAATTCTATGGTCTCAGCACAATTAAAATGCTGTAATGGACATTGCTTTTTACCATGTAAACCACATGGCCTGCAGGTTAAGTCTTGATTTGTTTCAATTATAAATGAAGTATCTGACAATGGACCATATCCAAAATCTGGAATGGTAGAACAATAGATTGCAGCAACCGGTGCATTCATTGCAGAAGCAAAATGCATAGGCGCCGAATCATTGACATAATTAAGCACTGCCCCTTTTTGTAAAGCTGCAGACGCTAAAAAAGAAAGTCTGCCAGCCATATTCACTAAATTAGGTTTTTGCAATTGTTGGATGATCTGATCATTCAAGGACTTATCCCCAGGTCCTCCTAATAAATAAATAGGTCCTTCGAATGGCATGTTTTTCAGTACTTTAATCCATAGATGCATTGGAAATTGTTTTGTAAACCAGACCGATGCTGGCGCTATGCATAGATAAGATTGTGATTGATATTGCATCACTACTTTCTCATCCTCCAAAGAGGGGTATAAAACAGGTTTAGCTTTTGGCAAAATGCCTATAGGTGATAATAAAGCATGGTTTCTTTCTATTTCATGTAACCCATTACCAATTGATTGATGTGGAATTTTATGTGTATAAAGAAATGCAAAAGGATTTTTATCAAACCCAATTTTCATTTTTGCACCAGACAAAGCTGTCCATAATCCCGTTGCAGCATAGCGTTGCACATTCAACACAGCATCAAATTTATTCTTTCTTATTTCAAAAAGAAGCTGTAACCAATGTCCGTATTTATTTTGTTTTTTATCCCATACCAATACTTCATCTAAATAAGGATGTGCTTTAAATAAAGCTTCATTCCCTTTCCTAACTAATATCGAAATTTTTACACCTGGACTTTGCATATGCAAAGACTCCAGCAATGCAGTTGCTAGAACTACATCTCCAATAAAAGCAGTCTGTATGACTAAAATTTTTTGCGGCATTGAATTCATTTAAGGTCGAATTACAATTAATTGATCTCGATCCCATCTAACAATTGCTGATGGTTGCTTTAACTCAGTATCCTCTTGATTAGTTCGCACCACATAGTCAACTCCCTCAATGATATCTAAAGAAATATCTTTAAAACACATTGGCGTTGGGAGTCCTGAAATATTTGCAGAAGTGCTTACAATTGGTTTCCCAAATGCTTTCATTAACTGAAATGCAAAATTTGATTTACAAATTCGAATCGCCACTGATTCATCTGGAGCAATTAAATTAATAGCTAAATTTTTTGCATGATCATAAATAACAGTTGTAGGCTTGGTAATTCCTTTTATATAATCAACCACTTTAGGAGCTGGCTCTGCTACATAGCTCAAAATCCATTGCTCGTCTGGCACCAATACAATCATCGCTTTTGTATCTGCTCTTTTTTTGAGCGCATAAATCTTAGCAACGGCGTCTGCATTGGTCGCATCACATCCAATCCCCCAAACCGTATCTGTGGGATACAAAATG
>CAZBJP010000003.1:10577-50198 GCA_964492205.1 uncultured Sediminibacterium sp.
TTAAGGCATCAAGTGCACATGCAATATCTTCTTCCATTAAAAACATACCGCAAATTAATCATTAAGGTTTAAAGCATATAGTATGAATGTGTAAAAGAAAGGTATAAACTATATGAATCAACTTGTATTTTTGCCAAAATTGAATAAAATGGACTTGAAGACTAAAATTGAAACTGTTTGGAATGACCGAAGTTTATTAAAAGACGAAGAATATAGTAATGCCATTCGTGAAGTGATTGAGGAAGTAGACAAAGGAAGATTAAGAGTTGCTCAACCACAAGGAACTGAATGGGTGGTGAACGAATGGGTAAAGCAAGCCATTCTCATGTATTTTGCTATCCAAACTATGCAAACTTGGGAGATTGAACCGTTCGAATTTCACGATAAAATGCTGTTGAAGTCTGGCTATGCTGAACTAGGTGTTCGTGCGGTACCACATGCGATTGCAAGATATGGCGCCTACTTGGCAAAGAATGTAGTTTTAATGCCTAGCTATGTGAATATTGGTGCTTTTGTAGACGAAGGCACTATGGTGGATACTTGGGCAACAGTTGGCAGTTGTGCGCAAATTGGCAAAGGCGTGCATTTAAGTGGAGGTGTAGGGATTGGTGGCGTATTAGAACCTTTACAAGCAAGCCCTGTGATTGTAGAAGATGGTTGTTTTATTGGAAGTAGATGTATTGTAGTAGAAGGCGTGCATTTAGAAAAAGAAGTGGTACTTGGTGCCAATGTAGTACTAACTAAGAGTACTAAAATAATCGACGTAAGTGGTGCAACACCAATAGAATATAAAGGACGTGTACCTGCTAGAAGTGTGGTGATCCCTGGATCTTATACCAAAAGCTTCCCAGCTGGAGATTACCAAGTAAGTTGCGCTTTGATTATTGGACAAAGAAAACCAAGCACCGATTTAAAGACGAGCTTGAACGATGCATTAAGAGATTTCAATGTTGCCGTATAAAAAGGAATAAAATATATAATCAGGGCTTTGCCTGGGCTATCCTTGGCACGATCTTATTTTCTACAAAAGCCATTTGGATCAAACTTTGTTTTAAAACAACAACGATTGATGCAAGTGGCTTAATTATGTTGAGGATGTTATTTTCATTACCATTTTATGTTGCAGCAATGTGGTTTTATTTTAGACGACATAAAGCTAAAAAAGCATCAATATCAACCTATTTTAATGCATGTTTAGTGGGGATTCTTGGTTATTATATGAGCAGCCTATTTGATTTTATAGGTTTGCAATATGTTTCAGCAAGTATCGAAAGGATTATTTTATTCATCTACCCAACTTTAGCTGTAATATTCAATCTATTCATTTTCAAAGTGGCAATAACAAAGAAACAATGGATGGCAATTGGCATCACTTATATAGGCATAGGATTAGCTTATTGGGGAGAACTAAATCAAATACCAGACACAAAGTTGTTCTTTTATGGCACTTGGATGATCCTTCTTTGCGCTATTACTTATGCGCTTTACTTAGTTGGCTCTGGAAAAATCATCCCTAAAATCGGCGCCCCTCAATTTACAAGTTTATCTATGCTAGCTGCAAGTTTGGGTATTTTTATCCATTATTGGGTCGAACATCAACAAGGACTCAGATCAATTTTAACATTGCCGATTCTCCATTCTAGCAGTTTAATTTATGTGATTGCACTAGCACTAATCGCAACTGTAATACCCTCTTTTCTAATCAGTGGCGGAATGAAAAGAATAGGAAGCAATGATTTAGCGATAATTACCAGTATTGGGCCTGTTTCCACCTTATTTCAGGCAAGATGGATACTAGGTGAGCCATTTAATTGGGAACAAATATTTGGAACAGTCTTGGTCATTGCCGGGGTGATGCTTGTAAAAAAAGTTGGGGCAACCAAGACAAGTCCTGATTACCCCAATTATCCTTCCCCCAAAGGATAATATATTTAATATTTCTTTAATTCGTTTTTGATCTTAATGTAAATATTCATTAGAAATATATCTATGTCCAAGTTTTTTATAAACTAAGCTGTGAAATTTAATTTATTAATTTAAAATAATAAAATATAATTACTTATATATTAATGAAATATTAAATTTATACGTTCACGCATTAGATATTTTTTTATTATTTATTTTACTTAGTTTTGAATGATGTTTTACAAGCACCTAGTTGTCTCATTTCTTTTCTTTCTGACGCAGTATGTATCAATTGCTCAGTCAGAATTGGTTATTAACCCATTGCCAAAAGCAGAAATTGCATTTTTAGATTTTATAAGTCGAGATAGCACGAATGACCTTAATTTGATTTTTTTTAAAGAAAATTTCAGGTTTGGTATTCCATTGAATAGAGCAAATGGAATAAGTCTTTTAAAAAAGAAAGATCAAATTTATTTGCAATTAATGGGGTCAGGAAGGCTATATCAAGTAAAAAAAGAGGGAACAAGTAAGTATCAGTTGATTAGACTAGACTCCACCTTGCATTCTGGCGTTAACTTTGGAACAATCAATTTTTTTCATAAAGACACATTAATACAATTCGGTGGCTTGGGTTTTTGGGGAGTAAAAGACCATTTCACTTTTTTTAGTCAAAAAACACATGAATGGGAATTTTACAATGCAAACAAAAGAGTCCCAGTATACCTTGACAACGAAAATGGTGTATTTTTCAAGATGGATGATGTTTCAAATAAATTTTATTTATCAAATACAATTTATCAAAAAGATTTTCCAAATACTTTATCTATAAGTAAAGGAGACAGCTGTCTTGCATTTGATTTCAATACAAGACAATGGACAATATTAGGTAAGTTAAACCCCTCCTTACATGAAAACACCAAAAGAAGTGTTGATCTGAAAACTTCATATGGAAACTACTTATTGTTTCATACAGACCTTGTAATGTACTGGTTGAATTTTGCTACAAACCAGTATGGAACTATTTCCAAAGATAAACAAACAGAATATAGAGAAAAATGGCTCAAGCTATACAAAGGCAATCCAAAACTTATGTTTCAATTTGTAATGGGAGCAAATTTTTACTTAATCAGAATTGAAAATGATGGACAATTAACCTATGAGACTATTACTTTAAATGATAAAAATTTTGTCGATGAAAATGCACAACCAATTTACACCAATAGCTTTTTCACTTTATTATTAAGAAAAATTGAACCTGGGAGGCCTATTTTGGGTAATCTTTTTATTTTGTTACTATTTACTTTGCTCTATACACTATACAATAAAAGATTTAAAACAAAACGTATACCCAATGAAGTACTTTCTATTTTATATAAAAACTTCTATAGCTCTTTGACCATTATTGAAAAGGAATTGATACAATCAATTTACCAACATCAAATTAAAAATGAACAAATAAGTATTAAGACCATTAATAAAATTATTGGTGTTCAACAAAAAGATACAATCACTCAAAACAAAAGCAGAAGTGACATTTTTTTACGCATCAACCAAAAATTTAAATTAGCAACTAGAGAAAATGATCCACTTATAGTTAAACAACGTGAAGAAACAGATAAGCGACAATATAATTATAATGTTAATCTTGTTTTCATTAAACAATTAGAAAAGTTGATTTTAAACAACCAATAAGCTACATCCCCTTCTGGCACTATGGTCTAATCGACCAATCACTTCAAAGCTTCCATCTGAGTATACAATACCTAAATCTTCTGTGGCAATAAAGGCGCAACTATGCTGATTCGCAAGATCAATGATATGCAAAACACCCTTACCCGAAGTACTTAATGAAGTTGGATCTGCTTCATCCGACACCAATACCTTCATCCATGGTGGACAGATATAACGCCCTTCTCCCTTTGAATAAGCCTGACTCAATAATTCCGTCATGCCGTATTCAGAATGTATTTGATCTAACCCAAAACCTTTTGATAAATAAGCATGTAATGCATGCTTCGTTAATTCTTGCTTTCTCCCTTTCATCCCACCCGTTTCCATCACAATAGTATGTTTTAGTTTTTGAGGGTAGGCATCTACAAAATCCATCAAAGCAAAGCTTACACCAATTAACAATGTTTTTTGTTTTGCATTTTCTACTTCAGCCAAACAATGATTCAATTGTTCAAAATCGTATAAATAAAATCCACTTTTTGAATGACCACTTGCCTCCATTAAATGTTGAGTCATGTAGACCAATGAGGAATGTTTCCTCTCTAAATAATTGGGTAACAAACCAAGAATGCAATAGTCTTTTGGAGGACCATAAAATTGTTGGAAACAAGTCATAAAACTTTTTTCATATAGCACTAAATCATTTACATAATGTTTACTAACAGTATCTAGTGTGGTACCACTACTTTCAAAGTAAAAAGATGGACATACAGTTCCAGTATAAATTGCATGTGACTTAAAAAAATGAATAGGTAAAAATGGAATTTTATCAATACTATCTACCGCATTCAATGGAATCTGCATTAACTTAATCCACTCCCCATACACCGCATTATTTGAAGCTTGATCATGCATTAATGACAAGGCATTTGCTAAGAAATTGGATGCATCCAATGTCTTTAATACCTCCATGTCTATACTTTGCCCCTTCATGCTGCTTGCGTTTGGCACAAATGTATTAATAATTACAGAATGTAGTATCTTGCAAGGGTTATAATTAAACCCTTCCTTATGGCAAAAGCAACAACAAAAAAAGTAAGTCCTTCAAAGAAAAAAGATTTGATTGAAGCAAAATCTTACGCATTTTTAAAAGAATACATCAACAACCCATCTCCAGTAGGCTTTGAAAGTAGTGGTCAAAAAATTTGGTTAAATTATTTGAAACAATATGTAGACACCACTTTTACAGATCCCTATGGAACCGCAGTAGGTGTGATCAATCCTGATGCCCCGTTCAAAGTAGTCATTGAAGCCCATGCAGATGAAATAAGTTGGTTTGTCAATTATATCAGTGAACAAGGATTGATTTATTTAAAACGCAATGGCGGAGTCGATCATCAGATAGCGCCGTCTATGCGTGTTTGGATACATGGGAAAAAAGGACCAATAAAAGCGGTTTTTGGATGGCCTGCAATCCATACTCGATTGAGCAACCCAGAACAAAAAGAACCACAACCAAAAGTAGACAACCTCACATTGGATTGTGGAGCAAGATCTAGGAAAGAAGTAGAGGCATTGGGCATTCATATTGGCGCAGTAGTAACTTACGAAGAAGGATTTGATGAACTAGCTCATGACTTTATTATTGGAAGGGCATTTGACAATCGAGTTGGCGGTTTCATGATTGCAGAAGTAGCAAGAATGCTTTCAGAAAATAAAAAGAAATTACCTTTTGGATTATATATAGTGAATGCAGTTCAAGAAGAAATTGGATTAAGAGGTGCCGAAATGATCGCAAGAAGGATTAAACCCAATATTGCAATCGTAACTGACGTGACACATGATACCCAAACACCTATGATTAATAAGGCAATTGAAGGTGATATACAATGTGGCAAAGGCCCTTCATTAGCATACGCTCCAGCTATTCATAATAAACTATTAGCGATAGTTGAAACTGCTGCAAAAAATAAAAAAATACCAGTTCAATTCAGGACCTTGAGTAGAAGTACAGGAACAGATACAGATAGTTTTGCATATGCAAATGACGGCTGTCCTTCTGTGTTAATTTCTATTCCATTAAGGTATATGCATACGACTGTAGAAATGATTCATAAAAAAGACATTGTGGATACGATTCAATTAATGTATGAAACACTATTACAATTGAGTCCTAAAACAAATCTTAGTTACCTATAGTGACAAGCTCCTCCACATATAGAATTGCTGTACTAGATTTGTATGATGGTAGTGCCAATATGGGCATAGATTGTATTCATGAAATACTTCAAGATTGGAGCAAACTTAAAAATGTAGCCATACAAGTTTGCATATTTGATGTACGAGCAAAAAATGAATTACCTGACGATAGCTTTGATTTGTACCTTTCATCTGGTGGACCAGGTTCTCCAATTGATACAAGCGAAATGGAATGGGATAAAGCTTATTGCCAATGGCTAGACCAAATGTTTGCATTGAAAAAACCAGTGCTATTAATTTGTCATAGTTTTCAATTGGCCTGCAGACATTTTGGCATTGGTAGCGTTGGACTTAGAAAGTCCAAGCAACTAGGAATATTACCGATTCATCCCACTTTACCACACCCGATATTCCAACAACTACCGGATCCTTTTTTTGCATTAGAAAGTCGACTATACCAAATCACTGAACCTAATGATAAAAAAATAAAAGAAATTGGAGCTTCCATCATAGCACTTGAAAAAAATAGGCCACAACTTCCTTATGAAAGAGCTTTAATGGCTGTGGCATTTAACGATAATATGATTGGAGTTCAATTTCATCCAGAAGCAACACAAGGAAGACTATTGAAATACTTTGAAACGGATGCAATCAAAACAACTGTAGTAGACGACTTTAGTGTTGAAAAATGGGATCAAATCATGATAGCATTGCAAGATGCATCAAAAATTGAACACACTAGTACACATTTTATTCCAAATTTTCTTCATCAAATGTTGCTCCTATGATTCCAAAAATTAGAGCTGCATTCAATGCTCAATTTACTAGCGAGCGCTATCAGCAATATCTTACCATTTTAAACGCATCTTTTAAAGACAGTATCCCATTTAGAATTGCGGAAACACCCGTATTCATTGACAAAACCTTTAAAAACAAACTACTCTCCGCTGGGGAATATATTTGTCAGTTTATCACTGATCCATCTTTTCCGTCAAAGACAAAACTAGCCATACCAAATGGAATGGAAATTCCTAATGAACAACCTTTTCCTGATTGTTTGGTAATTGATTTTGCCATAGCCGAGGGACATAAAGGTGATCCAGCACCACAATTAATTGAATTGCAAGGTTTCCCTTCTTTGTTTGCATTTGAATTGTTGCAAGCTCAGGCTTTAAACACAGCTTATACTTTACCAGTAGGATTTGCTCCGTTTCTTAATGGCTTCAATCCAACCACCTACCTCGATTTTTTAGCAAAAATCATTAAAGGTGCCCCTGAAAAGCCTACTATTCTTTTGGAGATTAAACCTTATCATCAAAAAACAAGAATAGACCTACTACTTACAGAAGCCTGGCTAAACGTGCCTATAGTTTGTCTTTCCGAAATCTACCTTAAAGGCAACTCAATTTATTATTCAAAAGAAGGAGTCGAGTTTAAGATAGAACGTATCTATAATCGTGTGGTCTATGATGAATTAATGCAACAGGAATCATTTATGTTGCAACAATTTAACCTACTACAGTACGCAAAAGATATTGAATGGGTGAACCATCCACACCACTTCTTCAGAATTAGTAAATACATATTACCCTTATTAAAACATCCTGCCGTACCAGAAGCTATTTTTTTGACAGATTGGAAAAATGATCAAAATTTAACCAAACTTTCATTAAATGAGTTTATTTGCAAGCCATTGTTTTCATTTGGCGGACAAGGTGTAATGCTCAATCCCACAGTTGATTATCTTAATTCAATTAAAGATCCAGCAAATTGGATTTTGCAAAAAAAAGTACAATACGCTCAAGTTATTGAGACACCATCAGGCCCATCAAAAGCAGAAATTAGATTATTTTATTTTTGGGACAAACATTTGAATCGTTATGTAGCAACTAACAACTTAACAAGAATCAGCAAAGGCCCAATGATCGGAGTAAGTTATAATGATACTGCCACCTGGATTGGTGGCAGTATCAGCTATTTTGAGCAATAAAATAAATCGCTTATTTTCAGCATGTTACTTTTTTATTAGTTTGAACTAATTATTCAGTTTTATTCATCCACTTTCCTAACAAACTAAATGCATTTTTAACCACCAAAGATTTTCCAACTAAAGTTTTAGCATCCATATTACTTACAGATACATATTCATTATTCGTTTGACTAATTTGAATGGCAATTGCTTCAAACTCATTAGGAGAATTTTGTATAAATATATAATCCTTTCCTTGAAATCTTTGTACTGCATCAATAGGGATTAATACCGCCTCATTAAATTCAATATTTAAATCTGCAGTTAAAAACATACCTGGTAATACATTTTTTGGCATTTGATCAAAATGGCAGTGCAGCAAACCTGTTTTATCTTCATTGATATTTTGAGAAACTGCTAAAACAGTCACTGGATATCGCTTTGATGGGTTTTGCGTTAATGCAACTGTACCTTTCATGCCCACTTTGAATCCAGCAATATCTTTTTCATAAATAGTAATTGCTGCATGAATATCATTAGGATCCATTATTTCTAATAAAACATCTGATGGTGTTACATACTTACCTCTATTAATATTCACTTTGGTTATATACCCACTAATTGGCGCTGTTAATTGAACCAAACTTGTCATTTTTTCGGTAGTCAATGTTTCAGGCTGGATATTAATCAGCTTTAATTGTTCAGATAAGGCTTTCAACTGAATAGCATTGGCATTAAACTCTGTTTGTAATTGTTGAAAGGATTTTTTACTAACCGCTTCTTGTGTCAAAAGTGATTTTTGACGATCAAGATCTTGTTGTAAGTAACTCAACTTAACTTTTGCCGCTAAATAATTTTCCTGCAATTGTACATAACCAGGATCTTTAACTGTAGCCAATAAGGCTCCTTTTTTTACATATGTGCCTGGAATTAAATTGATATCTTGTACATAGCCCCCCATAGGAATACTTACTGAAGCAATGCCAGTCGGCGGCACATCCACCACTCCATTTAAATGTGTTACACCTTTCATTTTACCTTGTTGAATAGGTGCAAGTACCAATTGCGCAAGTGCCAATTGTTCTTTTGTTAAACGAACTTTATTGGTTAAGTCAACGACTGTTGATTCGGTATTAGCTGTCTCTTTTTTTGGATCTGACCCACAACTTGATAAGATGATAGCTGTAAGGAATGTGGCATAAATTGTTTTCATTGTATACTATTTAAACTTATTATTTTGATAATAAATAATAAAGTGTGGATTGATTAAGGTTAAATAATTCTAGTGACTCAAGTGCTTGTATTTCAATTTGCTGTACTTGGCTCATTGCATTAGACCATTCGATATAACTAATTTGTCCTTCTTTAAAAGACAAATTAGCAATTGCGGCTATTTTATTTGCATTTGGTAGCAAAACTTTTTGAATGTGTTGATGCAGCGCTAAAGCTTGTTGATAATTGCTCCATGCTTTTTGGATTTGTGTATTCAAATCAAATAATGCTTTTTCTTTTTCTAATGCAACTAGGGCTTCATTCGCTTGACTTGCTTTTATTTTTTGTCTTAACCCTGATCTAAACAAAGGAATATTGAGTCCTACGGTCGCAGAACTAAACCTTGCTTGATCACCTGGTGTCATACGAAAACTTTGATTGGTATACCCAAAGGCAACTTGTGGCAATATCTTAGACTTAGATATACTTGTTTCAGTTAAAGCAGACTGTAATTTCTGTTGCCAAAATAATTGAAGGGGATGACTAGAAGCAATTGCAGTATCAATCAATTTTGGCTCAAACTTCAAAGTGTCTTCTGGCAATATCATCGTTGGATCTTGCAACAAGATGGTAAACTGTTTTTGAATCGCGAGTAGCTCATTCTGATTTTTGATGATCAGCTGCTGATGCATACTCACCCAGTTTTGCATATTGACTTGCTCTAAACCGTTATCTTGTCCTGCTTTAAACCTTGATTCTACTGCATTTAGTTGCCTTTTATAGATTGTATCTAGTTTATTAAGCAAGCTACTTTTAGCGACTTGGAATTGCAATTGCATATACAATTGCTCCACAGCATGTTTAATATAATTTTGGTCCAATACTGCCTGATAACTATAAGTTTGACGCATTGAACTATACCATTTTTTTTGTGCTTGATAGACTTGCGGCAAATCAAATACTTGTTCTGCTGAATATTTTGAATCGTTCAAACTACTATTCACATGACCTAATTCACCTCTCAATGTTAATTTTGCAGGATCAAAACTTGATTTAGTGAGCACATTATAATAGGCCATCTGTGCTTCTGTCGTTTTTAATGTAGGAGAAACAAGTATCGTCTGCTCTAACACTTTTGCTAAAGGCTTTTTAACAGGTAATTGCTGCGCTTGTAAACCTGTTGTACTGAATCCAAATAGCAGTATAATTATAGTCAATGTAGTTTGCCCTAATCGTTTCTTCTCAAACAATTTATAAAAGATAGGTAAAACAAAAAGCGTTAATAAGGTTGCTGACAATAAACCTCCTATCACTACGGTGGCTAATGGCTTTTGCACTTCTGCACCTGCCCCACTACTTAATGCCATAGGAATAAAACCAAGTGAAGCCACTGAGGCTGTAATTAAAATAGGCCTTAATCTAGTTTTAGTAGCAGTTGTAATAATATCTAAAATAGATCGATTTGGTTCCATTGCTAATTTATTCATTTCGGTAAGTAATACTATCCCATTTAAAACAGCCACACCAAATAGTGCAATAAATCCAACCCCAGCAGAGATACTGAAAGGCATACCCCTCAACCACAATGCAAAAACACCTCCAATAGCAGAAAAAGGTATTGCAGAAAAAATCAATAAACAATGTTTGATATTGTTAAAAGCAAAAAATAACATGACTAAGATCAATAACAAAGCAACTGGAACAGCAATTTGTAATCGACTCACTGCATGTTCTAGATTTTCAAACTGACCTCCATACACCACATAATAGCCTGGCGGAAATTGAATCGATTTTTTAACTTTCTCTTGTACTTGGTTAACGACTGTTTTCACATCCTTTCCTCTAACATTAAATCCTACCACAATTCTCCTAGCTGCATCCTCTCTTTGAATCTGATAGGGCCCCTCCTCTATCCTTACATCGGCCAACTCATATAATGGTACTTGTTTACCACCTCCTACAGTTACCATTAAATTTTTTATTTGTTGCCAATCCTTTTTTTGCACCGCATTCAATCTCACAACTAAGTCAAATCTTCTATCACCTTCAAACACTTTGCCTGCCACCCCGCCTGCATAGGCAGACTGAATCACCTGATTGACTTCCTTAATATTTGCACCATACCTTGCAATGGCTTCTCTATTAAAATGTACCACCACTTGTGAAATTCCAGTCACAGTCTCAGTATATAGGTCCTTCGCACCTTCAACTTCTTTAATCAGGTTTCCCATCAATGCAGCGTACTTTGCTAGACTATCTAAATTTTCCCCAAATATTTTGCAAGACACATCTTGCCTTGAACCTGTCATTAATTCATTGAAACGCATTTGTACTGGATATTGGAAACTTGTTGTTATACCAGGCACTTGTAACATCACTTTACTCATCGTATCTGCTAATGCATCAAATGTTTCAGCTGAAACCCACTCTTTTTTATCCTTTAAAATAATCATTAAATCAGACGCTTCCATTGTCATTGGATCTGTAGGAATTTCACCTGCACCAATTTTAGTCACAATTTTTTCTATTTCAGGGAAACGATCTATCAATAATTTAGACGCTTTTTGGGTTGCATCAAGGGTGGTATTAATCGAACTCCCACTTAACATCCTTGTCTCCACTGCAAAATCGCCTTCTTCTAATTTTGGTATAAATTCTCCACCTAATGTGGTCAATAAAATGATTGCGCCAACAAATACCGCAACGGTCAAGCCTACAATCTGCTTGGGCATGGTCAAAGCTTTCTTTAACAAAGGCTCATAGAATGCTTCTAATTTTTGCATATACTTATCTGTCAGTGTTTCCTTCTGCACCCTATTTCTCTTTAATACCCATGCACTCATCATAGGTACATAAGTTATAGATAGAATAAAGGCGCCTATTAAAGCAAAAGAAACAGTTTGAGCCATTGGCTTAAACATCTTGCCTTCAATACCTGTTAAAGATAAAATGGGTAAGTATACAATCAATATAATAATTTGGCCAAAAGCAGCTGCGCCCATCATTTTATTAGACACCTGTCCCACAATCGTATTCATCTCAGTTTTGTCAAGTTGATTGTCTTGTCCTTTTTTGGTGCTATGGTATAATTGATGCAATACTGCTTCTACAATTATAACAGCTCCGTCAACCAAGAGTCCAAAGTCCAATGCACCTAAACTCATTAGATTTCCACTTACCCCAAAAAGATGCATTAAGATAAAAGCAAATAACATCGAAAGTGGAATAACAGATGCCACTACTAAACCAGCTCTAAGGTTGCCTAAGAATAAGATTAGTACAAAAATAACAATCAATGCACCTTCTAATAAATTTTTAGATACAGTACCTATGGCATTGTTCACCATTTTTGTTCGATCTAAAAAAGGTTCAATCACAACTCCTTCTGGCATATTTTCTTGAATAGTTGCAATTTTTGCTTTAATATCTTCAATGACCTGTTTACTATTTTCTCCCTTCAACATCATCACAACTGCACCTGCCACTTCTCCATCTGCATTATAAGCAGTTGCTCCAAATTTGGTCGCTTCTCCCAATTTAACTTCTGCCACATCCCTTATCAAAAGCGGCATACCATTGGATAAGGTTTTAACGGGAATACTTGAAATTTGATCCATACTATCCACCATACCCTCCGTCCTTATGAACAACACACCTGGACCATGTTCAATATATGCCCCACCGGCATTTTGATTGTTGTCATTTAATGCTGTATAAATATCATTTACTGACAAATCATATTGTTTCAATAATTCTGGATTCACACTCACTTCAAATTGTTTCAAAGCACCTCCGAAACTACTGACGTCAGCAACGCCTGGCGTACCCAATAATTGCTTTCGAACAATCCAATCTTGCATCGTTCTTAATTCTGTTAAACTATACTTGCCTTCATATCCTTTTTTAGGTCTAACAACATATTGATAAATTTCACCTAAGCCCGTTGTTAATGGTCCTAGCTCAGGGATCCCCATTCCTTCAGGCATTTGTGATTTCACATTGACCAATCGTTCAGATACTTGCTGTCTTGCCCAATAAATATCAATATCATCATTGAATACAAGGGTCACTAAACTCAACCCAAATCGAGAAAAACTTCTTTGCTCTATGATGCCAGGCACATTGCGCGTAGCTTGTTCAATAGGCACCGTAATTAATCGCTCCACATCCGGCGCACCTGCACTCGGCACAGTTGTAATAATCAAGACTTGATTGTTAGTGATGTCAGGCACTGCATCAATCGGTAATTTTGAAATAGAATAAATACCACCTAGCACTAAAGCAAACAATCCCAGGAGAACCACTAATTTATTCTTAATAGAAAATTGTATAATTTTTGATAACATAAAAATTGCTTAATCAACATAATGAATAGATGTCACCTACACAAATAGGCAATATCATTGATAATAAGATGAAAATTAAGTTACACGCGAGGAGGCTGGAAGATTGCATTCAATTTTGTAGAAAGATCGAATCGATCATCAATGACAGGATAAGTCCTATTAATTGTAAATTCAATTGGCTGAATGCTAAAATTTTTTGGAGCAAATACACTCACAAAATTTAAAAGTGATATGGTTCTGTTTGATGATTTAAAAGGCAATTCCATATCTTGTTGGAAATCACTATCAAATGTTTGAACAGAAAAATAATGCATATCAATAAACTTACTGAAACTAATCCCAATATTGATTTGCTGATGCGTTTTGTAATGCGCGATCAAATTGGGCAGTTTTAATAATTGATAAGCCTCTGTAGCTCCGAGGAGATACAGAGACATCAAAAATATAGTAAGTGTTCTTTTCACCCTATAAAGTTAGGGCTTTTTTCGTTGTTTTAACTTAGGTAAAGCATTGAAAAATAGATAATCTAAACTCAGATATAAACTATTATTCGTCATGCGATTGGTCTTATCTAATAACGAAAACCGATAACCTAGGTTTACTTTTGCTTGGCTATTAAAAATCAATTGGATAGAGGGTGCCGCATCCAAATATTGCCCCTTCCCAGACAAAAGTTGCTGTCCCAAAAGTTCTAGATAAAGATTCACATTAGTTTGTCCATAGGAAGTATAGCGTCTAGGATAAACTAATAATCCATTGGAGAGACTATACTGAAAAGCATCTCTCCCGTAATGTGGCCCCCAATCCCGTTTTTGTACATAACCAAGACTAAGTGAGCTTGCCCATTTATGCTTCAATTGAGTGATGATAAAGCCAGTACCCAAAACTGATTCCTCTCCATCTAATAAAACCGCATTGGTGTGTACCGCCGTCTTTTTTGTCTGAATAGCCTTGGCATAGAATGCCAATCGGGTATGTGTATACATAGCATCTTTAGTGAAAAAACGATATTGCGCATACGCATCCGTTCCTGCATAATTAGTGCCTAGATATAGGGATAGTTTTTTGCTCAGTCCAAACTGAATTTGAGTATTTTGATTGTTTCTACTACTATTACCTCCCATTTTTTGATAACTATGTTTTAAGCCTATGGCCCTTGCAGGCTTAGTACTTGCAGGTTCTGTAAACACATATAGTTCTTGTGCAAATAATGGGTTAGCAGCAAATAACACAAATACTAAAATACACAAACACGTAGACGTAAAACACTTATTCATATTCCAAGCTTTGAACACCAAATCCAGCATCTGTAACCGCCAATTTGATTTGATCAATGGCTACTGTCTTACCAGCTTTAAAAGTAAGAATGTATTTAGATTGCTCAATATCCACTTTTACATCCGCAACAAAATCCAAACTTGTCAAAGCTTTGAAAATAGCTTTAGAACACATAGAACAAGTCAAACCAGAAGCCACTAATGTTACTTTCTTGATTTCAGTAGGAAGTTCAGTAGATGAAGTTTCACGCTCATATTTGCAACATTCATGTAAGGCATCATAAGAAGCCTTTGTCGCTTTTTTGTGCTCCGTATCATAACCCACAGCAGCAACAGCTGATTCAATCTTATCTAAGCTAGTTTTGCTATCAAAAATCAAGGTTAACAACTTCGCATCCATATCCCAGCTTGCAGTACTTGCACCTGCAGATTTTGCAGCCTTTTCGATCGTTGATTTACACATGCCGCAATTACCAGCAACTTTTAATTTTGTAGATGTTTGTGCATTTGTCATGCTTGATGTAGCTATAAATAAAGCAACAACAATAAATATTTTTTTCATAAAATGATTTTAGAATTAAGTCTTTAAATATATGTTCCCATAACATTGATTGAAAAGCAATGTAAAGTACATAACGTACCGAATCAATAATTTAAACTAAAACAAAATCAAATTAAATAAATGCAATTCAAAGTATAGATAGGTGGGCCTGAAAAGAGTAGTCCCTTTTTTGAATACACCAATCCGATAGCTTGTTGCTCCTCAATTGATGCTTCTAAAAATGTATAAAAAACTGTCGGTGTTGTTGCCGAGTAGACAATTTGTTTTAATGACTTGGACTCTGAATTTGAATGAAGGTCTTGCTTTTTAATGAAGGTAGTTTTTTCAGCGCAACAAGTGTCTTTTTTATTCGACTTGCCACAAAAACATTTTTGTACTTTACCTGCACATGAATGTGCTTTTACTGTAGCTCCAATACTAGAGACACTGTAGATAAATAAAAGTAGTATGGTCAAGCCTTGCTTCATGCAACAAAGTTAATACTAATTAATAAAATTCCACCAAATTCCAATTCTAAACCATGTGCCGGTACCTGGATAATTTGGCGCAGAGAAATTATAACGTGTGCCAATTTGGCTACTAGTCGCTAATAAGGTATTCAATTGCTCCATTCTAATATATCCTTTAAAGCGCTTGATTCTGAAATTTAAAAATGCATTGGCTACTGGCCTATTCTTTGTTGTGAATTGATCTTGCAAATAAAACTGTCCGGTCAATGGCATATATCCATCTGGCTGATAGGCAGAATGGTAGATCAATTCTAAGCCAGTGGATAGGTATAAATTTTTGAAAAAATTGCCCTCGAATGCAATCCGCTGTCTTGTGAATACGAATGGCAGATGCAAAGGCGCTTCTGGGTCAACCATTTGCAAAGTTAGGTCGTTGTACCAATTCCAATAACGACTTATATGCAATTTATAGGAAAGACTACCTCTAACATAGCTCAAAGCCTTATCATAGACCATAGGTTGATAACCAGTGCTGAAATATTGATAATTTTGAATGAGCTTATATTGAATTGAAGTGGATAAGCCAGATTTGGGTTGTTCCCATAAACCGCCCAATTCAATGATATTTTCTTTATCCAATCCTGTTCTTTGCATGATTGGGAAAGCTGTTATTCCTAAACGATTAAACGAAGGGGTACGGTTGGAATTTTGCAACCATAGTTCAACTTTATCTCCTTTTTTATTCAATAATGAACTCAATGAAAACTGTGCTTCATAATCACCTGCATGGTAGCCATTTAAAAATAGTTTTCCTGCAGCTTGAATATCCCAACGAAGATTTTTGGTTTTATTCTTATAGACCCCTAATCCATAAATGTCATGTTTGGACCATTGAATCATCGTATCATTAAAATTCATTTGTTGATAACCAATGCCAACTTGCAAATATTGATTGGGATTTGTTTTTTCAGGAAATGATACCAAACTAAACTCATTTGTCAATCTATTCCATTTATCTTGAAATAAAACTGATTTTAAAAATGTTTCCTTATAGTTAAAATAAAGGTTATAAGATTGAGCATTTGGGTTCGCATCAGCAAATTGAAATTGATTAGATTGGTATTTTATTTCATTTTGGAACCTGAGTCTTGGATAAAATAAATAGGTAGTGACAGTGTCTTTTACCACTGAATCTTTTTGTCCTAAATCATATGTTTGTTTCCAAACAAAGCTATTTTCTTTATAAGTAGAGCCAGTTGCAATATTGGTATTAAATGGATTTCTAAAAGATGCACCACTTATACCGAGTCTAGTTTCTAACTCATAGGGGTTATTCAATGAAAGACTATCAATCAATGCACTGTTTACCAAACCACCATTTTCAGAAGATGCCGATTTATTGAATAACATTACCCAATAAGATGCATATTGTTTGCGCTTTGATTGATAGTTTGCAGTGATACGCATATTATTCAAATTCGCATGTTGGTTTTTTAAATTGCCTGGTGCATTACTAAACCGATATCCAAAAGAGTAGTTAAATTGTTTAGTTTTGTTTTGAGTGTGTAGTATTTCCATCAATTGCTCCCCTTTGCCTCCCAATAAATAACCAAGTTCTGTATAAGGTTTTGTAGATTGGTAAAATGGTGTTTGATCTAAAGTATAATTGTATACTTCATAAGCCCTAAAACCCGCATCCCATCCACCTCTCTGTAATGGATTGAATAAATAAGACTTAGTGGCATTACCTAAATTGCCCAGTTGATAATTGGTATAAGGCAAGATGAATTTTGCATAAAAATCATTTACATTACTATCAATTGTCTGAATAGTCAAACTATTATATAGTCTATAATAAATGGAAATCGAATCTTCTGATTTGTTTCTTTTTTGCAAGGAATCTGAACCACCACCTCCACTCCCACGAAATGAATTAAAGCGCATATTTTGGGCCTCCAATGGAGTCACAAAAAGACAACTGACAAAGCAACTAATTAAAGCAATATACTTAGGCGTCATTTTTAAACCAATTCTATTTGGAGAAAATGGCCACATTAAGCAGCTACCTCTTTTACCAATGCACTAAAAATTAATGTCAATAATGGCTCAGCAGCATTGGCTGCTGCGAGTACTTCTTCATGTGTGATTGTATTATTGTCTTCTCTAATGCCCAAATCCGTCACTACACTCATTGCAAATACTTTCATTCCACAATGGACTGCAGCTATATTTTCTTGTACAGTACTCATGCCTACTACATCTCCTCCAGAAATTTTGATCAACTGGTATTCTGCTCTAGTTTCAAAAGTTGGACCAGTCACACCTACATATACTCCCTCGTGCACTTTGATATTATTGTCAGCAGCAATCTTTTTTGCTTTTTCAATAAATGAAGTTGCATAAGGCTCACTCATGTCTGGGAAACGTGTTCCCAATGTTGGCTCATTTTTACCCAATAATGGATTGATAGTAAAGAAACTAATATGGTCTTTAATAATCATTAAATCACCCACTTGATAGTCCTTATTCACGCCACCTGCTGCATTAGATAATAATAGATTCTCAACGCCTAGTAATTTTAACACTCTTATTGGGAATACCACCTGTTCTGCAGTATAGCCTTCATAGAAATGAAAACGACCTTCCATGACCCATACATTCTTGCCATTCAATGTACCTAAAATTAACCTTCCTTTATGGCCTTCTACAGTACTCACAGGAAAATTGGGAATCTCACCATAAGGAATACTAAATACTGGTTCAATGACACTGGATAAATTACCCAACCCACTACCTAAAATAATAGCAGTATTTGCCGATACACTAATTTTCGACTGTATAAAACGAGCAGTTTCTTCTAACTGATGCATTAATGGAGACATATTTTGGCCTTTATTGAGCCACAAATATAACAACAGTAAGGCACTCTATGCCTTAATTGACTTAGTTTCTCCCTTTAAAACGGTATAAGCAATAATAGCGCTGATCAACATGAATACCGCCCCCAGCAAAAATGATGCACCAGGAAAATAAACTGGATTGCTTGGCTTGGTAAAATATGCAAATAAACTGGTCATAATGATTGGACCGGCAATAGAGGTGACACTCATAATACTAGTTAATGAACCCTGCAATTCACCTTGTTCATTTTTAGGGACATGAACAGATATTAATGCTTGCAGCGCTGGACCAGAAATACCCCCTAAGCAATAAGGGATCAAAAAAACAAACATCATCCATGAGCTTGTAGCAAATGCAAATAAGAAAAGGCCTAAAGCATACAAACCTATTCCAAAGTAAACCGATTTTTCATTACCTAATTTAGGGTTAATATACCTAATCAATACACCTTGAACCAAACCAACTAGCAGCCCCACCATACCCAATGACAACCCGATCATTTTGGGTGACCATTTGAATTTTTCCATGTTTGCGAAACTCCAATTGCTTTGGACTGCATGTGAGGCCAAATAAATAAAGACTAATGAAAAGATTAGGCCAGACACAGCTGGATACTTTTTTAAATGCACCAATGAACCTAATGGATTAGATCTTTTCCAATCAAATGCCCTTCTATTCTCCACTGGCAAAGATTCAGGCAAAACAAAATAGCCATAAATTACATTTAACAATGCAAGACAAGCCGCTACTATAAAGGGCAATCTAGGTCCAATTTCACCAAGAAATCCTCCTAACATAGGACCAATAATAAATCCAATGCCAAATGCAGCACCAATCATGCCAAAATTTTGAGCCCTATTGGAATCGTCACTAATATCAGCCATATAAGCAGATGCTGTGGTTACACTCGCGCCAGTAATGCCTGAAATAGTTCTTCCGATGAATAACCAAAAAATAGAGGGAGCAAAAGCTAAAAACAAATAATCCAATCCAAAACCTAATAATGAAATCAGGAGCACTGGCCTTCTGCCATACTTGTCACTTAAACTTCCTATCAATGGCGCAAAAAGAAACTGCATTGTTGCATATAAAAAAGTCATCCAGCCCCCGTATAAGGAAGCTTTACTCAAATCATGCGTGTGCAATAAACTTTCAATCAATTGTGGGATTACAGGTATAATAATGCCTAGTCCCACAATATCAATAACTAATGTGAGAAAGATAAACCCAACGGCTGCTTTCTTTGTATTTGCCATAAATTAATTTGACGGATAGAAGTCAATTCTCTACCCGTCAAATATACAAGTACCTATCTAGACTTCAAAGCCCTTTCCTTAGTATAAAATAAACAAATGACCCTTATGCTTCATTTCTGAAGACAACCACCCCGTCAAATATATCAATCAAAACCTTTTTCGACTTGTCTATAGCACCACTCAAAATCTGTTTACTTAATTCATTAACTACCAGTTTTTGAATTAATCGCTTTAATGGCCTTGCACCAAATTGCATATCAAAACCCTGCTCAGAAAGGTACTCAACTAAGTAATCTGTGAATTCAATATGTAGGCCATTTTCTGCCACCAAAGACTTTAATTGATTCAATTGAATCTGAACAATTGAAGACATTTGTTTTCTCATTAAAGGAGAGAACATAATTATATCGTCAACTCTGTTTAAAAACTCTGGACGGATAGTTTGCTTCAACAAATTCATGACTTCAGTTTTCGCCAATTCCGTTTTTTCATCTAAGTTCTTTTCCGTCACATCCTCAAATGCGTCTTGAATTAAGTGACTACCAATATTACTTGTCATGATAATGATGGTATTTTTAAAATTGACCACCCTACCTTTATTGTCTGTCAACCTTCCGTCATCAAGCACTTGCAATAATACATTCCATACATCAGGATGTGCTTTTTCAATTTCATCCAACAATACCACACTATATGGTTTACGTCTAACCGACTCAGTTAATTGGCCACCTTCATCATAACCTACATAGCCTGGAGGCGCTCCAACCAATCTTGACACTGTATGTTTTTCTTGGTATTCACTCATGTCAATCCTAGTCATCATACTATCGTCATCAAATAAGTAATCCGCTAAAGCTTTCGCTAATTCTGTTTTACCAACGCCTGTTGTACCCAAAAATATAAACGAACCAATTGGCTTTTTAGGATCTTGCAGCCCTGCCCTGCTTCTTCTAATGGCATCAGAAACTGCAGCAATCGCCTCTTCCTGACCAACAACACGTTCATGTAATGCGGCTTCTAAGTACATTAATTTTTCACGTTCAGATTGCATCATTTTCTGTACTGGAATGCCTGTTGCTTTAGCGATATTTTCAGCTATATCATCTGCATCTACCTCCTCTTTCATTAAGCGTTTGCCTTCATCTCCTAATCCTTTTAACTGATTGGTTAAATCCAATAAAAGCGTTTCTTGTTCTTTTAATTTACCATATCTAATTTCAGCGACTTTCCCATAATCACCATTTCGCTCGGCCACTTCGGCTGCTTGTTTTAATTGCTCCATTTGCCCTTTTGCATCTTGTACTTTGTCCACCAATTCTTTTTCCACTTTCCATTTAGCAGTGAGCGTATCTTGCTCTACCATTAAGTTGCTTATCTCTACATTCAAATGCTTCAATTGCTCAGGATTGTTCTCACGCTTGATAGCTTCTCTTTCAATTTCTAGCTGTCTAATCTGACGTTGTAAAGTATCTAAGTCTTCTGGCATTGAGTTCATCTCTAAACGCAATTTAGCCGCACTCTCATCAATCAAATCAATGGCCTTGTCAGGCAAAAAACGATCTGTAATATACCTTGAAGAAAGTTCTACTGCAGCAACAATAGCTTCATCCTTAATGCGAACATGATGGTGCGTTTCATACCTTTCCTTCAAACCTCTTAGAATAGAAATAGCATCTTCTTTAGTAGGCTCGTCAATCATTACTTTTTGGAATCTTCTTTCTAAAGCCTTGTCTTTCTCAAAAAACTTTTGATATTCATTTAAAGTGGTCGCACCAATAGCTCTTAATTCTCCTCTTGCTAATGCAGGCTTTAAAATATTGGCAGCATCCATTGCGCCTTCTCCACCACCTGCTCCTACTAAAGTATGAATCTCATCAATAAATAAAATAATCTCCCCATCACTACTAGTTACCTCTTTTACTACGCCTTTTAAACGTTCTTCAAATTCTCCTTTATATTTCGCACCTGCAATCAACTGCCCCATATCTAAAGCATAGATAATTTTTGACTTTAGATTTTCAGGTACATCGCCATTTACAATTCGCATCGCTAATCCTTCTGCAATGGCTGTTTTACCCACACCAGGTTCACCAACTAAAATTGGATTATTTTTACTCCTCCTAGTTAGAATGTGCAAAGTTCTTCTTATTTCATCATCTCGACCAATCACTGGATCTAATTTACCCTTGTTGGCCATGTCATTTAAATTTTTGGCATACTTTGAGAGCGCGTGAAACTGCGTTTCCTGTGTGGCAGATTTAACCTTCTCACCTTGCCTTAATTCTGTAATAGCAGTTTTTAGGCCCTTTTCTGTTAAACCAGCATCTTTTAAAATTTTTGCTACTGGATCATTCACCTGAAGTATGCCTACAATTAAGTGCTCTACTGTGACAAAATCATCCCCAAAATCTTTCAAAGAAGCAGTTGCCTTTAATAAGACTGCATTCAAGTCTCTACTTAATGCAGAAGCAGGCTCTCCACTTTGCTGCTTGGGTAATTTATCAAATAATGCATCAATTTTTTGCACTACCCATGAAGGTTGTACATTATTTTTTTTCAACAAAAATTCAGTTGGACTATCCTTGTCTCCAAGAATGGCTTTTAATAAATGTGCTGTTTCTATGTTGGCATGCTGGTTATTATATGCCAACTGTTGTGCAGCTTGAATGGCTTCCTGCGCTTTAATAGTATATTGATTTAAATTCATAGTACTAGTTTTAGTATTTACTATAACCCCTCAAATTGAGCGCCACCCCTATATTTCAGCAATTATGTCTTAATTCAAGTTAAAAAAGAGCAATAAAGTCAGTCCAGCGTCTTAATTTCTGCTAATTTTACATACAATTATTAGATGAATGAAAACAGCAAAAAAGCGAAATTTACTGTTCCATAAATACGAACACAAGAGCGAGCCATTAGCTTCTTCAAGCGTATATTTTAAAAGAATTTTGATTAACCTAGCTTGGACTACTTGTATCTTGTCTATTTCGCTGTTGCTTGGAGTTTTAGGATATAAATATTTAGCGCCAATGAGTTGGATAGACGCTTTACACAATGCGTCTATGATCTTAAGTGGAATGGGACCTGTAGTGACTATAGAAACCAATATTGGAAAATTATTCTCTTCCTTTTATGCAATATTCAGTGGCGTCATCTTTATCACGAATATTGGTATATTAATCGCACCAGTTGCGCATCGTTTTTTTCATAAAATGAATTTAGAAGATTGAACCAGTTTACTAATACTCAATTCATTAAATCCTTAGCTCAAAACCATGGTTTTGATTTTTGTGGTATTGCTGCAGCTAAAGAATTAACAGAAGATGCATTTAGATTAGAGCAATGGCTAGCGAATGGATTTCATGGAGAGATGCAATACATGGAGAAACACTTTGATTTAAGAATTAACCCGAAAAAATTAGTGCCAGGTGCAAAATCAGTGATTACTTTTTTAAAAAATTACTACCCTGATCAAAATCAGCCAAATGATGTACCAAAGATTGCCAAATATGCTTTTGGTCAAGACTACCACGATGTGATTAAACTTTCTTTAAATCAGATGCTAGATGAAATGCGCCAAAAGATCGGCCCCATTGAAGGTAGAGGCTTTGTAGACTCCGCTCCAGTACTAGAACGTTCTTGGGCATGGTTATCAGGCGCAGGTTGGATTGGCAAAAATGGAAATCTTATACAGCCAAAAAATGGTTCATTTTTTTTTATAGCTAGCTTAATTGTGGACCTAGAATTGATTTACGATGAACCTATTGAAAAAGACTATTGCGGCACCTGTACCAAATGTATTGATGCATGTCCAACACAAGCAATCTTACCAAATAAAACAATTGAAGGAAATCATTGCATTAGTTATTATACCATTGAACTGAAAAAACACAGGATCGAAACCCCATCAGATAGAACCTATCAAGATTGGGCATTTGGTTGTGATATATGCCAAGATGTTTGTCCGTGGAATCGATTTAGTAAACCACACCAAGAAAGCAAATTCAGACCTATTGAAGGCTTATTGACCTTGACTTCGGATCAATGGTTAGCAATGGAAGAAACAAGTTTTAAAGCAAGATTCAAAAAATCTCCTTTGCTTAGATCGAAACTAAAAGGAATCAAAAGAAATATTCAATATTTAAAAGATCAAGGTCAATAAAGACTACTTACTTATTTTAATTTTCATGGTTGGACAAAATACATGCAGTTAAATGTTGTAATTCTTCTTCCATCTTTGCACCCAATACTTTTTCATTGAGTAAAGTCTGGAATTTTTCCCAAGGATACCATTTCACATGTTGCTCAAAGGACCAATGAATCACATAGGTCCTTTCATTTAATGGAAGCCACTCAATTTGAACTTTATAGGGCGCTTGTCCCGTTGCTACCCAATTTAATAAAACTGAACTATCTGTTGATGAAATCATTTTGATCGTCTGTGTACCAACTCTAGCAATATGATCTTCTACTTTCACTGAATGGTCTTTCCAATCACTCATCCACCCTTTCCAAGATGACAAATCAGCAACACAATGTTGTATCTGTGCGCTAGTCGCATTGACCTCCACCGCCCTAGAAGTAATAACTACTGATGGGAATAAACTTGAAATTGCGGTGATTAATAAACCAATTATTACCACACTTATTAATGCAAAACGAAACAATTTCATATTATTCCCATTTAAATATTTTATATGCAGCCGCGTAAATCACCACAATCCAAATACATAATATACCAATTTCATTGCCTACAGAATATAAGTTAGCCCCCTCAAAAGCAATATCGCGCATTGCATTATTAAAATGTGTCAATGGTAAGATATTGCAAAAAGGCTGAAGCCATTTGGGAAATGAATCAACAGGAAAAAATGTCCCAGCTAGTAAAAACTGGGGTAATGTAATTAAATTAGCAAATGGCGGAATAGTGCTTTCATTTTTGGCCACACCGCTTACAATAAATCCAAAGCCCATAAACAACACTAAAGCAATAAAACTAAGTGCAATTATATTGAAAAAAGTGATCCAGCCATGAACCAATGTGAATTTAAATGCAAAGTGACCAATACCAATAATAATCACCGCCGTCATCAATTGAAATACAACCCTACTTAATGCTTCACCCAATATAATATAGAGCCTACGAATAGGGGTAGCATAAAATCTTTTTAATACCAATTGTTGCCTTAAGTTAAAAAATAAAAATGCAACTCCAAATACCCCTGCACTTAATAAAGAAAAACCTAATTGCCCAGGCAATATAAAATCTATTGTGCGGTATGTTCTTCCAGGCACTTCAATCACTTCGTTCTTTACAACCGCGATAGTAGGCGCATCCTTAAATTGCGTAAGATTGATATTCGCAATCACCGCATTTAAGATGGATTTAATTAATTGAATATTTTGGGGATTAGCTGCTGCGGAACTCGTTAACTGGATTTGATAGGGTTGATTGGGATTTTGTGTAGGCTGAATGTCAATCAACGCAGTGATTCTCCCTTTTGCTAATTCTGCATTAATCACATTAGGATCAGCAACTACAAATTTTAGTCCTGCTAAAGACTTTACTTTAGTGTAAACTAAATTTATTGTATCTGCTTTAGGCGCCAATGCCACTTTCACATTAATATTTCCTCCACTACTTAAAAAACCAAATACTAAAATGAAAATGAGCGGAAATGCAATACTAAAAATGACTGCAGATGGGCTTCTCAATATGGAGCGTAAACTTGCTCTTGAGATAGCAAGCATGGCTTTTATTTGACTATAAGAAGACATTGTAATTATGGCTGTTTAACCACAAATATAGGCATTCGAGTTTGAGGTGCCCCAACCATTTGTTGAACTGTTTTCACATGTTGTAATACTTGCCATTGACTAGCCCCTATCTCGGTTTCAATTGATTTTACTTTAACGTAATCTTTATAATCTTCAATAAAGTCTTCAAGGAAAGATTTTGATTCAGGAAATTGCTTAATACTATACCCTTTTACTTTAGCCATTTTAGCGGCTGAGGCAATCGCGTCATTCAATGTTCCAATACGATCTACCAAACCTACACCAATCGCATCTGAACCTAACCAAACCCTACCTTGCGCGATGGAATCTACATAATTAATAGATTTTTTTCTGCCCTTAGCTACCCTTGATTTAAAAGTATAATAAATGCTATCAACCCCTGCTTGTAACATTTTCTGCTCCATGTTGTTTAAAGGTCTAGTTGCTGTGGGTGCATCAGCATAAGAAGCTGTTTTAACCCCATCGAAAGTAATCCCTAATTTATTTTTCATGAATCCTGAAATATTCGGCACTACAGTAAATACGCCGATAGATCCAGTAATGGTATTAGCATCTGCATAAATCGAATCGGCACCACATGCAATATAATAACCTCCAGATGCTGCTACATCACCCATACTTACTATCACTGGCATTTTATTTTTTATTAGCTCTATTTCTCTCCAAATAATATCACTTGCCAAAGCACTTCCTCCTGGAGAATTCACTCTTAATACTAATGCGTCAATTGATTCGTCTGCTCTAATTTTTTGTAAAATCATTCTAAAATCATCACTAGCAATAGACTCTTTTGCTCCTTTACCCATTACAATATCACCATCAGCATATACCACAGCGATTTTACCTGAACCTGAGCCTCTTAAAGCAACCGAATTTGCATAGTCTTTAATTGAAACAAATGGGATGTCTTTCTCATTGATGCCATTTAATTTTTTAGCAATAATTTTCTTTAATTGATCGTCATAAATCAACCCGTCTACCAAGCCATTGGTTAGTGCATCTTGGGCGGATTGAATTTTTGCTTCATTGGCTAGTGCTTTTAATTGGGTAGGTGCAATTTGTCTTGCAGCAGAAACTGTATTAATAAAATGATCATATAATCCGTTTAACCATACACCAGTTTGTAATTTATTCGCGTCCGACATTTTAGCATATCTAAAAGGTTCGGTTGCACTTTTAAATTTGCCCGCATAAAACACTTGCATGTCAATGTCTAATTTATCTAACATCCCTTTCAAAAAAACACTTTCTAATAAAAATCCATTAAACTCTACGCCTCCTTGTGGATGTGTATAGATAGCATTGGCTACATTACCCACCCAATATCCTTTTTGTGTAATTGTCTCTCCGTAGGCTACAATAAATTTATTGCTTTTCTTAAAATCTACTAACGCTTTTCTAATTTCTTCTGAAGCTGCATAACCATTTGAATTCTGCTGACATTTGATATAAATACCCTTTATATTCGAGTCTTTTTTGGCGTGTTGAATCAAACCAATAATAGTGGATAAAGTTGGCACTTTGCCAGCACCTTGTCGCATGATTTCTGCAAAAGGATCTGATACTTCTTTTTCAGTAAAATTATCTCCTAAATCGAGCACTATAACTGCATTAGATGGGACATCAACCGGCTCGTCCATTGACAAAGTTGCAGCAAGTCCAATTAATATTAATACGCCAACTATTGAAAAAACAAATAAGGCAAGTAATGCAGCTAAGAAGGATTTGAAGAAACTTTTCATAAAAGATTAATTGTAAATGGAAATATAAAAAAGCGAGTAAAAATAAAGATTGCGATGTAAAAATATGGATATTTGCGCTCATTTTCAGCATACTTCTATGAACCTAGTGTACCTCTTGATAGGCGGCAATATTGGCGACAGATTGGCCAATTTAGAAAATGCTCGAAATAGCATTGAAAAAAAATGTGGACCTATTCAAAAACTTTCCTCCATTTTTGAAACTGAAGCATGGGGATTGAAGGATCAGCCTGCATTTTACAATCAAGCGCTTTACATCAAAACCCACTTAAACCCAAAAGAACTTTTAGAATCACTTCTAGCAATTGAAATTTCAATGGGTCGAAAACGTTTGATACCACTTGGCCCTAGAAATATTGATATAGACATAATTTACTACAATCAACTAATTATTGAGACGCCAGGGTTGATTATTCCACATCCAAGACTTGCTGAACGCAACTTTGTATTGGCGCCTTTAGCTGAGATTGCACCTGATTTTGAGCATCCTATTTTCAAAAAAACAAACGCTCAGCTCTACAAAGCTTCTAATGACACCTCAGTTGTGTATAAAAAAAACAATTAATAAAGTATCCAAAACTTATCTTTGACCGCAAGTAGTAGAAGCATTATGAAGCATCATTTTATAGCAATTGAAGGGAACATTGGTGCTGGAAAGACAACACTATCACATTTACTCGCACAACATTTTAATGCAAAACTGGTTTTAGAAGAATTTGCAGAGAACCCATTTTTGACAAAATTTTATGAGAATCCAAAACAATATGCATTCCCATTAGAATTATTTTTTTTAGCAGAGCGATTTAAGCAACAACAGGAAATGGTTAAATCCAATGATCTTTTTCAAAATGTTACCATTTCTGATTATATTTTTACTAAATGTTTACTCTTCGCAAAAGTGAATCTACCAGAGGAAGAATTTAGGTTGTATCAGAAAATGTTTGATGTTTTTGTGCAACAACTTACACCACCCGACATTTTAATCTATTTACACGCTCCTGTAAATAGATTACAAGGTAATATTAAAAAAAGAAACCGCAAATTTGAACAAAGTATTCCAGACGAATATTTATTTAAATTACAAGAAACTTATACCAGTTATATTAAGCAGCATAACATCAAAACGATATTTGTAGACGCCAGCAATGCTGACTTTCTTTACAATGAAAAACATTTTCAAGTGATTACTGACGCGCTGGAAAAAGACCTTGAAGAGGGTCAACATTACTTTACCCTACCATAATTACCCACCCTTTAAGACTGCCATGGAAAACAATTCACTACAATCCACCAAAGACCCATTTGCAGCGTTACGAATTCATGAGTTTAGGAATTTAATGATTGGACGTTTTTTGTTCATAATGGGCTTAAGAATGATGGGGACATTAGTGGGATGGTGGATCTACGAATTAACGAATGAGCCATTTGCAATAGGATTGATTGGCTTAGCAGAAGTTATTCCGGCAGTTTCACTTGCATTATATGCTGGACATGTGATTGACAAAAGTGAGAAAAGAAAAATCATTTTAAGAGGCATAATTCTTTATTTGATTTGCGCGATTAGCTTATTACTCTTGTCTTCTGCATTTGGTAAAGCACAATTAGGCAATTTGCAAATAGCAATAGGGATTTATTTTGTCATCTTTTGTACAGGCATTATACGTTCTTTCACTGGACCTGGCTTTGGCACATTAGTTGGCGAGATTGTACCAAAAAATTTATTGCAAAATGCGACCACATGGAGTCAAGGAATGTGGCTTGCAGCTTCAGTAATTGGACATGCAAGTGTAGGATTCATGATAGCAGGTTTTGGGATTCATAGTTCACTGATTCTTGTTGCGGTTTTAGTTGCAATGGGCTATTTCTTTATACAAAAAATTAGTGTTAAGCCGCCTCATACAACTCTAGTAGAACAAAATCCACTGGAGAGTGTGAAAGAAGGATTGCGTTTTGTTTTTAATAGTAAAGAAGTTTTAGGCGCATTGTCATTGGATTTATTTGCCGTTCTTTTTGGTGGCGCAGTTGCCATGGTGCCTGTTTTTGCAAGAGATATCTTAAAAGTAGGGCCTATTGGGTTTGGCTGGCTAAATGCAGCAACTGACATTGGCGCAATCATCATTATTGTATTGATTACTATTTTTCCTGTTGAACAAAAACAAGGTAAAAAATTATTGCTAGCGGTGGCCGGATTTGGAGTTTGCATCATTGTTTTTGCTCTGTCAAAAATATTTTGGATCTCATTTGCCGCACTTTTAATGAGTGGCATACTTGATGGTTTTAGTATGATTGTTAGAGGCACCATTGTACAACTCAAAACACCAAGTCATATGCGAGGCAGGGTGATGTCAGTGAACTCAATGTTCATTAATAGTAGTAATGAATTAGGTCAATTTGAAAGTGGATTAGCAGCAAAAGCGATGGGCGTGATCCCCTCTGTTGTATTCGGAGGCACCATGACTATTTTAGTGGTCATCACCACTTGGTTTAAGGCACCCAAATTAAAAGATATGGAATACTAGCTGTCTACTTAGTCAATAAAGCATTCATTACATCATGTACTGCTGGACAGAATTCTGCATTTTTCATTGTAATAGCAATACGCTTAAAAAATACATCTTCATCAGTATAAGGGAACCTTTGACAATCTGTGGGTCGATGATCATAAATATGACATACATTATTGTTCCCTAAAAAAGGACAAGGCCTGGTTTTAGAAACATAATCCCCTTCCTCATCCATGCTCAGGTATTGATCAATAAATGCCGTCTCCTTCATGCCCATATACTTACTAATTCTTTTAATGTCTGGCATTTTAAAACGAGGGGAATAATTTTTGCAACATCTTGCACAATCCAGACAATCAATTTTTTCAAATGCAGCTTCGTGTAAATCGGGCAATTGCTTTAAAATAAACCGTTTATCTACCCTTTTAAGAAAATTTTGAAATTTCTTAAGTTGCTCAGGAGCAGGAGTATCAAATAAATGTTCAGTGTTCGCTTGCATAATAGTCAACAAAAGTAAACTATTTACACCTCATCCACAAGCTTTCCCCATTCATGCAGGATAGGGCAAAGATCCACCTTAAGGCGGCCCTAAAAAGCTTATATTTGTGGCAATTTTTAACCTTTTCAATTTCGTCGAAAATGAATCAAAGTGGCGCAGAATTTATCCAAAGACATATTGGTACGAATCAAGTAGACAGTGTAAAAATGTTAGCAGCAGTGGGCGTAGATAGTTTAGCTGCATTAATTGACAAAACTGTACCAGCCAATATAAGATTAAAAAAACCAATGGCTATCCCTGAAGGTTTATCAGAATTTGACATGCTTCAAACTTTAAAAGCCCTAGGGGAAAAAAATATTGTTGCAAAAAATTTTATAGGTCAAGGATATTACGGCACTATCACACCCTCTGTGATTCTAAGAAATATATTTGAAAATCCAGGTTGGTATACACAATACACACCATACCAAGCAGAAATTGCCCAAGGGCGTTTAGAAAGTTTGTTGAATTTCCAAACCATGGTTGCGGACCTAACTGGCATGGATATTGCAAATGCTTCTTTATTAGATGAAGCCACTGCAGCAGCAGAAGCAATGACTATGATCTTTAACCATGTGAATAAATCAGAAGTAGCCAGCCATCCTAAATTTTTTATAGACGAAGCTATTTTTGCACAAACAAAATCTGTACTGCATACCAGAGCGAAACCAATAGGCATAGAATTGGTGACAGGTAATTTCAAAAATACCACTTTAGATAATCAATTTTTTGGCGCAATAGTTCAATACCCCAATGCCAATGGTGCCATCGAAGATTACACCAGTTTTATTGATCAAGTACATCAATTAGGTGGCATGGTCATTTTAGTCGCTGATTTACTATCACTAACTATATTAAAAAGCCCAGGTGAGCTAAATGCAGACGTAGCTGTTGGTAATACACAAAGATTTGGTGTGCCAATGGGTTTTGGCGGGCCACATGCAGCTTATTTCGCAACCAAAGATGCTTTCAAAAGGGGTATGCCAGGTAGATTAATTGGTGTAAGTATCGATGCACAAGGTAATCGTGCATTGAGAATGGCATTACAAACAAGAGAGCAACATATCAAACGCGAAAAAGCAACTTCTAATATATGTACTGCACAAGCATTACTTGCCAACATGGCGGTTATGTATGCTGTATACCATGGCCCTGAAGGACTAAAAGCAATTGCCTCAAGGATACATACATTCACACAAGGATTATCACAACAATTAGAAAGTTTAGGTATTCAACAAGTCAATACTTATTATTTTGACACATTGCATTTGAAAGGGTTTGACGCAAATGCATTATATGAAATTGCCTCTGCACAAAATATGAATTTCAATTATTTTAGCAATGGCACAGTTTCTATTAGCATAGATGAAACTACTTCTGCACATGATATTCAGGCCATAGTTAATTTATTTGAAACACTTACAGGAAAAAAAGCCAATGCATTAAATGCTAGCATCAAAAATGTAGCTATCCCTGCACAATTAATTAGATCAAGTACTTATTTAACGCATCCAGTATTCAATTCACACCACAGTGAAACACAAATGATGCGTTATATTAAACAATTGGAAAACAAGGATCTTTCTTTAAATACAAGTATGATTAGCCTGGGCAGTTGCACCATGAAGCTAAATGCTGCTACTGAAATGATTCCTGTAAGCTGGCCTTGTTTTGGTGGGTTACATCCTTTTGCACCTGCAAATCAAACTATTGGCTACCAAGAAATAGCAAAAGAATTGAGTGCCTACTTATGTCAAACCACGGGATTCACCGCATGTAGCTTACAACCTAACAGTGGCGCGCAAGGTGAATACGCAGGATTATTAACAATCCGTTCTTATCACGCTGCCAGAAATGAAAGCCACAGAAATATTGTTTTAATTCCTATTAGTGCACATGGTACTAACCCAGCAAGTGCGGTAATGGCGGGCTTCAAGGTTGTGGTGGTTGCCTGTGACAATGCAGGTAATATTGATGTAGCAGACTTAAAAGCTAAAGCAATTCAATACAAAGATCATTTAGGTGCTTTAATGGTGACTTACCCCTCAACACATGGTGTATTTGAAGAAACGATCATTGACATTTGTAATATTATACATCAATATGGTGGCATGGTCTACATGGATGGTGCAAATATGAATGCACAGGTTGGATTAACTAGTCCAGGCAATATTGGTGCAGATGTGTGTCATTTGAATTTACATAAAACATTCGCTATTCCTCATGGAGGTGGTGGACCAGGTGTTGGGCCAATTTGCGTAAATGACAAACTAGCCCCTTACTTACCAGGTCATATTTTCAATGGAGATGAAAGCAATGCAGTAAGCAGTGCACCATTGGGATCAGCAAGTATTTTATTAATCAGCTATGCTTACATTAAAATGCTAGGCGCTAAAGGATTAGAATTAGCGACAAGCTACGCGATCTTGAATGCCAATTATATGAAATCAAGGTTAGAAAAAGTATACCCAATTTTATATACGGGTAAAAATGGCACTTGTGCGCATGAATTCATTATTGACTTAAGACCATTTAAAGTAAGTGCAGGCATTGAAGCAGAAGATGTGGCGAAAAGATTGATAGATTATGGATTCCATGCACCAACAATGAGCTTCCCAGTACCAGGAACAATCATGATTGAGCCAACAGAAAGTGAAGACATGGCGGAATTAGATCGCTTTTGTGATGCATTGCTAGCAATACATGCAGAAATAAAAGCAATTGAAGAAGGTCGTGCAGATAAAATTGACAACCCACTTAAAAATGCACCACATACTCAACAAGTGATTTGTGCGAATGAATGGTCTCATGCTTATACTAGACAAGAAGCAGCTTTCCCTTTGCCTTATGTTGCGCTAAATAAATTTTGGCCATCAGTTGCGCGTGTCAACAATACACATGGAGATAGAAACTTGGTTTGCACCTGCGAACCAGTTGCATCATATGCTTAAATACATTTTTTATTAAACTATAAAAGAGGCGCTTTAAAAGTGCCTCTTTTTTTATTATAGGGGGGAGGAAGCATTCCTAAGCATCCATCCTAGTCACCACACTTGTGCTATTCGAAATTGGCGGATTGCCATTTAACATGAATTCATATAAACCAATAATTTTCTCCTTATCTTTCAAAGCAGTTTGTAATTTATCGAAATCACTTTCTAAAATTTTTAACCTTTTATTCTCAGTAGTGTATTTATTGGTAAAATCTTCTACTAAATTAGTATTTAAAGCTTGAGTAGGACTAGTTGTTTCTTTAAGCATTTGCCCCTCACCTGTTAAAATCCATAAAATATCTAATTCAGGATAGGCTAAATGGATCTTCATTAAGATATCTGATCCTACTGAACCAAGATGTTTTAATTGTTTTGAAAAATAACCATTGGACAGTTTAATCTTTTTCTCAAATGCATGAGGTGAGATTGTTTTAAACTGAAGGTACATTGCAATTCTTTCAATAGGTTTCATTGTATTTCGATTTAGCAGTGAAAAGAATATAGAATGTATTTCTATATTATTCTACTAAATTAACTATAGCAGTAAAATCTTATGCAACACTTAGGCCTCATTTAGAAGACACTTAGGCCTCATTTTTTAAAATAGCACTATTTATTGTTTCTCACTCAATTCCAGCCATCTTGTTTCAGCTGCTTCCAATTCTGCAGTAACTGAAGCCAGCTCAGCACTTAACATCGTTATTTCATTATAATCTCCACTTGTATTGTTCAATTGCTGCGTGAGTAGTACTTTTTTATTTTCCAACTCAGGCATGGATTGATTAAGCTGCTCAAGTTCTAATTTCTCTTTATAAGACATTTTCTCTTCCGACTTCTTTGGTAAATAGCTTGCAATTTGATCTGTTGCAGAAGATTTAATTTCAAGCTCCACCTGTGCAGTGATTTCTGAACTCAAAGATGTATAATTTTGTTTACTCTTCTCTAATATCCTAAACTGAGTATAATTGCCAGGATAATCACGAATAACACCATTACCCTCAAATATAAACAAATGGTCTACCAGCTTATCCATAAAATATCGATCATGCGATACCAACAACACACAACCTGTAAAATCGATCAAAAATTGTTCTAAAACAGCCAAAGTAGGTAAGTCAAGATCATTCGTTGGTTCATCTAGAATTAAAAAATTAGGATTTTTAAACAAGATGGTTAGTAATTGCAATCTTTTCTTCTCCCCCCCACTTAATGCACTTAAATAGGTGTATTGTTTATCTGGCGTAAAAAGAAACAACTCTAAAAACTGTGCCGCACTTAATGTTCCACCACTCGCCAATGGAAACTGTTCCGCAAATGTCTTTAGGTACTCAATGACACGCATATCCTTCTTATAGGTCAACCCCTCTTGTGAAAAATGACCAAATACAATAGTATCTCCCACATTAATCTTACCACTATCCGGTGCTGTAAGACCTTGCAATATTTGTAAAAAAGTAGATTTCCCTACGCCATTTTTTCCTACTATACCTATCCGTTCTCCCTTACTAAAGGTGTAATCAAAGCCTTTTAATACCACTAGATCTCCGTAGGATTTGTATACTTTTTTTGCTTCAATAATTTTACCTCCTAATCTAGTCATCTTCATGTCTAATTGGAGATTAGTATCTTCAATTTTCTGCTTTGCTTTTGCTTCTACTTCGTAAAAATTATCTTGTCGACTTTTGCTTTTAGTCGTTCTAGCTTTGGGTTGTTTTCGCATCCATTCAAGCTCCTTCCTAAATGTATTCTTTGCTTTATCAATACTTGCTAATTCTGACTCAATCCTAGCAGCCTTCTTTTCTAAATAATTTTCATAATCACCTTTGTAGCTGTACAACCTCTCTCTTTCTAACTCCCAAATTTCATCTGTAACCGCTTCCAAGAAATAACGATCGTGCGATACCAATAATAAAGTAACTTTCTCTTGCTCAAGATAGTTTTCCAACCATTCAATCATATTTAAATCCAAATGATTCGTGGGCTCATCCATTAATAACAATACATGTTTTGGCTCAAAACCAATTTGAATTAATGTTTTTGCTAAAGAAACGCGTTTACGTTGACCTCCACTCAATTTAGAAACTGGTTGTTCTAATTGATGAATATTTAGTTGCGTTAAAATTGTCTTTACTTTCGATTCAAAATCCCAAGCATTGTTCTCCTCCATTTCCATTATCGCTTCTGTGATCAAATTTTCATCCTCCGTCTCCATTGCCATTTCATAATTACTAATGGCTTTCATAATAGGATGCTCTTGATTGAACAAATTTTGGGTAACTGAAGCAGTTTCAATAAACTGTGGATCTTGCTCAAATAAGACCAAATGGACATCTTTATGCACTTTTGCGGTCCCTGCATCTGGCACTTCTTTCCCTGATAAGATCCTCAATAAGGTGCTTTTCCCAACGCCATTTCTTGCCACTAAAGCAATTCGATTCCCCTCATTGATATTAAAACTGATACCTTTAAATAAAGGGGTAATACCATAACTCTTCGTCAAATTTTCTACCGATACATAATGCATGCCGCAAAGATACAAGCACTAAATTAAAATAAGGGAAAAAGCAACGAAGATTGTACTTTTGTATACGTTAATATTGTAATAGATGAAAAATTTTGATGTGCCTTCAGGCTATAGAAGCCCCTTAATTTCCGCCATTAAACAAAAGCGTAAAGCGGAAGATAAGCTCAAAAAAAATTTCACACCTACCGAACTCGATTTTGGGGAGGTAAAAATCTATTTAGCAAGACATTTCGGATTTTGTTATGGCGTAGAAAATGCGATTGATATAGCCTATAGAACTATCGAAGCGCATAAAGGCAAACGTATTTTTTTACTCAGCGAGATGATTCACAATCCTCAAGTAAATGCAGACCTTACTAGCAAAGGTGTCAAATTCCTTCAAGATACCTTAGGGAAAGAATTGATCCCATTAAATGAATTGTCTAAAGAGGATATTGTAATTATACCTGCATTTGGCACCACTTTAGAATTAGAAGAAAAGTTAAAAGCAAAAGGCATTGCCATTCAAGCTTATGATACAACTTGTCCTTTTGTAGAAAAAGTATGGAATAGAAGTGAACAGATTGCGCAAAAAGGTTACTCCATAATCATTCATGGAAAACCAAAACACGAAGAAACAAGAGCAACATTTTCACACACTTCTGCACATACACCTACTTTAATTGTAAACGACATTGAAGAAACAAAAGTCTTAGCTAGAATCATTAGCGGAGAATTACCTACTGACTACTTTTATGATTTTTTTATCAATCGCTATTCTGCCACTTTTGATCCAAGTGTTCATTTAGATAAAATTGGTGTAGTCAATCAAACTACTCAACTTGCTACCGATACTCAAGCCATTTCTGATTATTTGAAACAAGTTATATTGAAAAAGTTTGGCACCGAAAATATTGCAGCTCATTTTGCTGATACGAGAGACACGCTCTGTTATGCAACTAATGACAATCAATCTGCAGTGATTGGATTATTAGAGACAGAAGCTGATCTCGCTATTGTAATGGGTGGAAAAAACAGCAGCAATAGTTCGCATCTTGTTGAACTTTGTGAACAGAAATTACCTACTTATTTTATCGATGATGCTAGTAAAATTATTGATGCTAAGCAAATTGAAAAAACCAATTGGAAGAACAAGCAAACTGAAATAGTAAGTGATTTTTTACCAGACAAAAATCCAATTCGCATACTTATGACTAGCGGCGCTAGCTGCCCTGATGCAGTAGTAGAATCTGTAATCCTTAAAATACTAGGATTTTATGGATTAGAAAATGCATTTGAAGCAGTAAAGAAAAGGTGGATTAATTAAGCATTTATTCTGTCCATTGCCCACTTCATGGCAAGCTCGAATTGCTGTTCTCTATTTAAAGAAGTGTTGTCTAATACTAATGCGTCCTCGGCCTGTCTGAGTGGACTATGCAACCTTGTGCTGTCCATTAAATCTCTTTGTTGCAAATTAGCTGATACTTCCTCTTTGCTGATTGCAGGATTAGTTTGTACTAATTCTTGATATCGACGCTCTAACCTTACAGTTGGATCAGCTGTGACAAATAATTTTAATTCTGCGTTGGGGAAAACTACTGTGCCAATATCCCTCCCGTCCATTACAATTCCTTTGTCTCGACCCATCGCTTGCTGTTGCGCTACAGCAAATTCTCGCACTGCAGGGATAGAAGCTACCTCACTTACTTTTTGACTCACGCGCATTGCACGAATCTCTTGCTCTACATTTTCCCCATTTAAGTACATGTCACTTTTTTGACTTATTGAATTAAACTTAAACTTTAATTCAATATGATCTAATGCAGTCTGAATCGCTTTTTCGTCTTCGAAAGAAATATTATTTCTTAAAAAATATAAAGCGATTGCCCTATACATAGCCCCAGTATCTACAAATATATATTCCAATGCTTTGGCCATTGCTTTTGCAAGCGTACTCTTTCCACAAGACGAAAAGCCATCAATGGCTATAATGATTCTCTTTTCCATTAGGGCGCTACGGTGATGGTTTCTGTTCTGGGTAAATTAGCATTTCTGATTGCAATTTGTCTAACTGCATTACCCACAAAAATTCTAAAAGCATCTTTTGAAACCAACTCATCTCCTACCATAGCAGGCACGCCTTCATCTCCACCTTCTCTGATACTTTGCACTAATGGAATTTGCCCTAAGAAAGATAAGTCATATTCTGAAGCAAGTTTAAGCCCTCCCTCTTTACCAAATAAATAATATTTATTGTCTGGCAATTCCGCAGGGGTGAAATAAGCCATATTTTCTACCAATCCAATGATCGGCACATTTACATTTGCTTGACCAAACATTGCGATGGCTTTTTTCGCATCTGCTAGGGCAACTTGTTGTGGCGTAGTAACAATTACTACGCCCGTAACAGGCACAGTCTGCATGATAGTTAAATGAATGTCGCCAGTGCCTGGTGGCATATCAATCACTAAATAATCTAATTCGCCCCAATCCACATCGGTGATAAATTGTCGAATCGCACTGCTCGCCATTGGCCCTCTCCAAACTACTGCGTCCTTTTCATCCACTAACAATCCAATGCTCATTAATTTAATACCGTATTTATCTAATGGAATAATAACCCCTTTTCCAGCTTCATCTTTCATCATTGGCCTTTGGCCTCTTACACCAAACATAATCGGCACACTTGGTCCATATATATCCGCATCCATTAAACCCACTTTTGCACCGCCTTCTGCTAGCGCTAAAGCAAGGTTCGCAGAAACAGTACTCTTACCCACGCCTCCTTTACCACTTACTACAGCAATAATATTTTTTACTTTAGACAAAATTGCTTTTTCGTCTTTTCTTAAAGATGTCGTATTTGAGGTGAAATTAACCTGAACTTGCGCTTTAGGATTCACCAATAGTTTAATCGCATTTTCAGATGCATGCTTCATCAAATCTTTCATTGGACAAGCAGGCGTAGTCAATACAATAGTAAAACTAACTGCATCTCCCTCTACTTTTAGATCCTGTATCATGTTAAGGGTTACTAAGTCTTTCCCGAGGTCAGGCTCCTGCACATTGCTCAATGCTTTTAGTATCTCTTCCTGTGTCATTATGAAAGTTTTTGTTAAAATAAATTAATCCCGGCAAAGTTAACGTTCATAGCGCTTATTTTGCCCTTTTAAAAGACCTAAAATGTGGCTTAGTTCAAAAAAACTACCCATTTCGTAACAAAAAAATCGCTGAATTTATAAACATTGAGGCTTAAATTTGCAGCTACATGAAAAAGAAACTGATCCTCCCTTTTTTGATCTTAATTGCCTTGTTGCCATCACAATTAAAAGCACAAACAGTAGATCTTTACAGAGACTCCGTTGTTCAATTATATGGCGTAGTAATGACAGCAGATAGTTTAAAAGCAATTCCTTTAGCGAGTATTGTTGTCAATAAAAAAGGAAGGGGCACTATTACCAATAACGACGGTGTATTTTCTATTGCTGTCAACAAAGGAGAAACCATTACATTTAGTTGTGTGGGTTTTAAAAATAGAAGCATCACCATTCCTCAAAATTTAGCAGGCAATCAATATAGTGTAATTCAACTGATGGTTAACGATACCAATTTTTTACCCGCAACGATCTTGAAACCAAGACCAACGCGTGCACAATTTGAACGTGATTTTGTCAACTCCAAAGTAGACGATGACTTATTTGAGACTGCAAGAAAAAATACAAGTCCCGCTCAAAAAAGAATTATCCTATCAAGCTTGCCTAGAGACGGCAAAGAAGC
>CAZBJP010000003.1:50208-55518 GCA_964492205.1 uncultured Sediminibacterium sp.
CATTACAACAACAAGCATCAAGATACTACTATTCAGGACAATTGCCTCCAATGAATATTCTAAATCCAAGTGCTTGGAGAAGTTTTATTAATTCATGGAAACGTGGCGATTATAAATCAAAAAGTAAATAGATGAAAAAGATAGCAGTCGTTGGAGCAGGAACAATGGGTAATGGTATTGCACATGTGTTTGCACAATATGGTTATGCAGTAAATTTAATCGATACTCAATCTGCCGCATTGGATAAAGCGTTACAAACGATCTCTAAGAATTTAGACCGTCAAATAACTAAGGCTGTGATCAATGCAGCAGATAAGGAAAAAACATTAGCTCAAATAACTTGTTACACTAACTTAAAAGAGGGTGTACAAGATCGAGATTTAGTGATTGAAGCTGCAACTGAAAATAGCAAAATAAAATTGGCTATTTTTTCTGAGATCGACCAATACACCAATACTGATTGTATTTTAGCAAGTAACACTTCCTCTATTTCTATTACACAACTTGCCGAAGCAACAAAAAAACCAGGCAAGGTGATTGGGATGCATTTCATGAATCCTGTCCCAGTGATGAAATTAGTAGAGATCATCAATGGTAAAGTTACTACAGCTGCTGTAACGGATGCGATTGTAGCACTAACTTCAGCAATTGGAAAAATTCCTTGCGTAGTAAAAGATGCACCAGGATTCATCGCCAATCGAATTTTAATGCCAATGATAAACGAAGCTATTTTGGCTTTGGAAGAGGGTATTAGTGATGCTGCCACCATTGACCAGATAATGAAATTAGGCATGGCGCACCCAATGGGACCATTGCAACTAGCAGATTATATAGGACTAGATGTTTGTAAAAATATTCTAGAAATCATGGAAGATGGTTTTCAAAATAGCAAATACAAGCCAGCTTCCTTATTAAGCAAAATGGTCGCAGAAGGAAAACTAGGCGTAAAATCTGGAGTTGGATTTTACGAATACAATAAATAATTAAGATACTATTTCAACTTTAAAGAAGTTTTAACTATCACATCCCTTAGTTCTCCCAGTTTTTCAAGGACTTCCTCTAACCTATTTTTAGGAATACCTATTTGAAGCTGCACAAATAACTGAGCAGATTGTTCTACCACTGAACAATTATAATGCTTTACAACCATCATAACTTCATTCATTTTTTGATAATCAAAATTAAGCTCATAAGCTATTTCAATTGGCTTCTTAATAATGGGCGAAAGTTGTAATGCCAAAGCTGTAGCTGTCTTGTAAGCATTGATCAAGCCAGGCACGCCTAACAAAGTGCCTCCAAAATAGCGTACTACTACCACTAGCACATTTGTCAATTCCTTACTATCAATTTGACCCAAAATTGGCCTTCCTGCTGATCCAGAAGGTTCACCATCATCACTCACTCTGAAAGTAGAACCATCGAGACCTAGTCTATAAGCCAAGCAATGATGCACTGCTTTAACATGCTCTTTTTTCAATTGAGCTAAAATCTTTTTACAAGTATCGATATCTTTTACAGGATATGCAAAGGCCAAAAATTTACTCCCTCGATCTTTAAATTCAGCCATGGATGGCTGCTCGATTGTATAATAGTAAAAAGGATCCATCAAAAAAATAAAAGGACTAATTTTTGGCAAAGCTAGTTCATAATGATGAATCATTTGTAACATTGCACTATGAGTTTAAACGATATCAAGCAAGACTTGAAAAAACAATTGGCAGGTCTATATGAAGCGGTTGAACTGAACCCTATTCTTTCTATTTTGATAGAACATATCACTGGGTGGGACCAATTGCAACAGGCATTACATAAAGACAGTCCAATTTCTGAGGAAAAGCGCCTAGCATTTCAAACTGCAACAGCTGAACTTCAAGCAGGAAGACCTATTCAATACATTACTGGTAAAGCTTGGTTTATGGGCGAAGCCTATAGCGTAAACGAGCAGGTATTAATTCCAAGACCAGAAACTGAAGAATTAGTAGATTGGATTCTTGAATATGCAGAAATAAAAGGGAGTGCATTACGCATTCTTGATATTGGAACTGGCTCTGGCTGTATTGCCATTGCACTAAAAAAAGCTTTACCAGAGGCTACTATCACCGCACTTGATATTAGTCCTGATGCATTGAAAATTGCTGCAAATAATGCTAGCACTTTAAAAGCAGCTATTGAGTTTGTACCTTTAGATATTTTGAATGCTGCTTTTCTACCAGGACAATATGATGTCATTGTGAGTAATCCACCCTATATTCCTATTCAAGAAATGGAACATATGGAATTACAGGTCACTGCACATGAACCCAATATTGCCTTATTTGTGCCTAATGATGAACCCCTTGTATTTTATAAATCCATCGCAAGACTTGCAAAATTACATTTAGGAACTAATGGTCAATTATTTTTTGAAATTCATTATGACCAAGGTGAAGCAATGGTAAATTTATTAGAAGAAATGGATTTTCATGCAGAACTCAGAACAGATCTTTTTGGGAAAGACAGAATGATTCGTGCTAGTTTAAAACCAAGATAGCGCAGATTAACTTCCAAAGCGATTACACTATTAACTTTGGATCAATTTTTACAAAACAACATTGAATTTTAATGAGTGGGATCCACCGCTACCACTGGCATTGCCCCTAATTGCTTAATGATTTGCATTACCTGAATGGTCACACCTAAATTGGCTACACTATCTCCATTTATGACAACAGAGGGCTTCTCAGTTTCTTTAGATAAATACACTTTTAGTTGACTAGACAAAGAATCTAAACTTACTGGTGAGGAACCAATAAATACATGTTGTTCTTTATCAATCGTCACTACCACCGTTTGCTTAGCTTTGGTATCACTTGAGGCCTTGGGATTGGACACCTTTATGACATTCGGATTAGCTAAAGTAGAAACAATTAAAAAAAACAATAATAATATAAATAAGATATCATTCAATGCGCCGGTATGTGGCTCAGGGTGATTTCTTAAACGATTTCTAAGGTTCATTGTGAATGATTAAGCTTGAGTTGGTTCTTGTAAAATATCTAAAAAATCAGCACTTGCTCTTTCCATTTTATTGGCCGTCTTGTCTATTTGTGTTGTTAAAAAATTATGACCGACATATGCAATTAAACCTATGATCAATCCCGTTGCAGAGGTGATCATTTTAGTATAAATACCTCCAGCAATGGTATTTAAAGTATATTCCCCTGTAGAAGCAATGCCATAAAACAATTGCACCATGCCAATAATCGTACCTAAAAATCCAAACATGGGTGCAATGCCTGAAACCAAAGAAAGAATATTCAAATTTCGTTCCATCGAATACATTTCTAATTTTCCTACATTTTCCATGCTTTTTTCAATGGCATCAATTGGTTTTCCAATACGCATAATTCCTTTCTCAATCATATTCGCCACTGGATTATACGTATTTTTTGCCAAGGCTTTCGCGGCAGCTATGTTGCCAGATAAAATATGATCTTTAATCAATTTCATAAACTGAGGATCTGTTTGACCTGCTTTTTTGATTGCTAAAAATCTTTCAATGAATACATAGATTGCAATCACCAATAATACATATAAAGGATACATAATCCAACCACCTTTCTCTAATAAACTAAATAAAGAAATCTTAGCATCTGCTACTTGTAACAAAAACAACATACGTTTAAATTTATACTTTAAAGTTAATTTATTTCTACCATATAGGCTAATACTTGCACCGCCTGCTGCATATCAGCAACACCAACCCATTCCTGCTTACTATGAATAGCTTGCATACCCGTAAAGACATTAGCCGTAGGCAGGCCCATAAAACTCATTCTACTTCCATCTGTCCCTCCGCGAATAGGTTCTATCACCGGCTCAATTCCAGCTTTTCGATAGGCTGCCATTGCTAGTTCGATCATTTGAGGATACTGGTCGATTATTTCTTTCATATTACGATACTGTTGCTTCACTTGAATTTGCACAGCAGATCTATTATAATGTAAATTTTGATGTACTACCGATTCTGCAATTTCTAAAATCCTTGCTTCATAGTTGGCAAGACTTGAAGTATCAAAATCACGAATTAGAAATTCAATTTGCACTTGTTCTGCACCACCTTGGATACGAGTAGGATGGACAAAACCTTCTTTTCCTGCTGTTTGCTCGGGACACCATTTGTCTTTCGGCAAAGCTGCAATAATATCTGCAGCAATTTTGATAGCATTTTGCATAATTCCTTTTGCAGCACCAGGATGCGCCATCACACCATCGATGGTCAAGATTAATTGATCTGCACTAAAACTCTCCATTTCAAATGCACCCAATTGTCCCCCATCTAAAGTAAATCCAAAATCCGCTTGCAATTTTTTAAAATCAATGAAATCTGCTCCTCTACCCACTTCTTCATCAGGCGTAAACAATAATTTAATTGGACCATGTTTTATTTGAGGATGTTGCATCAAATAGGCAGCCAGACTTACAAGGATGGCTACCCCAGCCTTATCATCTGCACCCAATAATGTTTTACCACTAGCAGTAATAATTTCCTTACCAATAAATTTTTTTAAATAGGGGTATTTATCCACTGTAATAATTTGACTTGGATCATCAGGTAAAACAATAGGCGCACCCGAATATTGTTGATGCAGAATGGGCTTAACATTAGTCCCGCTGCAATCTGGCGCCGTATCCACATGCGCGCAAAAACAAATCACAGGTGGCTTAATTGTTTCTAATGCCTCAGTACCCATTGTTGCGGGGATAGTAGCCATTACATAACCATTGGCGTCCATCTCTGCATCCGCCAAGCCCAAGTCTTTTAATTCCTTTAGCAAAAGGCGAGATAAATCCTTTTGCTTTTCAGTTGAAGGGAAACTTGTACTATTTGGATCACTTTGTGTATCAATTTGCACATACCGCATGAATCTTTCAGCCACTCCATATGCACTCCATTCCATAAATTACTTTTTGCTCGGCGAAGGTATAAAAAAAGGCATCCCGAATGAACGGAATGCCTTTTTTATAAGATCTTTAACCTATTACTAAGGCATAATGATGGTAGACTTTGGCGTGACACCTACTAATTCAAGATCGAATGTCAAATCTTGACCAGCAAGACTATGATTTGCATCTAATACGACAACTTCATCTTTTACTTCCACCACGATCACTTGAAATTGTTGACCTTGTCCATTATTCATTGTTAATGCCATACCTATTTCTGGATTTAAATCTGGAGGGAACTGTGTTTTTGGAAATTCAACAATCATTTCTGGTTGTTTAGGACCATATGCTTCCATAAATGGAATATGAATTGTTTTCTTTTCT
>CAZBJP010000003.1:55528-61560 GCA_964492205.1 uncultured Sediminibacterium sp.
TACCGTGGTAATGCACTTGAATGGTATCCCCATTTTTTACTTGTTGCATATTGATTTTTTTAAATAAAGCACATAGGGTGCAAAGGGCAAAAGTACTAAATTCTAATTAACTTTACACCATGAATGACAGTCCAAGAATTGTATTTATGGGAACACCGGCTTTTGCTGTTGCGTCCTTGAAAGCCTTAATAGATGCCAAAATGAATGTAGTCGGTGTAGTCACTGCACCAGATAAGCCAGCAGGCAGAGGTATGCAATTGCAACAAAGCGCAGTAAAACAATTTTCACTTGCACATAATTTACCCATCGCACAGCCAGAAAAATTAAAATCTCCTGAATTTTTTTCCCAGATAGTAGCTTGGCAACCAGATATCCAAATTGTGGTGGCATTTAGGATGCTTCCTGAATCCATTTGGTCTTATCCTCCAATGGGCACATTGAATGTACACGGATCATTACTGCCTCAGTATCGTGGTGCTGCCCCTATCAACTGGGCCATCATAAATGGTGAAAAAGAAACTGGTGTCACTACATTTAGATTACAACATGCAATTGACACTGGCGATATTTTGCTGCAAGAACGTATTCCCATCTCCCCTAATATGACAGCCGGGGAATTACACGATATCATGATGGAAGTTGGCGCTCAGACCTTAGTTAAAACCTTAAAAGGTTTAATTGATCATACTATTCATGCAACGCCACAAAAGGAAGGTCTTGTTATTCAGCATGCACCTAAACTATTTACAAAAGATTGTAATATTGACTGGCAACAACCTGTTACACAAATTCATAATTTAATTCGCGGCCTTGCTCCTTTTCCAGGCGCAATGACAAAAGTAGAGGGAAAGATTGTGAAATTATTTAGCACTACTATTTTAAAAGAAACACCAAAAGAAGCCATCGGGAGTTTTGTCACTGATGGAAAAACATTTGCAAAATTTGCTTGTAGTGATGGCTATATTCAACTGAATGATATTCAATGGGAAGGGAAAAAGAGAATGCCGATTGCAGATTTTTTAAGAGGTTATAAGCAGGTGTAATTCCATTCCTAATAGACACACTTTTATATAGACAGATCATACGCTCAGATAGCAATTTATAAAGCAAATGCTTTTTCAAAATCTGCCTGAGGTGTCACCCCCACTTTTCTCCAAACTTCTTTTCCATTTTTATATAGAATAAAAGTAGGAAGATCATCCGCCTTTACTGATTTCATGACGTCTATATCTTGACCACCATCTACTGACAAAAAATAAAATGGCTTAGGAGGTGCTTGTTTTAATGCATCTACAATTGGCTGCATTTTTCTACAAGGAGGACACCATGTTGCACCAATATCTACCAATACATATTGATTAGATTGTATCGTTTTTTCAAAATCTGCCATACGCATTTGCGCGACATTACCCGAACCCTCTACTGGCATTTGCTGCATTCTCCAATTGCTCATGCCTCCTTCCAAATTCACAACTTTATAACCAGCTTGTATTAAAGCTTCTTGAGCAGAAGCACTGCGTCCACCAGATTGACAATAAACATAAATTGTTTTTGTCTTATCTAAATGTTGGATTCTATTATTGAACTCTTTTTGGTCTAACCAGTTCGCTTGTAATGCATTTGCAATATGACCAGATTGATATTCAGCAGCTGTTCGCACATCTAAAATTTGCGCACCTGAACTTGCTATAGCTTGATTAAACTTTTTAGCATCAATTGTTAACTCAGTTTGTTTATTAGATTTGTCAGTTACATTATTTTGAGCACAACTGATCATTGTAGCTGATAAAAAAAATAAACTAACAATACATTTTAGTTTCATAAAGAAAATTGAAAAAGTTACTAATATGTCACAGACACTTGGAATGTCTTATTGGTCACACCCAAAATTGCAGCAGCTGCATCATTTAGTCGATATTGAATCGCATTACCCATTTCAGGTAAGGCATTGATTACTTTAGCACAGATACTCTTAAAATCAGCAGTGGTAATTCTTACAATAGTGCCTACTGGCAACTCATTAGTTAAAATATAAAATTTATTATCCTGCCAACCACTCATACTTTTGAAAACTGCTGCAGTACCATTTAGTGTTTGAAATGAAGCGGCTTTTTTCTGGTTAGAAAAAAAACTTGCAAAATAGCCTTCATTATCTGAAGCACGCACTTGTACTAAATTTGTTTTTTGAACACTATCTTTTATTCTCGACTGTTCTTTATTTTGTGCAATCATTTGCCATTGCGCAGTACGAACGACAGGAGTCACTTTAACTGCAGACTTTTTGTGTGCGCTAGTTTTCTTTTTCCCTTTGGCGAATTTGCTTGATTTTTTTTTGTTCTTACCCTTACTTGAATGCTTTTTGCCATATTTTGAAGACACGGAGGCAGTCGCAGCTGATTTTTTTGACACAGATTTTGCTTTTGCACCTATGGCATTCGATTGGCTAAATAGACCAAAAGCTAAGAACATGTATAGAATGATCTTCTTCAAGGAGGACAAAATTACAAAATCTAAATGCAAAAAAAGATATAAAATTATTTATTAAATATTTATTTAATAAATAAGTATCAGTAATTCAATATTCTCCAAGCATTTGGATAGTAATTATTGAGTCGATTAGGCAATATTTTTACCCATCCTAGTCTGTTATTCATATAACTGATACTATGCCATCCCTTTGGACCGTCCAGTACCAAATCAGCCCTCCTAAGAAATTGTAAAGCCTCTGACAATTCCACTGAAATAGTCGAATAAGGCATTTGATCCCATTGACTCATTGCTAAATCATGTGCAGGAACCAAGTCAGAACCTTTCAACGTACCAATTCGCATACCCATTTTCTTGACATACAAATGAGCCCTAATAGTTTGTAAATCTTGAAGGCAATGTGTTGGCAAGGCAATGATTTCTTCTTGATGTTGAATATAAGTAAAAAGAACAGGTAAAGCATAAGCTGCTTCAAGCATGGCAAGTTCTTTTTTTGCTATTGAAGTGAATTGGAACAGAGTTGAAAACTGACTCGTATATGAAGCGCTTTGTTTTTGAAAAACTGTAATAAAAAAACCCTCTCCTTTTATTTTGTCAGGATAAAACCTAAAGCCTTGTGCCTTATGTAATGGGCTATAAGTAGTAACGATTCCTGATGCATCAGGAACTTGTATGGTAACTGATTGCATGCCCGCCATGGATGCGATATAATCCATGATTTTTTCATCTTCTTCAAAAGAATAAGAACAAGTAGAATATATATAATAACCACCCTCTTGCAAAGCAATAATGCTCTCCTCTATAATACGTTCTTGTCTTTGACTACAATGGAATACATTTTCTTCACTCCATTCTTGTATTGCGTTTGGATCTTTTCTAAATAAACCACTCCCACTACATGGAGCATCTGTAATAATGAAGTCAAAAAAATTGGGCAATGCTTTAAAATGACTGGGGTCATTCTGTGTCACTACTAAATGATCACTTCCCCAACGAATACAATTTTCTTCTAAAATGGCATTCCTTGACTTAATTGTTTCATTGGCAACAACCAAGCCATTTTTAAAAGCGTTAGCGAGTAAAGTAGTCTTTCCTCCCGGTGCTGCACAAAGATCTAAAACCTTATAATATTTTTTTGGATCCACTAACTGATTGATAATCGTTTCCAAGAACATACTACTCGCCTCTTGCACATAATAGGCACCTGCATGCCATAAGGGGTCTAACACAAAACTTGGTCTACCATGTAAATAGTAGCCTTGTTCACACCAATTAATCGGTGTCATCGAATGCAAAAATGGATGAGCCGCTAAGTCAAAGGGCTTGAATTGATTTAAACGTACAGACGTGAAATCTGCAGGGGACTGATGCGTCTGCAAAAAAGCTTCCTGATTAAATCCAGGAAGACCTACTAAGGATGCTATGAATTTTTCTGGTAACAATAAGTTGTATTAATAACGAATGATAAAATGTTCTTGTTCTTTTTGTTCCTTTCTACAAAATAGTAGTCCAATAAAAAATAAATCTATAGTTAATCTTACCTCTGGTTGCTTTTTTAGCCTTGCCCATGCATATTCCATTTCCGAACTTGTATGAATACCCTCTACAATCATCCAAGAATCTGAATGCATTTTTTGCAAGACCAGAACAGCATTTTGCAAAATCAAATCTACTGAACATCCAGCTTCCAAAAATGCGAAATCGATTCTATCCATTTTCTCCACCTCAGTATATGAGGATTTGCTAGCTAAAATACAAGTTATGGATGGGTTAAACTTAGCAATACATCGAGCAATTAGTCTTTTAATTTTTTCAGGCATGAACTGACTTGTTACTGCCTCTATTTCTTGCATTAGCTTTTTTACAGAAGGTGACGTGTTTGCAATTGCCTCAGTTGTGCTTTTTGCATTCATCTCTTCTTTAATAAATCTAAATACGAAAGGAGAGTGAATCCCATGGCCCTTTGAATTGGCTGCAACCCAGTAATAATGAAGGTATTTAAGTAGCCTAGTTGGAGTAGAATACCGCATCTATTTTCTTTTCCAGCATTCAAAATCAAATGCATATGGATGTTTTTCATCTGCGGCATTTGGATAACTATAAGCCAACTCCCATTCGGCATCTATGACAGGGAATGTAGTATCTCCCTCTATCTGAGTATGTACCCTAGTCATATAAATCGTATCCGCAATAAGCATCGCTTCTTTATAAATTTGGCCTCCACCAATCACAAATACTTCGGCATATTGCTCACGAGCAGCTAATTGAATGGCTTCTTTCAATGAGCTAACCACTTCCGTGTTTTCAAAAAGAAGTCCAGCTTGTTTTGTTAAAATTATATTCAACCTACCTGGCAAAACGCGCTGCCCCATCGATTCAAAGGTTTTTCTACCCATAATCACAGGCATGGCCCAAGTGGTGTCTTTAAAAAATTTCATATCCTTAGGCAAGTGCCAAAGCAATTGATTGTCTTTGCCAATCATGTGGTTATCAGATGCTGCTACAACTAAAGATACTTTCATGTACAAGGTATTAAACTGCCACTGGTGCTTTAATACCAGGATGACATTCGTAATTTTCTAAAGTAAAATCTTCGTACTGGAAAGCAAAAATATCTTTCACAGTTGGATTAATTTTCATGGTTGGAAGTGGAAATGGTTTTCTACTTAATTGTAAAGCAGCTTGCTCCATATGGTTGCTATACAAATGCACGTCGCCGAAGCTATGCACGAAGTCTCCATATTTTAAATCACACACTTGTGCGATCATCATAGTTAATAAAGCATAAGAAGCAATATTAAACGGCACACCCAAAAACACATCTGCACTTCTCTGATACAGCTGACAACTTAATTTGCCATCTGCAACATAAAACTGAAACATATTATGACAAGGCATTAGCGCCATCTTGGATAAATCACCCACATTCCATGCACTCACAATCAATCGTCTACTATCTGGTGTTTTTTTTATTTGCTCAATCAATACTGAAATTTGATCAATCACCACACCATTTGGTGCTTCCCAACTTCTCCATTGTTTACCATAAACAGGACCAAGATCGCCATTTTCGTCTGCCCACTCGTCCCATATGCGCACGCCATGATCTTTTAAATATTGGATGTTAGTATCTCCTTTTAAAAACCAAAGCAATTCATGAATAATGCTTTTTAGGTGCAATTTCTTTGTCGTGACTAAAGGAAACCCTTCAGCTAAATTAAAGCGCATTTGATAGCCAAAACAGCTTTTAGTGCCTGTGCCAGTACGGTCAGTTTTTTCTGTCCCGTGCTCAATAATATGTTGTACTAATTGAAGATATTGTTGCATGCTGCAATTTACAACATGAAGGCTAATTATTAGATTATTTTGCTTTTCTTCTGGCAATTTCCTGCCTGATCAATAGCAACTCTCTATTCGTCTGGCCATTTACGCTTGAATTTTCTTGCGCCCTACGCATCAAGTAAGGCACCACGTCTTGCAAGGGGCCAAATGGCAAATATTTACTCACTTGATAGCCTTCTGATGCCATATTAAAACTAATATGA
>CAZBJP010000003.1:61570-75191 GCA_964492205.1 uncultured Sediminibacterium sp.
GAGTTGAGAAAAATGAATACGAGGATGATTATTAGGTAAGCCTTTCGATTGCATCAATTGCGCACAATTTAAATTACTTGCTTCATTATGTGATGCTACAATCAAGGCAATCTTATCAATATGATCTAAGCAGAACCTTACTGCTGCATCAAAGTCAGCATCTGTTGCTAATTTATCTACTTGTATCGGTGATAGATAACCCATTTTTTCAGCGCGGGCTCTTTCTTTTTCCATATAGGCACCACGAACCAATTTAGCTCCTAGAATAAAATTACCTTCTTGTGCGATTTTATGTGATAGTTTTAAAAAGCGTAAACGATCCGATCTATACAATTGATAAGTATTGTAAACGACCACTTTTTCTTTATTGTACACACCCATTAATTCAATAGCTAATCGATCTATTGGATCTTGAATCCATGTCTCCTCTGCATCAATTAGAATACCAATACCGTTTTCTTCTGCCACATCACAAATGGCATACATCCTTTCTCTTAATCGATTCCAAGCAGCATCATCTGACTCACTATCATGTACACCACTTCTTAATCGTGGCGCTTCATTCAAACGCTCAAGTAAATGCATACTGGACAATCCAGTTAGCTTTACACTTACAAAAGGAATATTATCTTGCGTTGCAGCAAATTCAATGGCTGTAATAAATTGTTCAGTCACTGCATCAAAACTTGCCTCTCCCTCTTTTGCTTCTACACCATAATCTAAAATCACCTGTACTCCATAGGCACCCAACATCTTCGTCACCCTTGCCGACTCTTCTAAAGTTTCTCCACCAACAAATTGATTAAAAATTGTGTTGCGAATTATTCCATTAATTGGCAAACCAGACTTCATTAACACTGGTGTTAATCTGGTACCCAATGAAACGATCCATGGATTTTGTATCACACTAAAAAGCCATTTTGCTTTTCTTAAATCGGTATTTGACTTGTACGCAAAAGCGTTCTGTGTGTTGTTTAAAGATAGATTCATGCTAACATTCATTCGTATCGCAAATATCGGTAGTATTCCTTAGTTCTCAAAGTAATAATACAATTATCGCATCAAAATTTGTACTTGAATGCTTATTATTCAAATTAAGTATATTTATGCCCATTATGAAAATTATAGCTACCACAATTTACCAATTTAAAATTCCAATGATTCCATTTACTATAGCAACTGGAACAATGGAATATGCACAAAATGTCTTAATTCAAATTCAAACAGACCAAGGCATTACAGGAATGGGCGAATGTTCTGCATTTCCAATGATTGTGGGCGAGACACAACTGAGTTGCTATAATCTTGCAAAAGATTTTGCACAATTTTGGAAAGACAAAGACCCTTTGGATATACCACAAAGATTAAAAGAATTAGATTTAGTTATTGCTGGAAATTACACGGCAAAAAGTGCATTTGATATGGCCCTATATGATATAGCCGCCAAAGCAGCCAAGCAACCACTTTATCAGTTTTTAGGTGGTAAACAAAAACAAATTGAGTCAGATTTGACCATCGGAATTGGAACACCCGAAGCAATGGCTACTCAAGCTATTGAATTTGTACAAAAAGGGGTGCGCATCATTAAAGTAAAATTAGGTAAAGACCCAAAGGAAGATGTGGAGCGTATTCGACAAATCAGAGCAGCTATAGGACCAGACTTGCAAATTAGAATTGATGCAAACCAAGGATGGGCGCCAGAAGACGCTTTAGCAGTATTAACTGCATTAGCTCCTTTTAATATTGAATTCTGTGAACAACCGATGCACAAATATTATGACGATTATTTACCTGCCCTTTGCGCTCATTCTCCAGTAAAAATCATGGCAGACGAATCGGTTTTTACACACCACGATGCAAGAAAATTAATTGCCAATAAAGCTTGTCACGCTATCAATATTAAATTCTCTAAAAGCGGTGGTATTCATGAAGCAATCAAAATACACGACCTTGCCAAAACCCATCAAATCCCTTGTATGATGGGAGGCATGTTAGAAAGCAGAGTTGCTCTAAGTGCTAAAATGCATTTTGCTATGGCTATGGACAATGTACAATTTTACGACATGGACACTTGCCTAATTGGACACAAAATAGACCCAGTGATTGGCGGGGTGCAATTCAATGGTATGCACTTAAGTATTAGTGAAGCACCTGGTATTGGAGCAGAAGTGGACCAAGCCTATTTACGCAATCTGGAATCTTGCACCATCTAATGAACTAGTATAGTGGATAGTTGTACCTTCGTATTCGATTTAAAAAATTGATACCATGGAAGCAAAAACAGCATCAGCCTCTTATACAACAATGAATGAATTGGTCTTACCCAATGACACCAATACTTATGGCGATTTAATGGGAGGCAGATTGATGTACTGGATGGACATAGCTGCTTATTTATCAGCTGCAAAACATTGTAGTTCAGGCGCAATGACTGCCTCTGTAGACAATATCAGTTTTAAGACACCTATCAAATTAGGCAATGTGATTTGTATTGAAGCTAAAGTAACAAGGGCATTCAATACATCTATGGAAATACACTTAAAAGTTTGGAACCAAAATACAATAGAACAAACACGTGTCTTAAGCAATGAAGCCTATTTTACATTTGTAGCATTAGATGAAAATAAGCAGCCAAAAAAAGTACCTGCCATTATCCCTGAAACAGATGAAGAAAAAAAATATTACGCTAGTGCATTAAGAAGAAGACAATTAAGACTAATACTAGCTGGCAAAATGAAACCAGATGATGCAACTGAACTAAAAGCCTTATTTATTAAAGAAGAAGGCGAATAAAAATCAAAGCAGATTTATTTATCAATCACTTTCATTAAATGATGCTTGCCCTTTAGCATGTATGACTTACTTTGTTCAATCGCATCCATTACTTGCTCTAAAATTTCCTCAACCGGTGCACTATAATCAATCACTAAAGGGGCTTTGAACTTGATGGTTAAAGGAGTCCCTACTTTTTTATACGTCAACCCTTTTTTAGTAAATGCACGCCAAAATCCATTGATTACCACTGGTACCACAATTGGATGATTGTTCTTGATGATATGTGCAGTGCCTTTTCTTCCTGGTGCAAAAGGCTTGGTGGTTCCTTGCGGGAAGGTGATCACCCAGCTATGTGCTAATGCTTTGTCAATTTTTTGGGTATCTACAACATCCCTTTGTCTTTGAACATCCTGCCCCTCTGCCCTCCATGTCCTCTTTACAGTTAAAGCACCCCCTAGCTTGAATAGCTTAGTGAGCCAATTGTCATTCATTGTTTCTTCAGCAGCTACAAAATATACATTTGTAAAAGGATTCAATAAATAATAGGGGATGCCCAATCGATTGAATTTTCGCCATTTTACTGCACAAAAAATATGCACAAAGGTGATCACATCTGCAAAGTAGGTTTGGTGATTACTTACAAATAATACATTTTGTTTGGGCAATTGCTCAAGATGTTCAGTGCCTTCGATGTTTAATTTATTAAACAAAGCAAGCCCGGGATAAGTAAACAATCCTACAATTCCATAAATGATGGAACGGAATATTCGAATTTGCTTTAAATGATCTAATAAACGCATGTGGATGCTACTAGTTGTCCGTGCAATATAATACATAATCTCCTATTTGAATTGTCCTGTTTAAGTAACTAATTGTATCTTTAAACAATGAAAAAGACCGCTGTAATTTTTGATATCGATGGATTATTAATCAATAGTGAACCTCTTTGGAACAAAGCAGCGAATGAAATTTTTAGACAATACGGCATCAGCTTATCTGAAGCACAGTATGCAACGACTGCTGGACTCAGAACCAAGGAGTTTGTGGCCCATTGGCTTCATGAATACAAAATTCCATCAACAGAATATTCTAGAGCGGAACAAAGAGTGTTAGATCAAGCTTTGTTATATATTGACCAAGAAGCAACCTTAATGCCTGGAGTAGAGCATATTTTTCAGTTCTTTATAGAAAAACAATTCAAAATAGGGCTGGCAACTTCCTCTCCAACAGCTTTAATTGAGTGGGTAAAAGACAAACTTGGTATTCGCAGTTTGATACATGCAAGTTGTTCTGCACAAAACCTTCCCTATGCTAAGCCTCACCCTCAAGTTTACCTTGATTGCGCTAGCGCCTTACATACATCTCCACTGGCATGTATTTGTTTTGAAGATTCTTTTTACGGCATGCTGGCAGCAAAAGCTGCAAGAATGACTTGTGTAGTTGTGCCTGCTGCAGAAGCACTTAAACAAGAGCATTGGGCAGCCGCAGACCTGAAGCTTTCTTCTTTACAAAATTTTGGCGCACTCCATTTTAACATGCTTGCTTAATTAAGAAAAAAAACAGAGCGCTTCCCCAAATAGAAGTTAAATTGCATCCGTAAATGGAATTAGCCAAAAAAGTCATTAGCAAAGAATTAGAGCGCTTTGAGATACATTTCAGAGAAGCGGTAAAAAGTAGGGTTTCCTTGCTTGACCGCATCATGCAATATATTGTCAAAAGAAAGGGAAAGCAAATGCGTCCTATGTTTGTTTTACTTTCTGCAAAGTTAAACGGAGAAATCAATGATGCTAGTTATCGCGCTGCCTCTTTAGTGGAACTATTGCATACTGCAACTTTGGTGCATGATGATGTAGTGGATGACACTTTAGAAAGAAGAGGGTTTTTCTCCATCAACGCATTATGGAAAAATAAAATTGCTGTATTAGTTGGTGATTATTTATTATCTAAAGGCCTATTGCTTTCATTAGACAACAAAGATTTTGAGATCTTGACCATCCTCTCGAATGCAGTTAAGAAAATGAGTGAAGGGGAATTGTTACAAATTGAAAAGACAAGAAATTTAAATTTCGACGAATCAGTTTATTACGATATTATAAATGGAAAAACAGCGAGCTTACTATCTTCAAGTTGTGCTGCCGGAGCCTCTTCTGTAACAAAAGATCAAGAACTTATTCAAAAGATGAAAGATTTTGGTGAATATGTGGGCATGGCCTTTCAAATTAAGGACGACCTATTCGACTATGGAGACGAAGTCATTGGAAAGCCAACAGGCAATGACATCAAAGAGAAAAAATTAACCCTTCCTCTCATTCATATTTTACAAAAGTGTACACCCGCTTTGAAAAAAGAAATTGTATATATTGTAAAAAATAACAACAACGATAAACGCAAAGTAAAATTTGTGATAGACCAAGTGAAACAATTAGGAGGCATAGAATATGCGCATGAAAAAATGATTGAATACAGAGACAAAGCATTGGTAGTTTTACATAGCTTCCCAAAATCAATCACCAGAGATGCACTAGAGGAATTGGTACGTTATACAACTGATAGAAAATATTAATGGACAAGCGCTGGCATATACTGGAGGGCGATGCCGAAAAAGTAAGCGCATTGCAAAATGCACTTAAAATACATCCCATTTTATGCGAATTACTTGTACAAAGAGGGATTGAAGATTTTGACAAAGCCAAACAATTTTTTCGACCTTCCTTAGACGACTTGCATGATCCATGGCTGATGAAAGATATGGACAAAGCTGTGCAAAGAATTATCACTGCTTTTGAACAAAATGAATCCATCATGGTCTTTGGCGATTATGATGTGGATGGAACCACTTCAGTGGCCACTTTGTACCAGTTTTTAAAAAACATTGGACAAAATATTGATTTTTATATCCCCCATCGTTACAGAGAAGGCTATGGAGTTTCTAAAATGGGGATTGACCATGCTAAAGCCACTGGCATTAGCTTAATCATCTCTGTTGACTGCGGTATAAAATCTACAGATTTGATTACATATGCAAAAGAATTAGGCATTGATTTTGTTATTTGCGATCACCACTTACCAGACCCCATTTTACCTCCAGCAGTGGCGATATTAAATGCAAAACAATTAGATTGCCGCTATCCTTATAAAGAATTATGCGGATGTGGTGTGGTATTTAAATTGATAACAGCCTTGGCACAAAAATATAATTTACCAAATTCAAGTTATTTACAATACTTGGATTTAGTAGCTACTGCTATTGCTGCTGATATTGTGCCATTGACAGATGAAAATAGAACTTTGGCATTTTTTGGCTTACAAAAAGTGAATGAAAATCCCAGTCATGGCATTTTAGCCTTGCTAGAATTAGCAAAACAAAATAGACCAATACGTATTAGTAACTTAGTATTTGCTGTAGCACCAAGGATTAATGCTGCCGGCAGAATGGATGATGCTAAAAAAGCGGTACAACTCTTTATTGAAAAAGATTACCAAAGTGCATTAGCTGTGGCATCACTTTTACAACAAGACAATTTAGATAGAAGAGAAGCAGACACCACTATTTCAGAAGAAGCATTAGCAGAAATCGAAAATGATCCTGCACATTTAAATAAAAGATCCACTGTTGTATTTCAACCCCACTGGCATAAAGGCGTGGTAGGTATTGTAGCAAGCAGATTAATCGAAAAACATTATAAACCTACCATTGTACTGACCCAAAATGGTGATATTGTTTCTGGAAGTGCGAGAAGTGTTCAAGGTTTTAATTTATACGAGGCATTGCATGCATGTAGAGCCCATTTGTTGGGCTACGGCGGCCATTTTGCTGCAGCAGGAATGACCTTGTCCATTGATCAACTTGAATCGTTTAAGATTGCTTTTGAAAATGCAGTAGCAGAAAGAATTACGCCAGCACAAATGGTGCCCGAAATACAAATCAATGCAATTCTCCCTTTAGATCAAATAAACCTACAGTTTTTTAATATAATTACACAAATGGAGCCATTTGGACCCGACAATATGCGACCAATATTTTTAGCTAAAAATGTACAAGACAATGGGTATTCAAAACTAGTGAAGGAAGCACATATTAGTTTTAATGTAACGCAAGGCAAAAACAGTGTACGTGGTATTGGCTATAATATGCCAGATAAAATTGATCTTGTAAAATCGGGAAAACCATTTGACATTGTCTTTCAACTTCAATTAAATGAGTGGCAAGGAACTCAATCCATCCAGATGCAAGTGATTGATCTAAAAACATCGAGCCCAAATTAATTCATCTGGGCTCGTTTTATGAAAATATGAGTTTTAAAATAGCAAGGTTGACTTTATTGCTTGCTTGTTAATTCAACCGTTCTATTGATAAAGCTTGTCAACTCAGCGCCTTTTAATAAGCCCTGAGATAATAAAGCCAAGTCGGCTAAATTTCTTGCTTGTTTTTGTTGTTTATCTGTATCTGTTTCTTTTAAAAGTGTTTGATAAACCGGGTGATTCCCATTAATAGTCAACTGTACTTCATCTGGCATCTGCGCATAAAACGCGGTCATGCCTCCACCACCCATTCCTGCCATATCTTTCATACGACGCATGAATTCAGGCCTTGTAGCGATAACAGGTGCAGCATCTTTACTTAAGCCTTTAACATCTACGGTCAAAGTAATCTCAGGCACTTGGAATTCAAACAGTTTTTTAGCCTGTTCCACTTCGTCTTTAGTCAAAACCGAATCGACATTTTCTTGCTTATCAATTAAATTATCAACCACATCGGCGTCTACACGCACAAATTGTACACCTTCCCATTTCATTTCGACATTATTGATAAACGCAGCATCTACCATAGTTTCCAGTTTAACCACTTTATACCCCTTGCTTACTGCAGCTTGGATAAATGCATCTTGTTGCACAGGATTTGTCGTGTACAACAAAACTTGCTTGCCTTCTTTGTTCTTCTGTGTCGCCTCTGTTGTTGTCTTATATTCGTCTAAAGTATAGAACTTACCTGCTTCAGCAGCATCTTCTAAAATCAAAAACTTATTTGCTTTTTCTAAAAATTTATCATCGGTAATCATACCATATTTTACAAAAAGACCTAAGCTTTCCCATTTTTCTTCAAAAGATTTTCTGTCACTATTAAAAATTTCTTCTAATTTGTCGGCCACTTTTTTTGTGATGTGCGCATTGATCTTCTTCACATTTGGATCTCCTTGTAAATAACTTCTGCTCACATTCAAAGGAATATCAGGACTATCAATAACACCATGTAATAGCATTAAAAATTCAGGTACGATATCCTTTACTTCGTCCGTTACAAAAACTTGATTGCAATACAATTGTACTTTATCCTTTTGGATTTCATAACTCTGCTTAATCTTAGGGAAATATAAAATACCCGTTAAATTAAATGTATAATCCACATTTAAATGAATCCAAAACAAAGGTGTCTCACCAAATGGATACAGTTCCCTGTAAAATTTTTCGTAATCCTCTTTGGTTAAATCAGCTGGCTTTCTTACCCAGATTGGGTTAGTATTATTGATTGGCTTTTCAGATGGCTCGTTTCCATCAGACGCTGTCGCTTTTCCATCAGACGCTGTCGCTTTTCCATCAGACGCTGTCGCGTCTTCTTCTTTAAAGTAAATAGCAACTGGCAAAAATTTACAGAATCTTTCTAAGATTGATTTTACTCTAGACGGCTCCAAGAACTCTTTACTTTCTTCGTTGATATGCATCACAATTTTAGTTCCACGATTGCTATAATCAACTTCATATAATTCATAACTAGGGCTTCCATCACAACTCCAGAATACACCAGGTGCATCAGTATGGCTCTTACTGTAAATATCTACTTTATCGCTCACCATAAATGAGCTGTAAAATCCTAATCCAAAATGACCAATGATACTTGCGTCTTGGTATTTTGACACAAACTCTTCTGCGCCACTAAATGCAACTTGGTTTATGTATTTATCTACCTCCTCCGCTGTCATACCTACACCATTATCAATAATAGAAATGGTTTTTTCTTTAGCGTCTACAATCACGTCCACTCTTAAATCTCCCAACTCCCCTTTCACTTCGCCTTTTGAACTCAGTGTTTTTAACTTCTGAGCAGCATCCACTGCGTTGCTGACTAATTCACGAACAAAAATCTCGTGATCGCTATAAAGGAACTTTTTGATGATTGGAAAAATGTTCTCTGTCTGAACTCTTATTTGACCTTTTTGCATAGTTATATCGTTTGTCCGATATATAGCAAACTAAGGACCAAAGCCTAGCTTCTGCCAAGCTGACAAATTAAGGTTCTAAAATAGACTTAAAAACGTTAATTTTTCAGCCAGGCTGCCCCTGAACACCTTGGATTGTTAAACAAAATGTCATCTGGATTGCGAATTAGGAGCTGCTTTTCGTAATTGAAAACTGAATAAACCCCCACAATAGTTCCATTCCCATTTGGAACCGACACGCCTGCAAAATCGGCATAACCACTGGTCCTAAGATAAATAGTTCCTCCAGCACAGAATTTAAGTGCCCGACTCGCGCCCAATTTATTTTTTTTGTCTGCAAATGTCTGCGCGGTATCTGAAGCAGAAAACTCAATACCAACAATTTGAATGAATCGACCTTGCAATGAATCGTGCAAGTTTTTATATTGAACAATCAATGGAATTAAAGGATAATTGTCTTGAACCACTTGAATATGTTGTTTAAATAGCGGCACCGGAATTCCCCCTGTCACCAAACTACCTGAACTACTATCGACTGCACCTACTAATTGAATCATTCTCCTATAATCCGACAACAACAAGTCTTTTAACCTCAATCGAATCAGTGCGCCAATAGGATAATCCTGAAATAAATTTTGCCCATCCAACAATAACATAATCCCACCAGTGCTATCTTGTATCACAATAGATTTATACCAATTGTCATATTCATCATTTGCAACGACAACTGCTTGAATCATCCATTCATGACGAATGGGTTCAACTTCACCCATTTGATGTAGTCGCTTGAGTTGTTTAATACTAATGAGACTATCACTATGTTGATCTTGAACTGGAATTGCATAAGCAGCTTTTTTAAAACATGCCATACAACAACATGCAGATAGCAACAACATAAAAAAAGAACTAAGAATAGAATAATTGTTTTTCATAAAAAATCTTTGTTGTAAGTGTTAAAAGAAACGATAATTTTAGTTCAAAGCACAGTTAACTGTAGGCCAATCGTATAAGTTCTTCCTAAATCATAGATATATTTTGAAGGAAATTTTGCTGCTTCAAAATTTTTATAATCATACCTAGACTGCTCAAAAATCAAACTTGGTATAGAAGCATTTAAAAAATTACGAATTGACGCTGTTAGTCGCAAAGAATAATTTTCATGAGTCGCTTTGACTTGAAAGCTTTTTGATATAAATATATTCGAGACCCATTGGTTGGGTGCAAAAACTGGCGCACGCAGCTTTTCCCAAGCATCTTGGGTTGAAGTATTTTCTTTTGTCCAACTACTTCGCCTAAATACATCATGACTAATAGCACGCCTGCTGCTATACAGTATCGAACAACTAAAACGCAATGAATAGACTGGCTGATAATTGATGGTGATCGCTTGTACTGCTTGCGGGTAGGAAGTTGCAGGAAACTGCTTTAAAAACAATAATCCAGATTGCACTTTGTATAAATTATCAGACAACCTTAATTCATATAATGGTAGATTGGTAATTAAATACAGCCCATAACTATTTGCTAAACTTAATTGTATCGGACTTGACCAATTTGTTTCAACAAAAGTTTCTATACCCCGATGCAGGGTTTCGATTTGTCCGGCACTCGCTCTGACAAAAGCATTGTAATAGTCATGATAGAACATTTTATATTCCCGCTCGTTTTGATTTGACTGCAGAAAAAAAGCAGCATTGCCTTTAATATTACTGCCCATAAATTGCAATTTTACTTCAACCCCAGAGTGAATCAAAGGCAAAATGAATGGATTTTGAATGGCATGATTTGAAGCATCTGAATAAAAGTCGGCAGCACTGGGAGCCTCCCATTGCTGAAAAAAATGCGTTGTTAAGTACCATCTGCCATTCAATTTATAGCGCAGAAAGAATTGATATTGATAGGAAGGGAAAACCGGTGCTATAACTACTCCTTTAGAAAGTTGTGGGAATAATCCATTTTGATTGATCCCTTTTCTTTGCATTTGATCAAAGCCCATTTGCGCACCTAAGCCCCATTCCATAAAACGAGTAGATCCAATCAAAGAGGTCCATGCTTGTATATTTTTACTATACAAATTATAATGTGCGCCCCATGTTTCACCAGCTTTGATTTTTCGATCTGGAGCAAGTAGGTCATTTTGAAATGCTGTTGCAAGGCCATCATCGTTTACCCAGGTATTGTAATTATAATAAAATTGTCCGCCTAACAAATCTGCCACCCGATTATTGTATCCAATTTTATCTGTATTAAATGCCAGTCCAGTATACCAATAGCTATTTGCACTTAGCGCAAAATTAGTACGTAATGAAGTCCTAAGTAATTGTAACTTTTGAATACGCTCATTGATGATATATTGTGCAGCACCATTTGTATTAGAACTATTCTTTGCAATTAATTGATCAAATTGTATTTGTAAAAATTCAGGATGCACTTCATACCTGTTCAATAATTTATTTTTCAATTGCTCGTCAATCGCAAAGCTTGGTAGGTATTTATAATAATCAGGTCTGGGATCAGCGGCTTTAGACCAATCCAATTGTGTGGCACTTTGTGTACCAAAAACTCCACCCAAATTAATTTCAATGGAATTACCCTTGCTAGTTTTATAGTCATAATGCATACTCATTACTGGCGCATTACTTTTCTTCGTATTCGCGTAAAATGCTTGCCCATTGCGCCAACCCCAACTAGGATTGTACAATGGATCCTTGGTAAGCATAAACATTTCTTGCACTGTGGGCGCACGTTTTCCTTGTGTCACAGGACTCCACCAAAAACTAAAACCCATTTGATGTTTTTCTGAAATATTTTTTTCAATACTCAATAATAAACCCTTTCGATCTTTCATGCCGTTGGCAAGATACCCTCCTGGTGTTTTTTGATAAACCCCTTCTAAATTAATCCAATTGCTTTGTTTGATAGCCCCAGAATGCCATTGCATTCTAATTTCATGCATGGTAGAGGCATTAGATAGCTTTGCGCTGATGGCTTTAGTTTTAGTAAAATGAATTGCATTTGTAGTACTAAAACTATTTCCCGCTTGACCACCCAATCCAAATGCACTAATACCATAAGCAGATATAGTGTGTTGCGTCTTCAAACCACCATATAATCCTGCATAAGTAAAACTAGGATCCCATCCACTTAAATTTGAAAACCAATTGAGCCCGTTGATGTGATTGCCTTTACTTTGTACTACCCCTCTTGGCGCCCAATTCAACGCAAAGCCCTGGTACTGGGCCATTTCATGCAAGCCAGAATAATTTGATTGCAATAAATTAGGCATCCAAAACACTGATTCTTGCTCATGTAAATCAAATTGTTTAGGGAGCGCATCTGCATTTTCAGTTTGTGCATGCAAAGTTTTTAAATAAAAAATTAAACAACAAAAAACAACAAAGCAACTGCGGAGGATATTTTTCATGCCTACAAATTGCATCATTTCAAGTACTCAATTATTTCGGGAAATACGCAAACATAGAAATCTTAAATATTGCATTTTTATAAAAACCATCACATGCAACGTAAAATAATATTAATCAGTTTATCCATTAGCTTCATCCTACTTTGTCTTTCAAATCAAATAGTAGCAAGTCAAATAGTAGCTTTTTACAATTGTGAAAATTTTTATGATACCACTGATCAATTAGCTGTCAATGACGAAGAATTTTTACCCAATAGTGGCAAAGGTTACAGCGCATCAAGGTATGCTCAAAAAACAAGCCAATTGAGCAAAGTCATATTCGGACTTGGGAGATTGAATCAAAATGAAGGCTTGGCTTTATTGGGTGTGGCTGAAATTGAAAATCAATATGTACTAGACAAAGTCATTCAATCGAATGCGATTAAAAAATATCAATACAAATACATCCACTTCAATTCCAAAGACCCTAGAGGCATTGACGTAGCTTTGATCTACCAGCCGCTTTTTTTTACACCTTATCAATACAAGACCTTTTCTTTGAGAGATGTAAGTCATTTTCAAAACTATGCAACAAGAGATATTTTATTGGTAAAGGGACAACTTCAACAACAATGGGTCTACATTTTGGTGAATCATTGGCCAAGTAGAAGAGGCGGATCCAGTGAAGCTCGAAAGAATAGAGTTTGGGCGGCGACAACATGCAAAAGAATTATGGATAGCATAAACCTGGTTGACAAAAACGCACATTGGATTGTTATGGGAGACTTTAATGACAATCCAACGAATAAGAGTATTAGGTTGCTCGAATTAGATAACCCCTTTATGGCTATGTTTAAAAAAGGACTAGGAAGTCTCGCTTTTCGAGACAGTTGGAACCTCTTTGATCAAATATTGCTAAGTTCAAATTGGAGATCACCCTCGTCAAATCTAACTAATTACAAATCAATTATTTATAAGACAAACGACATGATCGAGTCCCAAGGTAAATATGCTGGCTATCCAAAAAGAACTTGGAATGGAAATGTCTTTAGAGGTGGATATAGTGACCACTTCCCAGTTGCACTGATTTTTAAGCCAAATAATGACAAAAATCCACTTAAATAACCTACCTTTGCCCTCCCAAATCTGTTTTGGCAGATTCATACTCTTAGGAGGATGTCCACTGGGAAAAACCAATTATTTAACCAAAAAATTCAAGTAATGAACA
>CAZBJP010000004.1:0-108 GCA_964492205.1 uncultured Sediminibacterium sp.
ATGCAACACCATAAGTCTTACTCGGACCTGTCGCTGTTACCGTTAATGCTTTTTTACTCACTGTCCCTGTGTAGGCATTATAAGTCACTAGATAGTTGCTCTCTAAAA
>CAZBJP010000004.1:208-35750 GCA_964492205.1 uncultured Sediminibacterium sp.
ATGCAACACCATAAGTCTTACTCGGACCTGTCGCTGTTACCGTTAATGCTTTTTTTGCTATTGTAAAATTAGAAGCAGAATAAGTTATATTATAGTTTGGATTATTACTGTTATTGAGTGTATTTTGATAAATAATATAATTACCTGCACTTTCACCAGCTGCCCTAGTCAAGCTCCCAACCAACGGATCCATTCCAGTAATTGTTGGACTTACAGAATAAGTATATGTTAGCGGGTCAGATTGTCCATAAATTTTAGATTGTGAAGCATTTGCAGTAATTGTAATAGTTTTTGAGTTTATAACTAAGGTTACTTCCGTTCTGCTTGGACTTGGGTCACATCCAACACTTGAAATTGATTGAGCCCAAGCTTTATAAGTACCTACATTCGTAGCTGAAGGAGCTTGAGAAACACTTCCTGCTGTTGCTGCGTCATACCAAGTAATTGTTGCATTTGAAGGTGCAGTTGCACTAGCTGACTTTACTAAACCATCGTAGTTTGTTGTTAAATTAATTGCTGTTGGTGCAGCTAAAGTATTAACAACAACAGCACCAGACACAGATGAAGTTATTGCCGGTGAACAAGTTCCAGTAATTGTTACATAATAATATTTTGTACCTACTACGTTGGTTGTTGGGGTAAAAACAGCATTAGTCGCACCAGCCACACTTACACCCCCAGAATTAGACGAAATAGTATTTACATACCATTGATAAGTTAAACCTGCCCCTGTAGCATTTACTGAAATATTTGTGGCACTCCCATTTAAACAATTTGTCTGACTTACATTAGATGGCTGAGTAACAATTGCTGGTAATGCATTTACAGTTACCAAGAAAGTAGTAGAAGTAGTTAAATCGTTGGTTGGATCTTTTACAATTAAAGTAATTCGAGCGACGCCTGTTTGACTTGTCAATGGAGTAATTGTTGCAGTATAATCTGCTCCATTTGCATTTGCTAATAGGACAATAGCATTGTCAGGGATAAGTGCAATGTTATCCGACGAAGCTGAAACAACCAAACTATTTAAATTTGTAATTGCAGGATTAGTTGTACCAATTTGAAATGCCAAAGCACCTGTTGCTAGATTCATACAAACTAACTGATCTCCAATATTTGAAATTGTTGGGGGAACGCCAACAGGTGCCAAGTAGCTAAATCCTGAAAGCGAAGCAACTCCACCAGATGTTGTCACACTCACTGCTCCACTTGTTCCATTATTAACTTGAGCGAAAATAGTACCATCGTCATCAACAGTAAAATTTTTAGCAGCTATCCCCCCAAAGCTTACAGCAGTTGCTCCAGTAAAATTGCTACCATAAATAGTTACATAATCATTTGCGGCTGCAGATAATCCATCAAAGGATGATATAATAGGAGCAAGGATAAAACTAAATCCAGCAATAATCGCCGACCCTCCTGTTGTTATTATTTCAATATCACCACTTTGCGTACTTGGTACAATCGCAGTAATTGTTGTATTATTCACAATTGTAAATGAACTTACAGCAACACCGCCAATATTAACATTAGTAGCCCCTAAAAAATTGGACCCAGTAATTGTTATAGATGAGCCAGCACCTGCAGCCAAGGGTGAGAAAGTAGCAATTGTAGGAGGTGGTAAAAAAATAAACCCACTGGCACTTACAGCACCTCCAAGAGTAGTAACATTAACAACTCCAGAACTACCTCCCGCAATAATTGCTATAATTGTATTTTTATCTTGAACCCTAAAAGAAGCTGCATTAGTGCCCCCAAATGAAACACCAGTCACATCTGAAAAATAATTACCAGTTATTGTAATTGTACCACCAGATGCAGCTGATGATGGCGTAAATGAATTTATTACTGGAACAGGCTTGTTCACAGTCAATATCCTTGTAACACTTGTCGCAGTATTCCAACTACTATTACCTGCTTGTGACGCCTCTATTACAATATCACCAGAACCAGATATATCAAGTGTTATTCCGTCAGATGCAATTGAGGCTGGACCACTCAGAACAGAAAATGAAACGGACAATGTACTAGAACTTGAAGCCGATAAAACTTGAGTCAGGCCATCCAAATAAGTTAAACTAGTTAATGGATTGAACGTAATAGTTTGATTTGATTTTGTTACATCAATAGTTCTAGTATAAGTAGCTGAATTATAATTATCATTTCCAACCTGTGTAGAAATAATTGAAATAGACCCAAATTGTTGTATATCTTTTAAATAATATTGCCCATTTGAGCTTATCAAATTAGCCACACTGCCTGCACCAAGTGTAATCGTCACTGGCAATCCAGTTGATACTGTTGCTGTTAACAACAAGTCCCCTGTTACATCTTTTAATGGAATTGATGTAGGAAGCGGAGAGAGTGTAATGTATTGATTTGCTTTTGATACATTAATTGTAAAACTAGTGGACTGAGATGCATAACTTCCAGATGCAGCTTGTGTTACAGTAATTGTAGATACTCCTGCACCTCTTATGGTCACCACATTCCCAGAAATAGTTACAACATTTGTATTACTACTAGTGTATGAAAATGTACCAGAACTTGGCGAACTTGGATTGGTTAAACTAAAATTTGGATCCCCATAAGTTTTATTAATATTTGAAACGGCACCTAAAACAAATGGTGTAAAACTAACTTGTGCTCCATAGCTAGTTCCTAAACTATTTGTTGCATAAGAACGCACATAATAAGTTGTATTCAAATTTAATCCAGTGATTGTTGAAGTAAATATCCCAGACCCAACTCCATCCGTTGTTTTAGTAGACAAAGAAATTGTTGGATTAGTTGTGGTACCCCAAACAACTCCTCTAGCTGTTATAGTTAATGTACCAGAGGATGTAACATTACCACCGGATAAAGCTGTTCCATTATTAACAGATGGAACAGACACATTTGTGACAGCAGTAGTGGTGGCCAAAGCTGGAAGCGATCCTACAGTTACAACAATTGGTGTTCGAGTTGCACTAAATTGACAAGCAGCTCCAGCAGAGATAGTGTGTGAACCAGTTGCATAACCTGCAGTTTCAGCCGACCCCCCAAATGTAGTAGTACTTCCTTCATAATGAAAATACCAACGATTATTCCATGGTGCATATGTAAAACAAGCCATGTCAGATAAGCCATTAGCAAATGTAGCAAAATCAGTTATAGCCCCTGTAGATAAATTCAATCTCTTAATCCTGTTACTACTTGTAAATAATACACTAAAAACGCTTCCATTTCGCTCAGCTACACCCCATGTTGCCCAGTTTTCAGACCCAGTTTTTGAAATTGTATAGGTACCTAATAATGTAACAGTGCCAGAGGGAATGTCTACTCTATAAAATTTGTTTCCTGTTTGTAATATGACAAAACCATACCCAGCATAAATGCCAGATCCACTTGTCATTGTTATAGGAACTGAAAGAGAAATTATAGTTGATCCTAATGTTAAATCCGAATTAAGTGTTCGAAATCCACTTACAGTATAACTGGAAGGTGCATTTGGAATTGCTGTTCCGTTCCATAATGTATACAAAGTTCCATTTCCACTAAGATCACTGAATAGTCCATCTTGTTTTGTATAGGCAACTCCAGATGTCAAACCAGGCATATTATAACGAACCGTTTTACTATCACCAGTATAATAATAATAACTACTTGTCACTGCAATGCCTCCTCTATCATCCCCAGTCAAGCTATTGTGATCTACAACTGCAGAGCCTGTACTAGTTAATGAATTGATGTAAAATGAAGTATTACTGATAGCTTCTGCATAATAAGTTGTGGTTGTAAATGGTGTTACTAATAAATTTGAACCACTTTTTGATCCCCCAATACTTGTACCGCCTGCAGCAAGTGTATACCAACTAATGTCATTACCTTCAGTAGCAGTAGCATTTAAATTGACGTTCCCTCCTGATGTAATAACAGATGGAGTGGCTGTAACATTCGTTGGTGCTGCCTGACTTTCATAAACAGTCATTGTTTGACTTACAGTTGTTGAACAACCTCCGGAAGTAACAGTATAAGTAATAAGAGAGGTGCCTGCAGTTACCGGTGTAACTAATCCACTTGCGTTTATAGTAGCAATACTTGTATTTGAACTATTCCATACTCCTCCAGATGAACTACTACTTAATGTAGTTGTACTACCGGTGCAAACAGAAGTATTACCAGTAATACTATAAACATTGGGAGATGGATTGACTGTAATAGCTAAAGAAGCACAAGTACTACTATAATTTCCATTATAATTTTTTGCAAAATAAGTAGTGGAAATGGCAGGACTAACCGTAATTGAATTACCTGTTCCGACTAATGTACCACCACAACTTCCACTATACCAATAAACAGTTCCAATTGCTCCAGCTGCCGTAAGTGTAGTACTAGAACCACTACATAAAGATGATGAAGTAGCAGAGATAGAGTTTGGAGCTGATGGGTAAGTAGTGAAATTATTAGATGTTGCAGTGGCAGAAGTACCATTGATATTTGAACTATACACTTTAAAATAATAGACAGTATTAGCAGTCAAACCGTTCAGAGAAGCTACTGTTCCAGTTGTACTACCTGAAGTAATTAGCGTATTACTTGAATTATAAACACTCCAATAATAAGTTGGAGCAGGAGATCCTACTGGTGAACCAGCAGCCCAATTTATATTGGCAGTAGTAGTCGAATTTGGAGTAGCTGACAAACTTGTTGGCGAACCTGGTATCGTATTGGAAGATGTGTATGTTACAGTTGAATTCAAACCCGACCCAAGTACACTATAATCTGTATAAAATTGAACTGTCAAAGTTTCACCAGCAAGACTTGTGTAGTTTATCGACCCTGTTCCGTTATAAGTTGCTTTAACAGTTCCAGAGGTTCCAACACCACTGTAAATTCTAATAAAGTCACAACATGATTCAGTTGAATAACTTCCACTAATATTTATAAACTGAGCGCCATTATTACTCAGAACAGTATAACCATTTACATTATTAGAATAAGTACCTCCACAACCCGCGTGTGTACATAAAGTTCCGTTTGAAGTCATTGTATTACTTCCAGATGCGGGTATTAATGTATTTTGTGCACTTAGAGTATTAACCAATGTGCCAATTTGTAAGAATACAAAAAAAATGTAAACATATTTATTTAAACGCCTATTCTTGAAATTCAATCTCTTATCCATAAAACAAATTCTTTTGTAATAAATTATATTGGCCTTATTTGTCTAAAATATACACATAGCTATACCTGTTTGCTGCTTGTGTTTTACCATCACATGATTGAATCAATTCCTTTTCACCCACTGCTTTTATTTCAACCACATGATCTCCTAGCGACGAAATGGTTTTAAAAATTCTATTCGCTCTGCGTTTTGACAAATCTTCATTGTATGCTTCATCACCTATACAATCAGCCGCTGATACAATGACTATTTTTTTGCCTTGCATCATTTTAACACGCTCAATTAATTTGTAGTAATCATTTAAATCCTCTTTCATTACATACACTTGATTGAATGGATGGTGCAATACCGTATAATCTGATGACATTGTAGCAAGCGAATCAATAGCTCGTTTAAATTGTCTTGACATTACAGCAAGATCATTCGCTTTCATTGAATCAGCCTTTAGTTTTCTAGCAAGCACGATTTCTTCAGGTAATTTTAATTGAATAAGCTCAATTTGTTTTGCATAAACATCCGATGCATTTTTTTGATATCCATTGGTATTGATATCAATCTTATGCATTACAGCATAAGCATCTTTTATAATCAATTGATGTGCACGATTTGGCCTCGCTTTAAACTGGTATTTTCCTTGATTATCTACTACCGCACTATCCACTATTTTAGTTTTACCATCTGCCTCTACCTGAGATAAATACACAATAGGCTTCGTTGTCGAAAGTGTATCTAACAAGATTGACCCAGTTAAATCCACCATTTTTTTATTGAACTCAAACGCATACACTTCATCATCACCAGTTCTATTTGAACTAAAATAACCATTAGCACCATTGATTGAAAATGTCAAATCATCATTCGATGAATTCACAGGATAACCCAAATTCTTTACTTCCAATTCACCTCTTATACTTTTTGCAATTCTGTAAATATCCAATCCTCCCATGCCGGCATGCCCGTTAGAACTAAAGAATAAGGTGCCATCATAAAAACTTGGGAACAATTCATTAGCTGTAGTATTAATTACTTGGCCAGCATTTTGCGTACTTTTCCATGAACCATCCGTATTTTGATCTACATAATAAAGATCAGTTCCACCGTAACCTGACGTATCATCAGAAACAAAATACAAACGCTTACCATCGGGCGTGATAGCAGGATGGAAATAACTAAAATCAGGTTGATTAAAAAAAAGTCTTTTCGCCTTATTCCATTTCCCACTCTCCCATCTAGTAGACCAAATTTCTAGCTGATAAATCCCTTTCTTCCCCTTTTTTGAAGCATTTTTTGTAAAATACGCTTGCTTGAAATCTGCAGTAAAACTTATAGAACCAGCATTCAACTTGTTATTAAATACGGATGAAAATTTTTGACTGCTACTATCTTTTGTATTGTTAAAATACAATTGTGTGTATTGTTTTCCATCCCATCCAGAAATTGACTTTCTATTCTTTTTTGAATTAAGATAAGCATCTCTATTTGAGACAAACACTACTCCTTCTTTATATGGAATTGCTGCAAAATCATTGAATCTTGTATTCAGTTGAAGGGATTTTATTTGATAATCCAATGAATCCATATAGAAATGGTCTAAATGCGTGAAGCCATATAACCTTGCATCCACTAAAAGTGACTGCCTTACCTCTTTTATTTTTTGATATTGTGCAATGGCTTCTTCGTATCTACCCTTTGTTGCATATAATTCAGCTAACTGATTGTCAATTTTTGCACCACTTAAAAATGCCTTTTCAAAATAGACAGCTGCACTATCCAATTGATTTGTCTTTAAATAAGATGTAGCTAATTTAACTATTGCGCTTGGGTCTTGCCCCTTATTATGGATATACCTTGTGTAATTTGGAATCGCAAAAGCATATCTAAATAATTCAAAATCTTTGTTTGCTTTTTTTAATACCGCTCTACTCCTTTGAGCTGATAAATGAACAAACGAAAAAATTGTAATTAGGAGAAATAAAAATCTTTTTGTCATAATGAAATATCTAGGTGAAACAGCTTTAAAATTAATAGCGTCAGAACATATATGTTAAATTAGAAATAGCGTGCAGATTTAACTTTGGCTTTCAAACTGCCCCACTCATACCTTAACATAATTTCATGCGTCCCGTTGTTATAGTATTTTAAGGGAGATATAGTGCGATCATACGCATAACCGAATTTTAAATTGGTTGAAGCTTGAATTTCAAACATCGCTACAATTGCATCGTTAGTTCTGTAGGACACGCCTAGTCCAAACATATTTTTCAACCAAACATTTGTATTTAAATCAACCTGCACTGGTGCACCGCTTACAATTTTTACCATTGTAGATGGTTTAATTTGAAGCTCATCATTCACATCAAATACATATCCACTCGTAATAAATAAATGAAAATTGTTTGCTTTTTGTATTCCTGATTTCATTAAATCAAGTGCAGCTAATCTTGATTTCAAAACATTAGGTACAGAAATACCTGCATAATATTTTTCTGTATTGTAAAAAATACCCAATCCGAGATTTGGCATCCACTCATTTAAATTGGCATAAAATGCAGGATCCGTATTAGTATAACGATTGGATACCTTGGCCAAATCTATTCTATAGTTCATGAGGCCTGCACTCAACCCCCCGCTCAAAATGCCTTGATCTGAAACACGCACTTTTGTAGACAACATCAAATTAGAACCCGTTGCTTTTTCTACCCCTAATTGATCATCGAAAACTTGTACTCCCCAACCACCATTTATTTTTTCAAAAGCTTTGTCAAAACTAACTGAACTAGTTTTAGGTGCACCCTTTAAACCAATCCATTGATTTCTTTGAAAAAAATTGAGACTTGCTGCTTCCCTATTACCTGCATAGGCAGGATTCACACCCAACATATTGTACATGTATTGGGAATACATGGGTTCGGTCTGCGCGTGGGATTTATGAAACCATAGGCATAAAAACAAAGTCATTAGGATAACATTTTTAAAACTAGATTTCATCGGGGAGGATTGATATAAAAGGGTTATTTGTATTAAGTTTAAGGTGACAGAATGGCCAATAGAAAACAATTATTTTCAATGTTTAAACTTCGTTATTAAAAATGACTTATTTTTTTAATAACCTGATATTATACAATAATATATAAATTAGCAATTATTCTAAGAGAAAGCAAAAAAACTTTGTACAGAATTCCTAAAACGATACAATTATCAAATATTTAAAAAAATAATTTTATGTAAAAAAGAAAAAAAACATTGAAAAAAAAGTGGCTAGAATAAAATCTAATCTTTTTTCAGGCATTCATTTTGCCAAAATGGCGCATATTTTTTCTAAAAACAAAAAACCAATAAGTCAATTTAGCCCTCTTATTGACAATTTTGAGCAATAAACGGATCTACTCCAGGGTAATTTTTCCCTTTAGCAGACTTCAAAACACCACATGCTTGCACTTTATTTCCAAGTGCAATTAAAGACATTGCTTTAAAAAATTCTGACTTACCAGTATTAGCCGTTGGAAGTTGGATAGCTTTATCAAAATATTGTATCGCCTTATCGAATGACTTATTAGTATAATAACAAATACCTACATTTTCAAAATGGGTATAATTAGAAGGATCGGCTTGACTCGCTTTGATGTAAAAATTAGCAGCATTAATGTATTGTCCTTTTTGAAAAGCCTGCGCACCCATGGCTGCATAATTTGGCATACTCCCATTTAAGACAGCATTGCCATATAGTAAACCACTCGTTTTAACAAATAGTAGACTATCAGCAGGGAATTTTTTCATTGCAGTATCTAATAATGCCTTAGTGTAAATAATGGGTGTTTTATTAATTTCAATTAAACCTAAAATATATTGGTTCCATGCCTCACCAGTATTCCTATACTTGATATAAGTATTGAATGCTTTTGTCGCTTCTGCAGTGTCTTTCATTTTAGCGGCAGCAAAAATCATATTTTTATAATAGCTAGATGCCCTAGGCCAATTATAAAAAGCTTTTTTAGCATACAAAAATGTGCTATCAAATTTTGCTTGAACAGAGAATACTGCTGTTTTAATAAAATCATTATAATGCAAATAAGGATTTACATTATCTGACTCATTGAGCAAACGCATCGCTTCATCAAATTGTTTTTCTCTTAAATAGTATCGAGCCACCAAGGCTTTAATAGGCAAAGTGGAAGTGGATAAATTTGGAATAGCTGGGAAAGCATCTTTTACTTCATCCAATGCCATTTTAGGATCTTCATTAATTTCACCCATTACATATTTTTGCACTTTTAAAGACTGGTAAGTTTGATAGTTAATATAAATCGAACTAATAATAGCTGCTAATGCAACTATTAAGAAAATTGCACCTGCCTTACTTATGCTCTTTTTAGGTATAGATGACTGAACAAAATGTAATGGTGTAAATAATAATGCTGCTGAAATAGCAAACATAGTTTGCATCGAAGTTCGTTCTGCTGGAAAATTAAAAAAAGCATCCACAAAATAACAAGCAATGGCCATGAATGCTATTGAGGCAATCAACTTGTGACTAGGGTCGGTACTTTTTTGCCAACTATTTTTTACAGCTATGCCTAAAAAAACAAACATCGCTAAAAAAGCCATGCCACCAAGTAAACCCAAGTCAGCAAACATTTCTATAAAATCATTATGACAATGATACGGAACGAATAAGTCATTGGTGTATTCCTTTTCATAGGGAATGGAAGCTAATTTCCAATTACCATATCCTGCACCAAACAAAGGATGCTTAATTGCATAATCAATAGCGCCCTTCCATAAATGAATCCTACTATTTTGCTCACTTGCAACTGTGATATCTCCAGCCCTCTTCGTGATGGTACCATATCCTCCTTGGAATCCTTGCAGATCGACTGCCTTCGATAACATTGTATTGGCAGCAAAAAATGCAAAAAATAATGGAATGATGAAATAGGATAATTGAATCCCTATTTTTTTTACACCCTCTTTTTTAAATAGTAGATATATGGTGATTGCAAATAAAATAAATACTATTGCTAATCCAACATAAGTTGACCTTGTATTTAAAATAAATAAGGCCATAATACCTAAGAATAGTACTATTAATCCAACAACTTTTCCCAGTAACTTATTGTGTAAAATCACAAAAAGCAAAAAAGGAAATTTAATTAAAAGGCTAGCGGCCATCACGTTTTTATTCCCATTTTTCCCAGTCAAGCTAACAATATTCTGATCCAAATTCATATCCACCATATTCTTAGAAAATCCAGATATGACATACATTGAATCAAATAATAATACAATCATCACAAAAATGGATACTACATTAAATAAAGCAGATAAGTCCTTTTTGTAATATAAAATGGATAAATTAATAAAGATTAAAAAAGTACTTACAAGTCGAGCGAAGCAAACCAATGTCTCAATTCCATTTAATGCATAAAATAAAGACACTGCCGCCCAAACAACTAAAAAACTATATACAAGTGTGAATTTTAAATTTAAAATTGCATCAATTGCAGTGGTGTATTCTTTTTTATTCAATAAAATATACCCAAGTATCAAACAATCTACTATTGCAATATATAACCACTGTGCCCCCATGACGTCTGCACCCCCAAAATCAGGAATAAAATGCACCAAAAGAAATAAAAATGATCCTAGTCCAGCACCCCAACTGATTTTACCCGTTTGACTCATATACTACTTAATTGAGGTAATAAAGATACGGTGAACTAAGCTCAAATTTTAAAGATTATAGGTACATTTAGCAGTAAAATATACCAAAATGTTCTATCAAAAAGCCATTTACATAGCCATTTTTACTTTGCTTACAATTCATATTAGTGCACAAAAGTCAACATTTATAATTCTTAGGCATGCTGAAAAAGACACGAATAAAATAGGCGCTCAAATGATGCAATCTGACCCGCCATTAAATGATATTGGTAAAAACAGAGCTGCAAGCCTGGTACATAAATTTGAGTCTTACCCTATTCATAAGATATACTCTACCAATTACAATAGAACAATATCTACTGTAACACCATTATCAAAAGCCTTAGAATTAGATATACAAATCTATGACCCAAAGCATCTAAATGATTTTGCAAATCATTTATTAACGTTAGCCAGACAGAACCAAACCTATCTCATAGTTGGTCATTCAAATACTAGCCCAAAGTTAGTCAATCTCCTAATTGAGAAAGACCTATACAAGGATCTTGACGAATCAGTTTATGACACTTATTGGATTGTGACCATACGTAATAAAAAAGCAAAAGCAAAAATGCGCCATTTTTAACTTTTGTTATTGTAAAATTCTTTCAATGGAATGCACCACGCCATGTGTAGCCATTGTATTATATTTGATTATATTGATTGGGGAATTATTCAACTCCCCTTTTATCATAAAATTACTTCCGTCTTGGAGTATATTGATATATCTGTTATTAATCATATGCACTTTCATATCTCTTGACCAGTCCGAAGAAAATACGCGTTCTTTTGTAATGTGGTAAGAAAGCAATGCAACCATTTTATTATAGTCCATATTTTCTATTGATTCAATATTTGCGTAACCCGCTAATTTAAATGCATTGTTTGTTGGGGCAAAAAGTGTGAACTTACACCCACAAACTAATGCATTTGTTAAATTTGTCCCGCCCTGAGCTGTTCTTAACATTGCGGTATTAAACATTGACAAACTCGTGTCCATAGCTAATACTTCTAATAAGTCACCTTGAGCAGGAAGAAGCATTTTATCAATTACATGAATAATGCCATTACTTTGAAGTAAATCTGTTTGAGTCACTTTTATTCCATTAACAAATAAGCCTTTTTCATTTTTTATAACAAAAGAAGAATCACCACCTAGAGACAATTCGTTATAGTAAACTCCTAATTTGAAATCTTCCAAGAACAATCTTGAAGGTAGAATTTGGTATTTTACTAGTTTTTGTAATTGTTCAGATGACATAGTATTCAAATGAGCAATTGTTAAACCAGACGCATACATCGCATCATTTGAAGGAGCAAAAAAAGTAAAAGTGCCAGGGCTGTCTAATAAACTTTTTAAGCCCGCTTTTACTACTGCCTCGTTGATTAAACTAAACTCGTTAGTAGAGGCAATTTTTTGTGCAATACTTAATTTCAATGGCATCCCCTGTTCTTCCTCTCGCTTATCACAGGATGCAAATAAAAAAGCGATAAAACTTAAAACGATAATTTTCTTACTACAAATTCTAATGATGTTCATAATAGCTCTTATTTAATTTAATTACAAAATCTATTGTAAAGAAATTAAATATGATTTATCTATCAAATGATCCCTATTAGTACAAGTACTGATTCTGATTAAGAATAAAAGTGGTCAACTTGCATCAAAAATCTTACTACTTGTTTTTTAAAGCATCTCGAATCTCCGTTAATAATTTATCCGTTGAGGATATTTCAGGTATTTGATTAGACAATTTATCAGCAGCTGCTTGTTTTTCTTTGACTTTATTGACGCCTTGTATTACTAAAAATAATACAAAAGCAATAAATACAAACTGTATAATCGCTGCTAGTGATTTTCCATATTTTACCGCACCCCAAGCTAATTTATCTATATCTGCTACCCCTGCTGCTTTAATTGCAGGCGTTAGTATTAGTGGCGTAATAATATCCTCAACCAATGAACTCACAATACCTCCAAAAGCAGCCCCAATCACTACAGCTACTGATAGTTCAATCACATTCCCCTTGATTGCAAAATCCTTAAATTCTTTTAACCATCCCATAATGTCTAATTTTATAGTAAATTTAGGCATTAAAACAAGAAATTTTGGAAAACATCAATTGTTATTACGACGGACATATAAGTGCTTTTACCGAAACAGGTATGTCTTTAAATGATTTACTAGTACAAAGAGGCTATGGCATTTTTGATTATTTAAGGGTCGTTGATAATAAACCATTATTTGTAGAAGACCATCTAGACAGACTGTATCAGTCTGCCTCCATCATGCATATGGAAGTGCCACAGTCTAAAGAAGACATCTTAAAAATAGTATTGGAATTGGTTGCAAAAAATAATATGCCTTATTCAGGATTAAAATTAATTGTATCTGGTGGTGACAGTGCTGACGGGTATACTTTGGAACAACCTAGACTAACCATTATCCAACAACCCTTACCAAAGCCATCCAATGATTTTACAATTAGTCCTTTTACTTTAATGAGCCATCCATTCCAACGTCAGTTACCTCAGGTAAAAACAACTGACTATTTAATGGCTATTTATTTACAACCAAAATTAAAAGCTTTTGGAGGACAAGATATTTTATACACCCACGAAGGCATGGTAAGAGAATGTCCAAGGTCTAATTTTTTCTTAATTTCAGATCAAGGGCACATAGTTACGCCAAAAGACCAAGTTTTAAAAGGCATAACTAGAAAAAATATATTAAAAGCTGCTTTAGAAAATGGCATACAAGTGGAAGAAAGAGCAATTGCTTTAGACGAAATTAAATCAGCAAAAGGTGCATTTATCGCAAGCTCTACAAAACGCATTATCCCTGTAAGCAAAATAGACGAATCCGTGGTTGCCACAGATTCGCCTATTTTAGAAAAAGTTTTCAATTTGCTAGTCCAAAAAGAACAAGCTTATATTAATCAATAGTATTATTTTACTTGCTTTCTTAATGCTTCCAATTTAGCAATATACAGGCTACGCCCATGGGTTCCTAACACAATTTCATGATCTCTTGGATGAATTTCTATGTCATGTACTGGAACACTCGCAGGCAATCCTTTATTCCATGCCATGGAACTGATACCACCATCAATACTTACATACAAACCCCCATCAGTACCAACATACAATATTTTATCAGACACCGCATCTTCTTTAATAACATTCACTGGTTCAGCTGGTAAATCTTTCATGATCTGTTTCCATGTTACTCCATAGTCATCACTTTGATAAACGTAGGCATTAAAGTGGTCATTGCGGTAGCCATTTAAAGTTACATACACTCTTGACACATTATACTTACTTGCTATCACTCTACTTATGTATAAACCCTTAGGCAATTTTTGACTTATTAAAGTAAAGCTATTACCCCCATCTTTTGACACTTGCACGTTGCCATCATCTGAGCCTGCGTAAATCAATCCAAAACGCAATGGACTCTCGCTGATTGTTGTTAAAGTACCAAATGGTACATCACCTTGTACAGGATTGGTAGTAAGATCGTTACTTAATGTCACCAAACTGTCCCCTTTACTCATTGAACGATGAAACTTATTAGAACCAAAATAAAAAATATCTTGATTATGACGACTTAATAAAATTGGTGTTTGCCAATTATACCTAATAGCAGGCTCTCCTAAATCTCTCATTGGTCGCACCATTTTGCGCTCTTTAGTAGCTAAATTTTGTCTACCATAAAATCCGAACTGAGAGCCGCTATATACAGTTTTATTATCTCTCCAATCTACTTGAACTTGCATACCATCGCCACCTCCAATCATAGTATATGGATTGTGACCACTATCATACCAGTCATAGGATTCCTTTGTTGTACTTGAAGCAAACCATGTACCGTTGTCTTGCAATCCACCATATACGTTGTAAGGCTTGGCCATATCTACTGTAATATTATAAAACTGAGCCACAGCAGGAGTATTCGCCTTAAACCAATGTGCCCCATCATCATATGTAATATTACATCCACCATCATTACCAATAATCATATGGCTATCACGCTTTCCATTCATCCAAACAAAATGATGATCAGAATGCACATGCTCCTTGCCAATTTCCTTAAATGTTTTACCCCCATCTGTACTCATTAAAATACCCACTCCTGTAATCACAATTTTATCTGGATTACTTGGGCTCAAAAATACTTTACCGAAATAATACCCATAAGTACTATATAAATCAATAGGCTTTGTATGAGTTTTTGTCCAGCTTAAACCTGCATTGTCAGAACGGTATACCTGTGCGCCATAAATTGGTGTTTCAAATAAAGCTGTATTTGCATCATACAAGTAGTCCCAAAGACAATTAGGAGCAAGCTTGCCAGACTTAACATCTTGCTTAATATTCTCTGCATTGTACTTTGCAGGAATACCGTTTCTTGGCGATTTTAAGAAATTATTTAATTTCCTGTCATCTAGAGCTAAAAACTGATCTACTGTCAATGTTTTAAAATCCCTTAGTACATATTTTGAAGTATCTGCATATTTTAAAACTGCCGTATCAGGTTGATGGAAATTATTGTCCACGATGGCATAAACAATAGAAGGATTTTTTGGGTACACTGCTAAACCAATCCTACCCACTCCCTCACCTGTTGGGAAACCACTATTAGCTGTTGATATCAATGTCCAATCATCACCACCATTTGTACTCTTATAAATGCCAGATGTTTTTCCAGCTTCTTCAAAATTGGAAGCAGTTCTTGTACGATACCACATCGCTGCATATAATACTTGCTCATTGGTTGGGTCCATTTGTAGATCAACCGCGCCAGTATTTGCATCTATAGCTAAAGTTTGTTTCCAAGTCATTCCTCCATCAATTGTTTTGTAAACTCCTCGTTCTTTATTTTCAGAATACAAATGACCTAAAACGGCTACCCATGCAGTATTTGGATCTTTATCAGAAAGTTGAATTTTACCAATATGATGACTCTCAGGCAAACCTAAATAGTCCCAGCTTTTACCATTATTATTTGATTTGTAGACACCTAGACCAGCGTAAGTAGAACGACTACTATTTACTTCTCCAGTGCCTACCCAAATGATACGATTTTGCCAGTTGACTGCAATATCTCCAATAGTTAATATGTCTACAGAATCAAAAATTGACACAAAACTTTGTCCATTATTCAAAGTATGCCATAACCCACCAGAAGCATAAGCTACATAAAACTCAGTTGGATCGTTTGGATTCACTTCTATATCTGCTACACGCCCACTCATCACACTAGGCCCAATGTTTCTAAAACTGGCCTCATTGATCGTTGATTTTTTGACCAATTCTTTACGCTGATCAATTAATTTCAAACGATCCTGTGCACTCGTTGGTTTTATCTGCGCATAGCCCGTCAGTGTAATCAGCAAAGCTGAAATAATAAAAAGTCTTTTCATGCAATCAAAATTTTGTTAAGATTTTGAAGTTAAGACTTTTTCAAAATAGAAGCTAAAAAAAATGATTAGTGTTGAACTACCCCATCTATCAAGACAACATCAGACAAAAAACCACTACAAATAGCTTTGACAAGGATGGTATCTCCTATTTTGAAAGATACCACACTGTCTTTTAGTGTGATAAAAACATTTGAAAACTCCATGTCTGATCCAATTAGTACCGTTTTATGGAAGGATTGGTCTTGAGCTATATGAACAACTGCTCCTCTTACCTCAATTGCTTTATTTAAATATTGTTGATTTGCAGCTTGCTCATTAGTTAAATAAGCATTCGTTAATTCAGCAGCTGTTAAGGCAATTGCTTTTTCTTTATTAACATCACGATGATGTTGCACTGAATAAATAAACACATAATAATATCCAGCAGCGGCAATGAATAAGGCCAATATGAAACCAATAACGAGTAATTTTTTTACCATATTATTTAGTTAATATTTTTTAAAGCTTTTGGTTTTTTCAATGTAAATGCACGAACCAAATTAAATCCAAATCGAATATCCTTATTCGACCAATTCCCCAAAGTTTCATTGATAAAAGTACGCTCCGTCATTCCCGTAGAATTAGTTACATGTAATTGAAAAACATGCCCTCCTGTTTCAATATCTAAACCAAAACTAAGCGGGTCATGGTATCCCTCCAATTTGTCTATTCTATAAAAATATTCCCCAGTAATATTCACTCTTTTACTAATTCTTTGCCTCAAACTTATACCGACAGATTTAAAATCATTTGGCGAGCTACTTCTTTCGACTAAATTATAATGTATCAATGTCGGTGTTATTTGCAACGAAAAATAATCATTAAATTTTCGTGCAATCAGCAATTGATGTGCATAAGATATTTTATCTGTACTGTACTCAATATATTGAGCGTTAGGCGCTGATTTTAAAGTTTTATAGATCATTGTAGTAACAAAACTTATACCAACTGGTATTTCCTTCAATCCAGTTTGTTGTTGCAATAACTTAAACTTGACAAATCCATCGTATTGTTTTTGATAGGTACTTCTTCCAACACCTAACATCAATCGATTGGTTAACCCATAATCTAATCCCATGCGCATGGTTGCTTGATCTATACCAAATAATTCATACCCTCCTTGATTTATGGCACCAAATCGATGCAAAATCTTAAAATCCAATACACCCACTCCTACATTTTCGATAGATTGTCCATTCACGACTCTACTCGACTTGAAAGTAGCAGTAGTTATATCCTTAACCTTTACTGTATCTTTTTCTGCAAATAAATCTATATCCTGTGCATTCAAATGGCCAACACTGAATATAAACACAAAGCAAAAGAAAAAATTTGTTATACGCTGTTTCAAATTTTAATATTTACAGTTTAATTTAATGGTTGCTTCTGATGCAATTTTATCTCCAATATAAGATCCTTTAATACCATATTGCTTGATAGGGATTTTAAAAGAACCAACAATATTGGGCTTGCCTCCTTTTACTTGTAATACTCCTTCAGTATTTACTCTATTTGTTACACCATGAATCGTTAGATTGCCTTCCACTTTAATTGGATAATCTCCATCTTTAGCAAAATTAACTTCCTTAATGTTCGTGATATAGCCTTTGAAATCTGCTTTTGGATACTGCGTAGACTCCATGTAATTTTCGTTAAAATGGTCTTCCATTAATTGATTTTCGAACTTAAACCCTTTGATTAAAACACCAAATATAATTTGACCAGTTGTACCCACAAATTTAGAATCAGTTTGATTATTTACTGCTGCAATTTTAACATCACCACCTGTTGCATTAAAAAAAACTTGCCCTGTTTTAGTCGCATACAATTGTGCATTACCTATGAATGCAAAAGTTAAAAAACAAATACTTAAAAGATTTTTTTTCATGTGTATTATTTTTCTAATTATTTAAAGCGCCTTTATTTATCCATGACTGAATTTTTAATATCGAGCAATTATCCATCTTTGCGCCATTTTTAGGCATGGCAGATGCTTTTCCATTTTGTAAAATAGAATTCAAAAAACTGCCATTGTTCACATATGGTTTTAAGGCAGCATAAGTGTTTAAATATATACCACCGCCTATACTATTTGCAGCTGCCCCATGACAATAATTACACTGTGCATTTAAAATGGATACAATTTGATTGGAGTAGCTAACACTCGTGGTATCACATGTTGATGCAGCTGTTGGATATACTACATCTCCTTTGTCATAAAAACAAGATGACCATGTTATGCTCATTATGCCAATTGCGATTATAATGCTGTAAAATCTTGATTTATTTATATTCATTTTTAGATTAATTATTTAGTGTCCCCTGACTAATCCAGGCTGCAATTTTATTAATATCACATGCGGCTAATTTTGTTGTACTTGAAGGCATTGGCACGTAACCAGAACTATGAGAAATAGAACCAACCAATCTTGCACTAGCTGCTTTTGTGCCTGAATATGTAGTCAAATTAATTCCACCCGCAGGAGCTGTTGCATTATGGCATCCATTACAATTACTTGCAAAAATGGGTAATACATTATTGACAAAAGACATATTCGTTGTCACACAATTGCTTGTTGTAGTATTCGAACAAGCATTGTTCTTTGCCCCTTGTTTTATCCATTTATACACTAAATCAATCTGAATTTGAGTAAAAGGTGGAACTGGCAACATGGGCATTCTATCCTTAGGATCTGAATCAATTAATGATTTATACAATTTGCTATTTGCTGGATCTCCTGCCTTCACAATCTTCATTATATTGGTATAATCTGTTAGAATAACGCCATCTGCTTTTGTGATAGCATCATGACAACCACTCATTGCGCAACTGGATTGAATTAAAGGAAAAAACTGAGAAGCAAAATATACCGTATCTGGGCTACATGTATTGATAGTCGTATCATTTGGCGTTCCCTTACCTCCAGTGTCTATAGGATTTGTTTTTACTGATGTATCCGTATTCGCTGCTAGATAATTTGGATTCAATTCAGCAATTTCATGACTACAAGCAATTAACAAAAAAATAAGGGATACAAAAAAGTATAAATACTTGAGTTTCATGAAAATAATTTTATAGAACTTGATTCAATAATGAATAGTACAAAGGTACTTAGCTATCCATGTATCAATGCAAAGCTATTTTGAACAAATTGTTATGCCTATGATTTTACTTATCAGAAATTATGACTTAAATCATAAATAAATTCAAATATTTAGATAAGTTGTAAAACAAAGTTTAAACATGCATTCATTTTTATCGTAATATTGATTATGCATATTTTAATTGTCAATAATACAGTTATTCCTGTTCAAAAATACGGGGGCACGGAAAGGGTGATTTGGTGGCTTGGTAAACAATTGGTAAAAAAGGGACATCAAGTTTCCTATTTGGTTGCTCCTGGTTCCTTTTGCAATTTCGCAGGGGTGCATTTTCTTGATTCTACTATCCCTTTTAACCAACAAATACCAGCAGGTGTTGACATTGTACATTTAAACTGCGAGGTCAATGAAACACCAAAGATTCCCTATATTATCACTTTACATGGGAATACCAACGATCAAAACCCATTAGACATCAATACCGTATTTGTATCAAAGAATCACGCAACTAGGTACGGAAGCGACTCCTTTGTGCACAATGGAATTGACCCAGCAGACTATGGTGATCCGGGATTGAATAATACAAGAAACTATTTTCATTTCTTGGGAGATGCTGCATGGAGGGTTAAAAATGTGCGAGGTGCCATTAAAATTGCACAAAAAGCTAACATTAAATTAAGGGTAATTGGTGGTAAAAGATTCAATTTTAACCAGGGAATAAGAATCACATTTGACCCTCGAATCCAATTTGATGGCATGAAAGGTGGTGAAGAAAAAAATGAGTTATTAAAGGGATCCAAAGGTCTTATTTTTCCTGTTTTGTGGAATGAACCATTTGGATTATCCATAGTAGAAAGTCTTTATTTTGGCTGCCCTGCATTTGGCACAACTTATGGTGCACTGCATGAAATTATTCAACCCGAAGTGGGTTACACCAGCAATTCCTTGAATCAACTTGTCGATGCAGTCAAAAATGCAGACCAATTTAGTAGAAAAACTTGTCACGAATATGTGATGGCCAACTTTACTAGTGTTCAAATGGCTGCTCATTATTTAACCAAATATGAAGCAGTTTTAAATGGGCGAAACTTAAACTCATCAACACCTATTTTAAAAGAAATTCAAAGGGATAAATTCCTGCCATTTCTACTTTAATCTAAGTAACTTTGCCATAGCCAAAATAGCCCTTTTATGCCCCTAAATAATAAGTACAAGGACCTTAGATTTGAGGCGCTTTTTAATTCGGCATCGATGGGTATCATTGTGGTTAATGGTAGCGGTGAGATTGTCATGTCTAACCATTTTGCTAATAAATTATTTGGATACCAAGAATCAGAAATTATTTCAGAAAAACTAGAAAAATTAATTCCACAGAGATACCATCATGCACATGTTCATCACAGAGAAGGTTATATAGAAAGACCACAAGCTAGATCAATGGGCCTGGGCATGACCTTACGTGCATTAAGAAAAAATGGTACAGAATTCCCAGTTGAAATAAGTTTAGGTCATTTTGAAACTGAAGAATCAAAATATGTCATTGCTTTTATATCGGATATTACCAAAAGACAAGAATCTGAAGAAGAAATTAATAAATTAAATGCCAGTTTAGAAGAGAAAGTAACAAAAAGGACAAAAGAACTACAAAAAACATTATTAGAGCTTCAAGCATCTAAGGATAGTCTAACTAAATCGCTTGAAAAAGAAAAAGAAGTGAACGATCTTAAATCTAGATTTGTGTCTATGGCTTCTCATGAATTTAGAACTCCATTAAGCACCATCCTTTCATCTATTTCTCTTTTAGCAAAATACGAAACCACAGAGGAACAACCAAAACGAGATAAACACATTGACCGCATTAAATCCTCTGTAAAAACCTTAACCGATATTCTTAATGAGTTTTTATCATTAGGTAAGATAGAAGAAGGTAAAGTAGAAGTGAATTTTGAAAGCTTTGATTTAAACTTATTCATACAAGGTGTTATCAATGAAATGAATGTATTATTAAAAAATGGACAAGTATTAACCTATAATAATAATAATAATAAAGAGGTCACTACATGTTACTCGGATGCAAGTATACTAAAACATGTATTGATTAATTTGGTCTCCAATGCCATTAAATTTTCTCCTGAAAACAAAGAGATTAAAATAGAAACTAGCCTACTTGGTGACTCTATTCAAATTAAAGTAATTGATCAAGGAATTGGTATCCCTGATCAAGATCAGATACATTTATTCGAAAGATTCTTTAGAGCAACCAACGTGACCAATATCCAAGGTACTGGATTAGGATTACATATTATTGGCAGGTACATAGAATTATTAAATGGGAAAATTAGCTACCAAAGTCAGTTAGAGAATGGTAGTATTTTCTGTATCGAATTGCCCAATCAAAAAAATCACCATTAAAGTAAATTAGGCACATGGAAAAAATATTACTGATCGAAGACAATGAAGCATTAAGAGAAAATACTACTGAGATTTTGTCCCTAGCACAATTTGAGGTAATCGTTGCAGAAAATGGGAAAATAGGTATCGAAATGGCAAGAATGCATCATCCGGATTTGATTATTTGTGATATCATGATGCCTGTTTTAGATGGCTATGGCGTTTACCAAATCATTAGTAAAGAACCCGAATTACAAAAAATCCCATTTATATTCTTAAGCGCTAAAAGTGAAAGAAACGATTTAAGAAAAGGCATGGAAATGGGGGCTGATGACTATATTACCAAACCATTTACAGATGCTGAATTAATCAATGCAATTCATACAAGATTAGAAAAAATCAAGCGGAATCAAGTCGATTCTGTGAAAGGTATAGAAGGCTGGTATCAAATTTTGACCGATTTAGGAAAGAAAGATGAAATGCATAATGCATTGGAACAGCATGATACTGTTGAATATAAAAAGAAACAAATAATCTATTCCGAAGGGCAACATCCAAATAAACTTTATTATATAGAGTCAGGTAAAGTAAAGATTTACAAAACGAGTGAAACTGGTAAAGAATTCATCACAAGCTTACTTTCTGCTGGAGACTTCTTTGGACATATTGCTTTGCTTGAAAATAAAACTTATGTTGAATTTGCAGAAACTTTAGAAGAGTCTAACATCCGCATTATACCAAAAAAAGAATTTGAAGATTTATTAACGCAACATCAAGAAATTGCCTTAAAAGTAATCAAATTACTAGCAAATAATATCGGAGAAAAAGAGGATCAATTAGTCGCACTTGCTTACCATAGCTTGAGAAAAAGAGTGGCTGATGCTTTATTGACACTCAAGAAAAAATATCATCAACAAGATGCAGGCTTATTCTCAATTGCCATTTCAAGAGAGGACTTAGCGAACATTGCAGGTACAGCAACTGAAAGCTTAATTAGAACTTTAAGTGACTTTAAATCTGAAAAATTGATCGCTATAAAAGAGGGGAAAATAACAGTTTTAGAAGAAAAGAAACTTGCTCAATTGTGCAATTAATGTTCAATTGAATTAAAAGCGTCTAATTTTTGATCTACAGCATGTTTCCAATGGATAAATTCATTTTCTAAATAGTTCACTTGTTGTTTATCTTTCTTTAACAAAAGCGATTCGACTACCCCACTTGCCTTGAGCAGTAAAATATCTTTTTTGATCATTTGCAAAGCCGCTTCCCGATTTAAAATTTGTTGCTGCATATCTTCTGCCCAAACAATCATCTTCGCTTCAACAAGCATATCTACGTAATCAGTTAGCTTTCTTTTGATAAATGCCTGTTCCTCCTGAATAAAATCCAGCGTTCGTATCATCGACTCTAATTCTTGTATGAAAAGTTCTTTTTTCATTTTTCTTAATTGTGACATGCGGCTACTGATAGACCATTGTCAATCATTGGGCTGACATAGGGGATACCTAAATTCATACCTCTTAATATCAATAAAACCCCCATGCTAAACAACATAAAGGGTAATGCTTTTTGTATTTTTTGTCTAAAAGCAAAACCCATTAACTGCCCCCCAAATGCAACGACCAATAAAGCAGGTAAAGTACCTACCCCAAAAAAGACCATAAATAATCCACTTTGCAAAACGGACTGATGCGTCCATGCAGAACCTAATGCCAAATAGATCATCCCACATGGCAATAGACCGTTTAATAAACCGATGAATAAAAATGATCCAACTTTATTTTGCTTTAATAATTTACCTAAAGCCCCGACAATTGGCTTTTGTATCCAATCAATTTTAAAATAACCTAATGATCGCTTAGGATGTAAATAAAAAACCCATAATACATAGACAAGCATCAATCCCCCTATCACAATACTTAAATGCTGTTGTAGATTAAACAATGGAATCTGTTTTCCAAAAAGACCAATCAATACTCCAAGCATTCCATAAGTCATAATTTTTCCAAGATGATATAGAACTGTAGCCATCACTTTTTGAACTGAATTCAAATGCAAAATAGGAAGTGCCATTACTAAGGGTCCACACATACCAATGCAATGAACACTTCCTAATAAACCCATGAAAAAACCAATCTCCAAAAAGTTATTATCAAACATGATTATAGAAATATTTTTTCCTCATAATAATACGAAACACCAGACTTTACAAGGTCTAACTTAATAGAATAACTACCTTTCTTTTGATTCTCTGTTTTAAAAGCAACAAATGCATTTAATGTTTCAAAATCAAAACTCAAATCCTGTTTTTTATCAGCTGCATAATATAAATGTGCTTTTCCTTTTACATTCACCCCTTTGAATACAACAGGGAGTGTTAATTTAATTGAATCCGCCTCGTACTTAACAATCAATTCACCTCCTAACATTTTTGCTCTTGCAGATGCATCGATCACTTCCTGATATTTTAATTCAGCAGCGTAATAATCATTTTCAACTAGATCAAACTTCTGTTTTGATGATTGATAAACCATAAATAATATACCAAACACAAAAGCGCTATAGATGAATATAATTTTATGTCCCCAGTTGATCTTTTTCATATTATTTAATTTTATAAAGAGGGTGCAATAAAAATAGCAGATACTGTTTCTACACGTGTACCTCTGTTATATAACCCAATTTTTAGTTCTGTCTTTCTTTTTCTAATCACACCTTTTTTTAGGATTACAAAAAAACTGGTTTGATAATATGATTCTTTAGGCACATCCACAGGATTTATTAGCTTTATCTCCCCTTCTACATTTTCTAATTTAAGGTCTAAATGAATCAATTTCCTGGTTTTGTTTGCTAATTTGATATTGTACAAATTACTAATCTTGTTGTCAGACATTTTTTGATACATCTGTCCAGGTGTCCTCAAAACCCTTGCACTCACATCATCCCTTGTGATTAATAAAACAGCTAAAAAAGAAAGTAATATTAAAAGAACTCCAGTGTATAGCTTTAGCCTCCATGTATAAGTTGTTTTTTCTTTTTTTGCGATATTATTTTCAGACGCATACCTAATCAATCCTTTTGGCTTGTTAATATGATCCATAATTTCATCACAAGCATCAATGCAAGCAGTGCAATTCACACATTCTAGCTGTGTACCATTTCTAATATCTATCCCAGTTGGACAAACACGTACACAAGCGCTACAATTAATACAATCCCCTTTATTTTCTGAAGGATCACTTAATTTACCTCTTGGCTCTCCTCTCACATAATCATAAGCAACTAAAATAGAATTTCGATCTAGTAGTACACCTTGTAAACGACCATATGGACAAACAATTAAACATACCTGTTCTCTAAACCAATAATATACAAAAAAGAAGATCATGGTAAAAATCAACAAGGAACTAAATACACCAAAGTGAACAAACACGCCTTCTTGAATCATTAAACCCACTCGATCAATACCAATGACATAGCCTAAGAAAAAATTAGCAATTAAAAATGAAACCAAAAAAAATGCCACAATCTTTGTAATACGTTTTCTTATCTTTTCTGCGTTCCAAGGCATTGCCTTAAGTTTCCTTTGCTGATTAGCATCCCCTTCGATCCAGTATTCTATTTTCCTAAAGACCATTTCCATGAATATGGTCTGCGGGCATGCCCAACCACAAAATAAACGCCCAAAAGCTACAGTAAATAGAATCACAAAAACCAAAAACGTCAATAATCCTATTGCGAATATGAAAAAATCCTGTGGCCAAAATATTTGACCAAAAAAGATAAACTTTCTTTCTAGTACATTAAATAAAAAGATTGGCTCGCCATCAATTTTTATAAAAGGAAGCGTAAAAAATAATACTAAATAGAAATAACTAAAGTAAGATCTTAAATTATATAGTTTACCAAAAGGCTTTTGTGGAAAGATATAATTTCTTTTTCCTTCTTTACTTATCGTACCCACCGAATCACGAAAGTCCTGATCGAGCAACTCTTTTTTTAATTCGGCTACACGTTCATTATCCTTTGTGTTAATATCGTTGTGGTTGTTGTACATTATTTTGTTAATGTATTTGCAACTTTAGTTGAATCAGTTACTGGAGCAGTAGCGGCATCTTTGATCAAATCGCCCTGAGGCGCTTTACCCTCTGCCACATTAGTATTCACCAATGACTTCACAAAACTTGCTAACTGCTGCATTTCAACAGGTGAAAAATTAGATTGCCATGCCTGCATTCCCTTGTCAGGATAACCATACTTAATCGTCTTAAAAATATCCTGAATGCTTGCACCATGAATCGCATAATTATCAGTCAAATTTGGGCCCACACCACCAGCTCCATTTGGACTATGACAAGCAACACAAGTCTTCGTGTATAATATTTTACCAGCAGCAATACCAGCCGCATCTAACATCACTACAGTTTTTTCATCCACATTTTCTTTCATAGAAGCCAAATACGCATCTGTTTCTGCTTTTGCTTCTGCCATCTCTGTATTATACTCTTCGGTTGGGTTCATACCTGTATGCCAAACTTCAAATTTCAATAAGTAAAAAATGGCAACAAAAATGGTAATATAAAAGCCATATTTCCACCATGGCGGCAATGCGTTATCTAATTCTTTGATTCCATCATAATCATGGTCTAACATAATGTCTGCTTCTTTTTCAATTGGAGCAGCTTTAGTAAAAAATTTCTTGTCCAAACTAGCCCAAGTTGATTTAATCCAAGAGGTAGCTATTTTAGCTTCTCCTTTTGAGGTCTCAGGTACAGGATTTAGAATACGCCATAGGTTGCGAATAAAATAAATCAACAAGAATATAACTATTAATTCCAACACTAATACTGTTGAAAGAGTCCAAAACGATAGTGAAGACAAACCTCCATAATATGCACTTGAACTAGCAACAGCAGCGGTTTCATCAGTTGCTGTTGCAGCATCTTGTGCAATCGCTGGGCTTACAAAACCAGCAGCAAATAGGGTTAAAATAATTGTCAGGGTCTTATTTTGTTTTGCGATCTCAACTACTTTCTTTGAGAGCATCATCAATACAGATGATAAAAGCCAAATTGCAGCAACTAACAATAATGCAACTATCAATACCAAGTATTCGATATAATTAGTTGTGCTTGTACTCGAAGCCGTTTTTTGGGCATCCTGCGCTATAGCTGGAATAATTGAAAGTCCTGCTAACGCAATCATAAAAGTATATTTCTTATTTAACATAGTTTGAAATTTAGGAGGTGATTAGTTTTCTAAGGGTAGATTTTTAATCGTTTCTACTTCTTTTTTATCCATCACTTTAACATACCATAAAACACCCACAAAAAACACCACAAATACAAGTAATGAAAAAATGGGATAGATGGTTGAATGCTCCATCGTCTCGGTATATTTTTTAATAAAACTGAACATAGCTTAGTTTTTTAATGGTTATTTTTTTGTGATATCTGTTCCTAATCTTTGTAAATAAGCAATCACAGATATGATTTCTTTATTAGGTCCTACTTCTATACCATCTTGCTTTAAATTAGCTGCAATCAATTTAGCTTGATCCATCAGTTCCTTGTTTGCAATTTCTGCATAGCCAGTAGCATAAGGTACTCCTAATGTTTGCATTGCTTTAATTTTAGAGGCTGTGGTTGCTGTATCTAATTCATGGTCAATCAAGAAAGCATAAGAAGGCATGACGGATCCTGTAGAAATTGCTGTTGGCTCATCTAAGTGGTTAAAATGCCAAGCATTTGATTTCTTATTATTACCTGCACCTTCTCTAGCTAAATCTGGACCTGTTCGTTTACTACCCCATTGGAATGGATGATCATACACAAACTCTCCTGCTTTACTGTATTCACCATAACGCTCTGTTTCACTTCTAAATGGACGAATCATTTGAGAGTGACAAGTATAACAACCTTCTCTTACATAGATATCTCTACCTTGTAATTCCAATGGTGTATATGGTTTCACACTGCTAATAGTAGGCACATTCGACTTCACTAAGAAAGTTGGGATCATCTCTACTGCTCCACCTATTAAGATGACAATTAATGACATGATTAACATAGGAGTTGGCTTACGCTCTATCCATCTATGCCAATGCTCGCCTTTATGCTTTTCATAAGTTTTTTCCATTGCTGGTGCTTCTGCATCTTCATTGGCAACTAATGTTCCTTGTCCAATTGTCTTAAATAAATTCACCATACCTAAAACTGCACCAACAAGGTATAATAGACCACCCAAAGATCGCATCGCGTAAAATGGACGCATGTAAGTTACTGTTTCAAGGAATTGATACTTCAATTGACCTGTAGGTGTAAATTCCTTCCACATTGAAGCTTGCTGGAATCCTGCCCAATACATTGGAATAGCGTAGAATAAAATACCCAAAGTAGCCAACCAGAAATGGGCATTCGCTAATTTAAGAGAGAACAAATTAGTTTTATACATTCTTGGAATCAACCAATACAAGATTCCAAATGTCAACATGCCATTCCAACCTAAACCACCCACATGTACGTGTGCAACAATCCAATCGGTATAGTGTGCTACGGCATTGATATTTTTCAATGATAACATTGGGCCTTCGAATGTAGACATACCATAAGCAGTCACCGCAACCACCATAAACTTCAAAATCACATCTTCACGCACTCTGTCCCATGCACCTCTTAAAGTTAATAAACCATTGATCATACCACCCCAACTTGGGAAGATCAACATGAAACTAAAAACCACCCCTAAGCTTTGCGCCCAGTTAGGCAAAGCTGTATACAATAAATGGTGCGGGCCTGCCCAGATATATAAGAAGATTAAAGCCCAAAAGTGAATGATGGATAATTTATAAGAAAATACAGGACGATTCGCCGCTTTTGGCATAAAATAATACATCAAACCCAAATAAGGTGTTGTCAAGAAAAAGGCAACGGCATTATGTCCATACCACCATTGCACCAGAGCATCTTGTACTCCTGCATACCATGCATAACTCTTGAAAAAAGAGATTGGTAATTGAAATGAATTCACCAAGTGTAATACAGCAACAGTTACAAATGTGGCTATGTAGAACCAAACAGCTACATACAAGTGACGTTCTCTTCGCTTGATAATCGTTGCAAACATATTCCATCCAAACACAACCCAAATAAGTGTAATCGCTATATCAATGGGCCATTCTAATTCTGCGTATTCCTTTGCACTTGAAATTCCTAATGGCAAAGTAATAGCTGCAGCAACAATAATTAACTGCCATCCCCAAAAATGAATTTTACTTAAGAGATCACTATACATTCTTGCTTTTAATAAACGTTGTAATGAATAGTAAACGCCCATGAAAATTCCATTTCCTACAAATGCAAAAATAACTGCATTGGTATGTAGTGGTCTGATACGTCCAAAACTAAAAAATGGTTGAAGATTCAATGTTGTTGGAAATACAAGTTGTAATGCAACCCATAAACCAACAGTCATCCCTACTACTCCCCAAATAATGGTGGCAATAGCAAAGTTCCTCACTGTTTTGTTGTCGTACTGAAAACTTTCTACTTGCATAATGCTAAATTGTATGGTTATTGTTTAGTTTTTATTTCGTCTTCAAATAAAATCCTGATAGAGGGTGTATAATCATCATCCATTTGGCCAGATTTAACTGACCATAAAAAGGCCGCTAAAAAACCTCCTGCCACTAACACACTGGTAATAATTAAAATAATAAATACACTCATACACCTGTTTTGGACAAAGCTATTTGCTTAACATCTGTGGTTTTATGACTTTTGTCAAAGTGAAAAATGATTTATATCATATTTTGAAAATTAGCCTTTAATAGGCTTTGCATAGCTGTAAGAAAGCAACGCAGATAGCGCCACAATACTGATTGAACTTATTGGCATCAAAATGGCCGCCACCATTGGGGATAACAACGCTTGGGTAGCAAAATACATGCCCACAAGATTATACAGAATAGATAAAATAAAAATAAGTGTGATGATCTTTTTAGCTTTTTTAGCATACTGGATCAAATAAAATAGCTGAGTAACTTGTGGCCCTTCTAAAATTGCATCGCTCGCAGGGGTAAATAAATGTGTCTGATCCGTTACTGCAACCCCCACATCGCTTTTTTGTAACGCGCCAGCATCATTCAATCCATCTCCTACCATCATCACAGATTTACCAGCATTTTGTAGATATTGGATATAATTTAATTTATCTGTGGGTGACTGGTCAAAAAACATTGGGATATCATGCCCTAATTGTAATTTAAGTTTTTGTCCTTCATTTGTATGGTCTCCACTCAATAAGTGCACCTCATAACCATTTGAACGTAATTGTTTTATCATGGTAGACACACCTTCCCTATAAGCATGGTTCACTTTATAGAAACCTCTAAATAGCCCATCAACTGCAATACAAACTACTGATTGGTCATAATCCGCATTTACTTCAACCCCTTCAGCTAATAAAAGTTTAACTGAACCAATCATGATTGAATGCCCCTGCGATTGAGCAATAGTACCTTTTGCGACGCTATTTTGAATTTGATCTACCTGAACCAATTCAACTTTCGCATCAGTCAGTAATTGATATATCATCTGACTTAAAGGATGTAAAGACTCTCTTGTAACAGAACGGACCATTGACTGTTCTAGCGAGGTCAATTCAACTCCTACATAAACCATCTTAGTAGCTTCATGATTGGTCAATGTGCCAGTCTTATCAAATACAATGGTATCAATTTTTTCAATTGCTTCTACCACAGAAGCATTTTTACAATACATCTTTGCCTTGCCCAACCACCTCAACACATTTCCATAAGTAAAAGTGACTGTAAGCAATAGGGAACAAGGACAGGCTACAATTAACACAGCACTTACAGCAGGCAATATTTTAGTAGCATCCACCAACCACCAATAGATACCAGCCATAAATGCAATGGTGAAAAGTACATATGTAAAGTATTGACTCCATGGATGAACAAATGATTTTGGTGCATTTTTAGACTGTTTCAACAAGGGACTATTCCATAATTCTGTGATATAACTATGCCCTACTGGCTTCATAACCTCTACCTGTATTGCTCTTCCTTTTTGAATGCCTCCAGCATATAACAATGCGCCAGCTTCAAAAGCGATAGGGGCATTTTCTCCAGAAACAAAACTATAATCTACCAAGGCAACCCCTTCTTTTAATATAGCATCTGCAGGGATCATCTCCCCCGTCCTAACTAAAAGTATATCTCCTTTTATAATTTCATTTAAAGACTGATTAATTTCCTTTCCAGCTTTCAATACCGTCACACCTAATGGAAAAAAAGAAGTGTAATCTCTATCAAATGCAAACGAATCATAAGACTTATCTTGAAACCACCTTCCAATTAACATAAAAAACACAATACCCGACATACTGTCTAAATAACCAGCACCAGTTTGTGTCAAAATCTCATACATACTTCTACCAAAAGTAACAGTGATTGCCAATGCAATAGGTGCATCAATATTCAACCATTTTTGTCTCAACCCCGTATAAGCTGAAATAAAAAAATCACTTGCGCTGTAGAATAACACAGGTAAGGATAATAACAAATTCAAGTAAATAAAGAAAGGTCTTAAATTACCCAAGTCCATTACCTGATCTGATAAATATTCCGGGAAACTCAACATCATGATATTGCTAAAACAGAACCCAGCAATACCAATTTTATACAATTGCTTTCGGTTGACTTTTTTCTTTTTCTGCCAATCATTTCCACCTAAATGAATCATTGGTTCATACCCTACAAAAGACAACAGTTGCACCACTTGCTTTAATGAAATCAAAGAGGGCTGGAAAATGATTTTAACTTCTTTCTTCTCGAAATTAGTTTGAGACTGAATGATGCCTGGATTGATTTTATGTAAGTTTTCAAGTAACCAGACACAGCTCACACAATGTATTTGAGGAAGATAAAATACCACATGCGCCTGATCCCCCTGCTTAAATTGAAGCAGTTGATCTTGAATCACTTGATTATCTAAATAATTAAACTTCTCTGAAGTAAAAATACCTTTTGCAGTGAGCCCAGGCATGTTGGTCAAATCATAATATTGACACATCCCATTTTCATCCAATAATTGGTATACTGTTTTGCAACCATCACAACAAAAGTATTTTTCTTCTATTTGAATGGCTGTATCACAATCGGCTCCGCAGTGGTAGCATTTTTCTTGCATAGATAAAGCGCAAAGTTCAATTCAATACATGAAGGTATTTATGATGCCACTCATGCTTATTTATGACAAAAATCATAAAGTGGTTAGAAACGGACAGCAGCTATAAAATTCTTATCCATAAGATTAAGTACTTCATAATATCCTTGCTTATACCACTTACATCTTGCCAAGTAGGCAACAAGTTGTTGTTGTACTAATGCATTGCTAAGCAATGAAGCAGGTAAGCCACGTTTTTGTGTACTTTTTAAATATTGATCCAATGATTTTGTTAAATCTTGCTTTGAAAATGCCGCTACAAATGAGGATACAGTCTTATAGCTATTAATTGTGTTATAAGCGTTAATATAATAATGCAGTACAAACTCATTCATAGTGCCCTTTGAGTATAGTTGAATAAAATTTGTATCTGTATATAATGCATTAATTGGCATCCAATGATTAGGAATGATCCCCCCGCCATCATAAACGGTGTTGCCTTTAGCTGTTTTATAGGCTTTTCCAATGGATGCCGTATCCTTTGTTCCCCAATTGGATTGCTCTATTCTTTCTAAAAAATCATGCTCATAAGCTAATTTACCATTTTGATATGGACGCTGAATATTTCGACCTAATGGGGTATAATATCTCGCGGTCGTCAATCTTAAAGCGCCTCCATTCGACAACCTAAACTGTTGTTGCACTAATCCTTTTCCAAAAGACCTTCTACCCACTACTTTAGCACGATCCCAATCTTGCAAAGCTCCAGCGAGCACTTCACTTGCAGATGCCGAAGTTTCATCAATCAAAATGGTCAATCCACCTTGTTCAAACAATCCTTCTCTCTTACTGTAATAATCAACTCTTGGTGCATGTAAACCTTCGGTATAAACTATCAATTTATTGCCAGGTAGTAATTCATCCGCTATAGCTACGGCTTCTGATAACAATCCACCTCCATTGCCTCTTACATCGATCACTAAAGACTTCATTCCTTTTTGCAACAAGGGTTCTAATGCTTGCATAAATGATTCGTATGTCCTATCTGCAAACTTGTCAATTTTGATATAACCAACTGTATCACTAATCATATAGGCAGCATCAATTGGCGAAACAGGCACCGAAGCCCTAGTTAAATTAAAAATTATTTTTTGCTGATTGCGTAAGACCGCTAATTTCAAATTTTGATCAGCTGGACCCTTAATTTTTCGCTTAATCGCTTCTCCATCTAATTTGCTTCCAGATAATTTAACCGTATCATCCGCAGTTAAAAGTATATCCCCTGTTTTTAACCCTGCCTTAGCAGCTGGACCATCCGGCATCACATAAGCCACAAAAACACTATCTCTAAATTGTTGAAACTCTATCCCAATTCCTTTGAAATTAGGTTGTAGTTGTTCATTCACTTCCATTAAATCTGCAGGTGGAATATACACAGAATGCGGATCTAATTGAGCTAAATAAAAATCTGCTAATTTTGTTTGAGTACTATCAAGATTAACTTGCTCAACATATTTTGACTTAACTAATTCAATGATCTCATCCATCGCTGTAGTTTTATTAAAGGAAGGCAACCCAATAGAGAAACTACCTTTTAAAAAAATTCCAATCCCAATACCTAATAAAAGTACGACTGCATAAGTGATTGGACTTACCCAACTTGTCTGGGTAGAACGAGGCTGATTTTGTTGCATATTGTATGAATTCTATGCAAATTTACATCAATTCAAAATGAAATAGCTAATTTCATGCCTTAGTTCAACTAACATGAAAAAGACATATTTAATAGCAGATAGCGGTGCCACAAAATGCCATTGGACTTTAGTACAAAATGGTAAGAGACAAACCATAAAAACAACTGGTATCAGTCCCTATTTTTTAAGTCTTGAGGCCATTGTACAATTACTTGAAAAAACATTTCAGAAAAAAACAGACTTATCTAAAGTTGAAGCCATTTATTTTTATGGTACTGGCTTAAGCAACCCAGACAATGTGGTCATCTTAAAAAAAGCTTTAAAAACAGTTTTCAAAAATGCTCAATTAGATATTCAAACAGATTTAATGGCAATAGCAAGAGCAGCATGTCAAGATCAAAAAGGGTTAGTTTGTATTTTAGGCACTGGTTCAAATGCAGGTTTTTATAACGGAAAAAAAATTACCAAAAACAGTCCAGGACTTGGTTATGTATTAGGCGATGAAGGAAGTGGCGCCTATTTAGGAAAGAAAGTCTTGCAATATTTTTTATATAAAACATTCGATGAGGAGCTCATGAATATATTTCAAAAGAAATATAATGTAGATAGAGCTGGTATTTTAAACAAGGTTTATAAAGCACCTACACCTAATAGTTATATCGCAAGTTTTACAGATTTCTTAGTAGAAAACAGAGGGCATTATATGGTAGAGAATATCATTGAGGATGGATTGAACGACTTCTTCTTCACTCATTTGAATAAACTCAATGAGTCTTGGTTGTACCCAATACATTTTGTAGGCAGTGTTGCATATGGTTTTAGAGATGTGTTAAAACAATTAGCAATAGGCTATGAAATTGAATTAGGAAAAATTGTTAAATCACCTATGGATGGCTTGATTGAATACCATAGTAAACACTAGGGAAAGATGCACGACATAGAACCCTATTATCATTGGCGCCATCTCTATACCGCAGAGGCAGATCCAAAGTCAATCTTTTACGGAAGAACTTATAGTGAATTTGAATTTTCACAAACAGTTTACAATTACTATATACATCCACAGTGGGATGAATTTGGAAGTAAAACATTGTATTTGAAAATCTTGTATACAGACTATGATGCCAGATTTACAATAATTGAATTCATTGGCGAATGGAATGATACCATAGAGAATGATATCATGGAATTGAAAAGAGAAGTCATAGATAAATTAATGTCAGAAGGTATTATTAAATTCATTTTGATTGCAGAAAATGTATTCAATTTCCACAGTGGAGATAAAGATTATTATGAGGAATTCTATGAAGAATTATCTGATGAAGATGGTTGGGCTGTTTTGATTAATTTCAATCCAGCAGCACAACATGATTTTTTATTACGCAAATTGAATCGTTTTATCGAACTGATGGAAATCAAGGCATGGCGCACCTATAAACCAGAACATTTCTTTCAATTTATTGATCAAAAATTGAGTCAAAGACTTGACTTGTAAAATGTTAATGAAATGACTGTTAAAAAGTAAAATTTAATAAACAAGGTCTTCGTAAGCGGCTAATAATTCTCTGTAAGCATGATCATCCTTAGCCAATTTGGTAGCTGCCATTCCTTTTTCGTACCATTCTATAGCTGCCTCTTTCTCTTGTAAAGCTTCCAAACATTTTGCTAAATGGTAATAAGAGCCCACATAATCAGGGGAATCTGTAAGGATTTCAGTAAACAAAGATTTAGCCTTGTTCAATTCACCAATTTTAATAAATTCTAGAGCCAAAGCATGTCTCAAAAAGTTATCCTTAGGTTGTTGATTTAAAAATTCAATAATTCTTTCAATTCGT